>CAMZLM010000083.1 GCA_947311485.1 uncultured Paracoccaceae bacterium
ATCATCCGACAGCGGTCCGACAACGAACGTGGCGCTTTGTGCCGACGAACCTGACCTTCCAGAAAACAGCGCTCCTCATCGCTCAATTCCACTACATCTGCCACACGCCCAACCATCGCATCACCTCCTGAAGTTAAGTTTAGTCAATGATACGAATTACAGTTCCGGGTGACTAGAACGGGATATCGTCCGAACCGCTGACAAAGCTGGCGACAACCTTCTTGGTGCCGGCCTTTTCAAAAGCGATCTCGAGCTTGTCGCCTTCGATCGCGATCACCGCGCCATAGCCGAATTTCTGATGGAACACCCGATCCCCAAGCCCGAAACTGCACACGGCCTTTGCATCGATCACCACAGGGGTCGCCGGTTTTGCCGCCCCCCGCCGCGAAGAACGCGCCTGCATCCGTTTCCAGCCGGGTGAATTATAGGCATCGGCGCGGGCGGCCTTGGCCTCTATTTTGCTGTCCATGGTCGGGGCTGCCGCACCGAAACCGCCCCCGTACAGGCCCGGCGGGGTCAGGACTTCTACGTGTTGCTCGGGCAATTCATCAATGAACCTTGAAGGCAGGCTGTTTTGCCACTGGCCGAACACCCGCCGGTTGGCGGCAAAACTGATGGTGCAGATTTCTTCGGCCCGCGTGATCCCCACATAGGCAAGGCGGCGTTCTTCCTCTACGCCCTTTAGCCCGCTTTCATCCATGGACCGTTGCGAGGGAAATAACCCGTCTTCCCAGCCCGGCAGGAACACCACCGGAAATTCCAGCCCCTTGGCCGCGTGCAGGGTCATGATGGATACTTTTTCGGTCTCGTCATCTGATTCATTTTCCATGATCAGGCTGATGTGCTCTAGAAACCCTTGTAAATTCTCGAACTCCTCCAGCGCCTTGACCAGTTCCTTGAGGTTCTCCAGCCGGCCCGGGGCCTCGGGGGTTTTGTCCTTTTTCCAGTGGTCGGTATAACCGGATTCCTCCAGTATCTGCTGGGCGATTTCAACATGGTTGATCCGGTCCTCGCGGATCAGATCGGTCCAGCGGTCGATCCCTTCTACCAGCGTTTGCAACGAATTGCGCGCCCGGGCGCTCAAACCACCTTCGGCCACCAGCAATCGCGCGCCTTCCAACAGGGACACGCCGTTTTCGCGGGCCTTGAGGTTAATCGTCTGCTGCGCCTTGTCGCCGATACCGCGTTTGGGCGTATTAACGATGCGTTCAAACGCCAGCCCGTCATCGTTGGACACCGCAATGCGGAAATAGGCCATGGCATCGCGAATTTCCAACCGTTCGTAAAAACGCGGTCCGCCGATGACACGGTAAGGCAGGCCGATGGTCAGAAAGCGATCCTCAAAGGCGCGCATCTGATGGCTGGCGCGGACCAGAATCGCCATGTGGTTCGGGCTGACCGGATCATTGCCACGGGTGCCGCGTTGCAGGCTCTCGATTTCCTCGCCAATCCAGCGGGCCTCTTCTTCACCATCCCAATGACCGATCAGCCGGACTTTTTCACCGTCGGGCCGGTCGGTCCAGAGCGGCTTGCCCAGCCGGTTTTCATTGCCGTTGATAACACCGGATGCCGCGCCAAGGATATGCGGTGTGGACCGGTAATTCTGTTCCAGCCGCACCACATGCGCCCCGGGAAAATCGGCTTCGAACCGCAGGATATTGCCGACCTCGGCCCCGCGCCAACCATAGATGGATTGGTCGTCATCGCCCACACAACAGATGTTTTTGTGATCCGCCGCCAACAGCCGCAGCCACAGGTATTGCGCCACATTGGTATCCTGATATTCGTCCACCAGAATATATTTGAACCAGCGTTGGTATCTTTGCAGGACATCGGGGTGTTTCTGGAAAACCTCGACCACATGCAGCAGCAAGTCGCCGAAATCCGTGGCATTCAGCGCCCGAAGCCGCATTTGATAGGCCGCGTATAAATCCGTCCCCTTGTTGT
This sequence comes from uncultured Paracoccaceae bacterium, assembly GCA_947311485.1. Classification (GTDB taxonomy): domain Bacteria; phylum Pseudomonadota; class Alphaproteobacteria; order Rhodobacterales; family Rhodobacteraceae; genus Amylibacter. The sequence goes on from CAMZLM010000083.1 coordinate 1,948, forward strand.
TAAAGGCAGAGGCCTCTGCCACCGGTACCTTGGCCGGTGTAATCGCGCGGTTTTTCCAGCTGTCGATCAGGCTGGCCAACAGGCGCGGCGGCCAGCGCTTTTCGTCGATGTTATCGGCGCGGATCAGCTGTTTCAGCAAACGGATCTGGTCGTCCGTGTCCAGAATGGTGAAATTCGATTTCAGCCCGACCAATTCGGCATGGCGGCGCAGAATTTTCACACAGAGCGCGTGGAACGTACCCAGCCACGGCATGCCCTCGACCCGCTGGCCCAGCATGCTGCCAACACGGTTTTTCATTTCGCGCGCAGCCTTGTTGGTGAAGGTCACCGCCAGAATTTCATTCGGCTGCGCCCGCCCCGTGTTCAACAAATGCACAATCCGTGTGGTCAGGGCCTTGGTTTTGCCGGTACCGGCACCGGCCAGCATCAACACCGGCCCGTCCATGGTTTCCACGGCCTTGCGTTGTTCCGGGTTCAACCCGTCAAGATAAGGGGCCGGTCGCGCAGACATGGCGCGCTGCGAGAGCGGGACGGCTGCCTCGAAGGCATCTGATTCATTCCAGTCGGTCATGCGGGCAATCTAGCGGCAGAAATCCGTAAGATAAAGAATATGTTCGCAATATGTTCCCGTTTTTTGCCCCCGTGGCGCAATACCGTCCGAATATGTCGCAACCAACTACCCATAAATGCGAATTGTATCCAAATGTGTCGCGGCATAATACGTTCATACGAAATGAGCCTTAAAGGGGACCCTGCCCAATGAAGACCTTCTCGAAAATCCTGATCGCCAACCGTGGAGAAATCGCCATTCGCATTATGCGGGCAGCAAACGAGATGGCCAAAAAGACGGTGGCAGTTTACGCCGTGGAAGACAAACTGGGCCTGCACCGTTTCAAAGCCGACGAGGCCTATCACATTGGCGAAGGCATGGGACCGGTCGAGGCCTATCTCAGCATCGAGGAAATCATTCGCGTGGCGAAACTATCCGGGGCGGACGCGGTACATCCGGGCTATGGCCTGCTGTCGGAAAACCCCGATTTCGTCGATGCCTGTACCGACGCGGGGCTGGTGTTCATCGGACCCAAGGCCGAAACCATGCGGCAGCTGGGTGACAAAGCCAGCGCACGGCAGGTCGCGATCGAGGCCGGCGTGCCGGTGGTGCCCGCCACCGATGTGCTGCCCGAGGATATGGACGAGGTCCACCGCATGGCGGCCAAGGTGGGCTATCCGTTTATGCTCAAGGCCAGCTGGGGCGGCGGCGGGCGCGGGATGCGGCCGATCATGTCACCAGAGGAGCTGGAAGAAAAAGTTCTGGAAGGCCGGCGCGAAGCCATGGCTGCCTTTGGTAATGATGCGGGATTCCTTGAACGGCTGGTGCAACGCGCGCGCCACGTCGAAGTTCAGATTCTGGGCGACCAGCATGGCGAAATCTATCACCTTTGGGAACGCGATTGTTCGGTACAGCGGCGCAATCAAAAAGTGGTGGAACGCGCGCCCGCCCCGTATCTGAGCGACGAGCAACGCCAGACCCTCTGCGCGCTTGGTCGCAAAATCTGTGCCCATGTGGGCTATGAATGTGCCGGCACCGTCGAATTCCTGATGGATATGGACACAGAGGAGTTCTTTTTCATAGAGGTAAACCCCCGTGTACAGGTGGAACACACCGTCACCGAGGAAATCACCGGCATCGACATCGTGCGCGCGCAAATCCTGATAGCCGAAGGAAAACCGCTGGCAGAGGCCACCGGCGTGCCCTCACAAGCCGAAGTTCAATTGCACGGCCATGCCATTCAGTGCCGTGTCACCACCGAAGACCCGCAAAACAACTTTATCCCCGATTATGGCCGTATCACCGCCTATCGGTCGGCCACCGGCATGGGGATTCGTCTGGACGGCGGCACGGCCTATTCCGGCGCAGTGATCACACGGTTTTACGACAGCCTGCTGGAAAAGGTCACCGCCTGGGCACCGACACCGGAACAGGCGATTTCGCGCATGGATCGGGCCTTGCGCGAATTCCGTATTCGCGGTGTGTCCACCAACATTGCCTTTGTGGAAAACCTGCTGAAACACCCGACGTTTCTGGACAACACCTATACCACCAAGTTTATCGACTCCACGCCCGAACTGTTCCGGTTCAAAAAACGCCGTGACCGGGCCACAAAAATTCTGACCTATGTGGCAGATATTACTGTTAACGGCCATCCCGACGTAGAGGGCCGCCCCAAGCCCCCCGCCGGAATCAAGGCCCCGCTGCCGCCGGTGAATTGGGCCGAGACCCCAACCAAAGGTACGCGCAACCTGCTCGAGGAACAAGGCGCACAGGCGGTGGTAGACTGGATGGCGGCGCAAAAACAGCTGTTGCTGACCGACACCACCATGCGCGACGGGCATCAATCCCTGCTGGCCACGCGGATGCGGTCGATTGACATGATCAACGTGGCCGAAGCCTATTCCCACAACCTGCCGCAACTGTTCTCCATGGAATGCTGGGGCGGGGCGACATTCGATGTGGCCTACCGCTTCTTGCAGGAATGTCCATGGCAACGCCTGCGCGACCTGCGCAAGAAAATACCCAATGTGATGAGCCAAATGCTGCTGCGCGCCAGCAACGGGGTGGGCTATACGAACTATCCCGACAACGTGGTGCAAGGCTTTGTTGCACAGGCCGCCGCCAGCGGGGTCGATGTGTTCCGCGTGTTCGACAGCCTGAACTGGGTTGAAAACATGCGGGTTGCCATGGATGCAGTGGTCGAAAGCGGCAAAATCTGCGAAGGCTCGATTTGTTATACCGGCGATATCCTTGATCCGGACCGCGCCAAATACGATCTGAAATATTACGTCAACATGGGCAAGGACCTGAAAGCCGCCGGTGCGCATTTACTGGGCCTGAAAGACATGGCCGGCCTGCTGAAACCCGCCGCAGCGCGGGTGTTGATCAAAGCCCTGAAAGAAGAAGTCGGCCTGCCGATCCATTTCCACACCCATGACACATCCGGCATTGCCGGCGCGACCATCCTTGCCGCCGCCGATGCGGGTGTGGATGCGGTAGATGCGGCAATGGATGCCTTTAGCGGCGGCACATCCCAGCCCTGTTTGGGGTCCATCGTCGAGGCGCTCGCCCATACAGAACGGGACACCGGTATCGATATCAAGGCCGTGCGCGAAATTTCCGGTTACTGGGAAGGCGTGCGCGCGCAATACACCGCCTTCGAGAGCGGCATCGCCGCGCCTGCCTCGGAGGTATATTTGCACGAAATGCCCGGCGGCCAGTTTACCAACCTCAAGGCGCAAGCGCGCTCCATGGGGCTGGAGGACCGCTGGCACGAGGTCGCCCAGACCTATGCGGATGTGAACCGGATGTTCGGCGATATCGTCAAGGTTACGCCCTCCTCCAAGGTCGTGGGCGACATGGCGTTGATGATGGTCACGCAAAACCTGACCCGTGAACAGGTCGAAGACCCCAAGGTAGAAGTCGCCTTTCCTGATTCGGTGATCGACATGATGCGCGGCAACCTCGGCCAGCCTCCGGGTGGTTTTCCGCCCGCGTTTCAGGCCAAGGTTCTAAAAGGCGACACACCGGCCACCACCCGTCCGGGCGCGCATATGCCACCCGTGGATCTGGAGTCCACCCGCGCCGATCTGTCGGCACAGCTGGAAGGGTTTACCGTCGATAACGAGGACCTGAACGGGTATCTAATGTACCCCAAGGTATTTCTGGATTACATGGGCCGCCACCGGACCTATGGGCCGGTGCGTACCTTGCCGACGCATACATTCTTCTATGGCATGGCCCCGGGAGAGGAAATTTCCGCCGAAATCGACCCGGGCAAACGGCTGGAAATCCGCCTGCAAGCCGTCGGCGATACCGATGAAAATGGCGAGGCACGCGTGTTTTTCGAACTCAACGGCCAGCCACGCACCATCCGCGTCACCAACCGCAAAATCGCGGCCACCGGTGCCAAACGGCCCAAGGCGGAACCGGGCAATGACAACCACATCGGCGCGCCCATGCCCGGGGTGATTTCGTCGGTGATGGTCAGCGCCGGACAAAAGATCAAATCAGGTGATCTTCTGCTAACGATCGAAGCCATGAAAATGGAAACCGGTATCCACGCAGAGAAAGACGCCACCATCAAGGCAGTCCACGCCCCCGCCGGTTCACAGGTGGATGCCAAGGATTTGCTGATCGAATTTGAAGCCTGATTCGACAACAGGCCCTGATGCGTATCGCAGCAGGGCCTGAATAAATAAAAACGACATTTGTTGCGCCGGTTCAGGTCGTTTTGGCGAGAGTTTTCATTCCGGATACGCAAAAGCACTCTTACACGACACCGTAAGAGGCCATTCATGCAAAAAATTCTGGTTTTCTCCGACATCCACATGCGCAGCGTGGGTGAAACGATCATCGGGCTTGATCCGTTTGCGCAATTTCAACAGGCAATGTCCCACGCGATAGCCAGCCATGGCGATGCGGATCACGTTATTTTACTGGGCAATCCAGGCTCAGGACCTATTAATCTCTTGCTTGGTTGAAAGGTTTCTGAATCAATGTCTCCAAACAAGGTGGACTGCATGTCGGACCACTTTTGGCTGAGCAAAGAACAACTGGCGCGTATCGAGCCGTATTTCCCTTTGTCACACGGGGTGCTGCGGGTTGATGACCGGCGGGTTCTCAGCGGTATCATTCATGTACTGAAACGCGGGCTTCGGTGGCGGGATGCGCCGCCCGAATATGGTCCGCACAAGACCCTCTATAACCGCTTCGTCCGCTGGAGCCGAATGGGGGTATTTGATCGTATTTTCAAAGAGTTGTCATCGCAGGACGTGCCTGATCAGTTGCAGATAGATGCGACCCACCTCAAGGCGCACCGCACCGCAGCCAGCCTGCTCAAAAAGGGGGTGTTCCCCGTGACATCGGGCGCACAAAAGGCGGGCTGAATTCAAAGCTGCATGCGGTATGCGATGGTCATGGCAGACCTGTGCTGCTGCACCTGACGGCGGGTCAGGTATTGGACTACACGGGGGCCAGAAAGCTGCTGGATGACTTCCCCGCAGCTAAAAATCTTCTTGCAGATCGCGGCTATGATGCGGATTGGTTCAGGAACGGCCTGCAGGAAAAGGGGATCGCGCCCTGTATTCCTCCCAAGAAGAACCGAAAGCGCCAAATTCCTTATGATGAAACCCTGTATAAACAACGCCATAAGGTCGAAAACATGTTCGGAAGGCTGAAGGACGGGCGGCGCATAGCAACCCGATATGACCGCTGTGCGCACACTTTCTTCTCCGCAATCTGCATTGCTGCAACCGTCATTTGGTGGCTGTAATGAGTCCTGAGCCTAGTGCGCCTATACCAAAGCTCGGTACGCGGCCAAAGCCTGCGCAAAAGCGGTGGCTGATCCACCTCGATCCGGATGGGTTTTAAACGCCATCTTGCGCCAAGCGGCTTTGATTTCCTTTTGGCTGAAGCTTTGCCCTGGTGTGAGCTCCAGCACCTGAAGGTTGCGGTCCCGAATTGTATTCGACCCTCCACCCGATGCGGCCTGCTGGCGACCTTTGCTTTGTGATCTCGATTGGCTGCTTTGCTGCGATGATCGCTGCTGACCCTGCGCGCCCGATGTCTGTTGCCCCGTATTATGTCCTGTATTTTGCTTCTGATTAGGCTTCGTCTTGGCATATTTCCGTTTCGAGCTGCTGCCACCAGCGTTCCGAGAACCGGCCTTAGATTGTGAGGTATGTGCTTTGCCGCCGCCCTTACGGCTCGGGCCATCCTTAATCCGTGACTTTGATTGAAACGTGCTCCCGCTTGATCCAGCCCTTCTTTTTTGTTTTTGACCATCCCCCGTTTGTGATCGGCGGCTCTGCGACGCGCCAGACCCTTGCGAGCGCGCGCCCCGCCCAGTATTGCGGCTTTGCGACCCCCGCCCTGAGCTTGATCCACCGGACCGCCCCTGACCATCCTGCGCCTGCTTGCCTTTGCGCGCCTGTGATTGCTGCCGCCAATGGCTCTGCTGGCTGGATTGCCCCGCCGTTCCATTGCCTGCCTGTGCTGCATGCAGCTGGCGTTTCAAATCATCAATTTCACGTTCAAGGCGGCTAATGTCCTGGAACGTGCTGCGATACCGAACCGCAGAAACCACATCACCAAGGTTTCCGGCCCAGCCAAATATGCTCCGGAAATAATCCATGTAATTGCTGGCAACGCCAAGAATAAACACCCCGCCAATTATCAGCCCCGCATCCTGAAGCGGACGAAACAAAAACACCCCGAAATACGCCAGGGTGAGAAATTTCCAGATATTAATGTTGCGGGTAAGCCAGCCCATTGCCTTGCCCAGAAAGAACAGAACAACCAGCAAAAACAGGAACGTTGGGTTAAACAGCGCGGTCAGGCCCACGGTTTTAAGGTCGCTTAAGAAATCTATCATTCCAAGGATATCCGTTTTACCACAGTGGTTTGGGCAACACTGGTGAGGCGGGCCACCCCAAAGCGGCGCGGGATTTTGGCAAGCTTGCGGTTGGCAAAATAGGGTGTGGTTTCCAATAGGGCAGGCTGACGATTGGCGCTGACCATGATGGCTTGGGTGTCGCCAATCCGGCGCACTTCGTCAGCATTGATCAGGTTAAATTCTCGGCGCTCGTCGATGATGCTTTCAATGCGGTTTTTACGCAGCTCGATCACCTTGCCGGAAATCGCCTCAAAGAACTTTGCGGTTTCCTGATCTGAACCGGCATAGGCCAGATAGGTCATAAACCCGCCTTGAATAGATCGGGCATAATCCTGCCCGTAGCGCGCAGCCAATTGCGACAGCGATTGCAGCACGATTGAAAGGCTGACCTTGTAGCCGCGAATAGTGTTGGCCACGGAAACAAAGCTCGGGATCATCGAATGGCCAAATTCGTCATAAAGCACATAAAGGGGCAGGGTGCGCCTATCGGGCATTTTACGCATCGAGGCGTTAAACACCGAGCGGAAAAACACACTGGTCCAAAAGCCGTAATACTCGGCCAAATGGGGTGGGGTGATAAAATAGATAATGGTCTTGGTGCGGCGCATTTCCTCAAGATCAAACGAACTTTGCGAAGTCAGCGCCACCAGATTGCGGTTGGTGAAGGCTTTAAGCGAGGTCAGCGCAGTCAGGGCAAAGCTTTGCACCGCATTGCTGTTGCCTGTTGTGGCCCCTTTCCACTCTTCCCAAAGGGTGGAATCATCGGGGTTTGCCGGATCATAGGCCCAGTGAATAACAAAATCATCCAGCGGGGTGCCATCCGAGCCAAAATTTTGCAGCAGGTGGTAAAGATTGCCCAAGGTGTAATGGGCAGGGTCTTGTTGGCCTGCGCGTTGTAAAAGCTTCAGCAAGATAGAAATCAGCCGGATTGCGCCATTATCCCAAAACTGGTCTTTGGTGCTGCCACCAGAACCGGCCTTGATCAGAATTTCTGCAACCTGCTCGATCTCGATATCTGTCTTGGCCTCCAGCAGGGGGTTAAAGCTGGCGCTGTGGTCCAGGTCTTCGGGATTGATCGCAATCACCTTAAAGCCCTTGGCCTGCATATAGCCTGAGGTCTCAGCAAAAACTTCACCTTTGGGATCATTCACCACAATCGAGCATTTGCGTTTGGCTTTATCCAGCACGTTCGGAATAATATAGCGGCTGGTTTTACCGGCCCCAACACGGGCAATCACACATATATTCTGGAAACTTTCGCGCTCGGATATCCGCCCCTCGGCCCCGTCAATCAACAGGCCTTTATTGGCTGGGGTGAGGAAGGATGCCATTTCCTTTGAGCTTTGCAAGCGCGCGCCCGAGTTGCGCTTCAGGAATTTGCCAAAAATCAGCGCATAGGCTGCGTGCTTACTTCCCTCCTTTATGAACTTCCCAATCACTTTTAGCCTTCCTCAGACGGTCAGATGCCTTCTCATGTGTTTTTGTGTTTAAATGTCGTAATAGCCGAATGTATTTGTGCCGTATCCCCAAGAGTGTGCCGCGCACGGCAAGTTTTACAGTGGCCGCAAGGTCGCGCAAAATGCGTTGCAGCTCCTCGTTTCAATCGCGC
>CAMZLM010000084.1 GCA_947311485.1 uncultured Paracoccaceae bacterium
GATGTTGATCAGGTTGCGCGCCTCGGGGCGGTTTTTTAGATCGTCGAGGTTATCCGGCAACGGTTCCGGATCGGTTTTGGCCTTGCGGATTTTCTTGGCGATGGTGTCGGCGTCATCGGTCATGTTGATGCGGCTGTTGTCGGATGGATCGGATTTCGACATTTTCTTGGACCCGTCCCGCAGGGACATAACCCGTGTACCGGCCCCGTCGATCACCGGTTCGGGAAGCGGGAAAAAGTCGGTTTTGTAATCGTGGTTGAACTTGTTGGCGATGTCGCGGGTCAGTTCCACATGTTGTTTCTGGTCTTCGCCGACCGGAACATGCGTGGTGTGATACAATAGAATATCCGCGGCCATCAGTGCCGGGTAGCCATACAGGCCCAGCGACATTTTTTCAGCGTTTTTGCCGGCTTTGTCCTTGAACTGGGTCATGCGATTCATCCAGCCAAGGCGTGCCACACAGGAAAACAACCAGCCCAGTTCCGCATGACCGGAGACCTGGCTCTGGTTGAACAGGATCGATTTTTCTGCATCCAACCCGCAAGCGATATAGGCGGCGGCCAGCTCGCGTGTGTTGTGGCGCAGCTTTTCGGGATCTTGCCAGACGGTCACCGCGTGCAGATCGACCATGCAATAGATGGTCTGAATGCCTGAATTCTGCATCTCGACAAAGCGTTTTACCGCGCCGAGGTAATTGCCAAGCGTCAGGTTGCCCGACGGTTGGATGCCGGAAAATACGCGCGGGGTGAATGTTGTTTCAGTCATCGCCTGAAAATCTCCGTATGGACTGGAAAGGGCTGTTGCCTTATCGCGGTAAGTGAGAACGCCGTCAACAACAAGAGGCCCGCCATGTTTGATCCTGATGCAGATGCGCCACCCGTGAACCCGTTACCCGCCGTTGTCATTGTGCTGGCGCTGATGATGGGGGTGGTCGAACTGCTGTTTCAACTGGGCGAAGCCGGGTTGATTGGCGGGCCAACCGCGATTGGCTGGCGCGGCAGCATTGCCAGTACATTCGGGTTTTCCAATAATGTGGCGATCTGGATGTGGGAAACGCGGCAGTTTCCACCCGAGCATTTGATGCGGTTTGTGACCTATCCCTTTATCCATGTCAGTTTCGGGGACGCGTTGTTCAGCATTATCTTTGTTCTGGCGCTGGGCAAATTTGTGGGCGAACGTGTGAGTTCGTGGGTCTTTGTGTTGGTGTTTTTTGGCAGCGGTATTTTTGCGGCTGTGGCCAATACGGTTTTCTTTGGTACGCAAGGCGCGCTGCTGGGGGCGGATGCGCCGACCTATGGGCTGATCGGGGCCTATACGTGGATCCTGTTTGGCCGGTTGCAAAACGAGGGCGAAGACGCCTTTCAGGCCTTTCGCCTGATTGGCAGCCTCGCGGTGCTGCATGTGATTTTCTACTTTATCTTTGGGGGCAATGACTGGCTGGCGCGGGCCAGCGGGTTTGTGGGCGGTTTTGCGATCACAACAATTTTGCGCCCCAAAGAGGCAGCGGGTATTTCCTATTTGTTGGCACGTTTGCGTAAACGGTAAGCCGTGCGAATTACGAGGCTTTCTTGCGTTTAAGGGCACCGCGGAGGCCCTCTTTGGGGAGGGCACCAAACACAAGCGCTGCGAGGAAAAAGCTGATGACACCTGCGCAAATGAGGGCGGCAAGGGCGGCGACGCGCCAGCCGCCGACAGCCAGAAGGCCGGACATAAATTGCGCCATGGCCCAGATCACGCCGGACATGACCACCGTTGCGGCAAGGATGCGCGGGGCCGTGTGTTTCAGGCGGGCATCTATGCGGGCGGCATTGCCCATTTTACGGGTGCCATACCAGAGCATAAAAGCCAGCAACGTCGAGGAAATCGTGGTGCCGATCGCCGCCGCCAGATAGCCCAGAGTGTAAGACAAGCCAATTGCCAGCACCGCATTGATCACCATCGAGGCAACCGCGTAATAAAACGGGGTTTTGGTGTCGCCACGGGCAAAATACACCGGTTGCAAGACCTTTTGCATCACAAACGCCGGCAGGCCCGCCCCGTAGATGGCCACGGCAGCAGAGGTTGCGAGCGTATCGGTATGGGTGAATTTCCCCCGCTCAAACAGCACGGAAATGATCGGTTCCGGAATGATCATCAAACCGGCGGCACAGGGCAGGGTGATCAGCATTGCAAATTCGGTGGCACGGTTAAACGCATCTTGTCCGCCCGCATCATCACCGGCCCGCAAGCGGCGTGCCAGATCGGGCAGCAGCACAATACCAATGGCGATACCCACAACCCCGAGCGGCAATTGATAGAGCCGGTCAGCATAATAGAGCCACGCAATTGCACCTTCGAAATAGGAAGCCACCTGACGCCCCACCAACAGGTTTATTTGCATGACGCCGGCCGCCATACCCGCCGGCAAGGCAATGATAAACATGCGTTTCAGATCATCGGAAATATGCGGTATTTTAAAGGTGAGACGCAGGCCCGCATTCGCGGCGGCCTTCCACACCAGAACAAGCTGGCCAATCCCGGCAAGCACCACTCCCCAGCTGAGCGCAAGGCCGATGTCCATGTCCAGATAATGCGCCGTCGCAATGGTGGCAATCAGGATCACATTCAACAACACCGGCGCGGCGGCTGCGGCGGCAAACCGGCCAGACGCATTCAGAACGCCGGATAACAACGCCGCCAGCGAAATAAAGAACACATACGGAAAACAAATGCGGGCAAAGAAAACCGCCATGTCAAAACGTTCATCGCCCAGAAAACCACTGTTCATCGACAGCACCAGAAACGGCATTGCCAATTGCGCCAGCAGGGTGAACACCAGCAAAAAGCTGGCCATCACCGAAAATGCATCGCGGGCAAACCCGAGCGGGTCTTCGTTTGCCTCGAGCTTTTTGGCGAACATCGGCACAAAGGCCATGTTGAACGCGCCTTCGGCAAAAAAACGGCGAAACATATTGGGCAGGGCAAAGGCGGCAATAAATGCATCTGCAACCGGTCCCGCGCCAAGGAAGGTCGACAGCATCATTTCACGGATCAAACCGCCCACGCGCGACAGCATGGTCCAGCCGCCCACGGTAAACACGGACGAAAGCATCTTGACCGGACGGCTCATTCAAGTGCGCCTTTGGCACCGCGTTTAATGGCCTCGCACAGCATTTTTTCGATCTTCTTTTGTTTGGTCTTGGCGTGTAGTTTTAAACCGAACATATCCTTGACGTAAAACACATCCACGGCCTGTTCCCCATAGGTCGCGATCACGGCAGAGGCAATATAGATGCTGGCGTTGTTCAGGGTTTTGGTCAGGTCAAACAACAGACCGGGGCGGTCGCGGGTGTCGACTTCGATGATGGTGTACAGATCCGAGCCGCTGTTATCAAAGGTGATTTCCGTTGGTACCACAAAATCACGCTCGCGCTTTTTGATTTTGTCGCGGGATTTCAATGCATCGCGTGCCACCACATCGCCGGCCATGGTTTTCTTGATCATGGCGCGCAAACGGGTCAGGCGGGACTTTTCATAGGGCCGCCCGTCCATATCCTGAATCCAGAACACAAAGGAGGAAAACCCGTCGGTGCCCGTATAGGTGCGTGCATCAACGACATTGGCCCCGACCAGCGCCAATGCCCCCGCCAGCCGCGAGAAAATGCCCGGGTGGTCCTGCAACACAAAACAGGCCCGCGTGGCATCGCGGTCGAGATCGGGCTTGATATCCATCTGGATGCTGGATTCATCGGCCTTGCGCATCAGATTGGCGAAAACCTTGTGGGTTTTTGTGTCCAACCCCTGCCAATAGGCGGGGTACTGGCGTTCTACCATGGCGTTGAATTCGGCTTTGGTCCATTTGGGTAAAACTTTGCGCAGGGCGGCGATTGCTTCGTCCTGATTATGCAGGACGGCGATGTTTTCAACGCCTTCTTGCAACGCCATTTTCGTGGAGCGATACAGGTCGCGGATCAACTGGGCCTTCCAGTTGTTCCATGTTCCCGGCCCGACCCCGCGAATGTCGCAGACCGTTAGAACCGTCAGCAGCTTGAGCTTGGTTGTAGATTTTAACTGTTTGGCAAATTCACGGATGGTGACCGGATCCGACAAATCCCGTTTCTGCGCCACATCCGACATCAGCAGATGATGGCGGATCAACCAGACAACCGTCTTGGTTTCCGCTTCGTCCAACCCCAATTGCGGCGCGATGGTTTCGGCCAGACGCGCGCCGGCGATGGAATGGTCCTCTGGCAGACCTTTGCCAATGTCATGCAGCAGCAGCGCCACATACAATACCCGCCGGTTGACGCCTTTTTCAAGGATGCCGGAAGCAATCGGCAGGTCTTCCTTCAGCTTGCCGTGCTCGATCAAAGACAGGTTGGAAATACACTGAATGGTGTGTTCATCCACCGTATAGTGGTGGTACATGTTGAATTGCATCAAGGCCACAATTCGCCCGAATTCCGGAATAAACGCTGCCAGTACGCCCAGTTCGTTCATCCGGCGCAGCGCCCGTTCCGGGTTGCCATAGTCCAGCAGCAACGACAGGAAAATCGCGCGGGCCTCCGGATTGGCGCGCATGTCGTCATCAATCATTTGCAGATTGGCCACGATCAGACGCATGGCATCGGGATGCAGCAGGATTTGGGATTCCAGACCGGCCTGAAAAATACGCAGGAAATTCAATGGATCGGACAGGAATTTTTTCTCGCTCGCGATCGCCAGGCGGCCATGCACTATTTTATAGCCATGCGGGGCTGCATCATCCTGACGCCGCCACGGAATGGCCCGCAACAGACGACTGCCAAACGAGGGTTGCGGCTTTACATGGCGGGCCTCGAGCGCGGTCAGGAAAATCCGGGTCAGGTCGCCCACGTGGGTGGCGTGGCGGAAATATTCCTGCATAAAAGCCTCGACCGCGCGCAGCCCTTCGCGATCCTGATAGCCAAGCGCCTCGGCTATTGCGACCTGAGTATCAAACGTAAGCTGTTCAGTGGCCCGTTTCACCGTCAGGTGCAGGTGACAGCGTACCGTCCAGAGAAAGTTTTCCGCCTCGGCAAACCGGTCATATTCGGTTTGGGTAAAATAGCCTTGTTCGATCATTTCATGGGGCGATTTGGCCCCGCCAAGGTACTTTGTAATCCAGAAAAGCGTCTGCAAATCACGCAGCCCGCCTTTGCCTTCTTTGACATTGGGTTCGACCAGAAACCGGATTTGTCCCTGACGGCGATGGCGCGCGGCACGTTCTTCGAGCTTCAGGGCCACAAATTCGGGACCGGTGCCCTTGAACAACTGCCGCCAAAGCCTGTTTTCCAGATCAATGGCCAGTTGGATATCCCCGCCCAGAAAGCGGCTCTCGAGCAGCGATGTCCGGATGGTCAGGTCTTCGCGACCCAAGCGGATGCAATCGTCAATGGTACGTACGGAGTGGCCGACCTTGAGCCGTAAATCCCAGAGGATATAGAGCATGCTCTCGACCACACTTTCGGTCCAGGGGGAGAGCTTGTCGGGCGACAGAAAAAGTAGATCAACATCGGAAAACGGGGCCATTTCCCCCCGCCCGAAGCCGCCGATCGCCATCAGGCATACGCGTTCGGATTTGGTTTCTGCGGACAACGGGTGCAGCAGGGTTGTGGCCACGTGCAAGGCTGCCTGCACCAGATTGTCGGTCAGATAGGTGTAGGACCGGGTGACTGCACGGGTTTGAAACGGGTGTTTGCGATAGGTCTCTGCAATCAATGTGCGGGCGGACTGATTGGCCGCACTCAGCCGCTCCGCCACCATCTTGCGCAACTCTTGACTGTCTTTGGCGGTTTCAGCCAAAGCCGTCAGTTCATCAAAGATTTTGTCGGTATTGAATATGTCTTCCGGGGCGCAAATCAGCGCCCCGGTGTCGATCCCCTCCGGGGATTTATCAGGAGCCAGAACCACCGAAACCTCGCGGTGCAGGACTTACAACATAGATTTTACCATCGCGGAATTCGGCAACCGCCAGCGACCGCTGGGTGGTGCCATCCGGTAACAGCCGGAACACGCCGTTTGCGCCGCTGAAACCGGCAGAGCGGACCAATTTGTTGCGGGTGAGCGCATCACTTGCACCGGAACTCAACAATGTGCCCACAGCCCGCATGCCGTCATAGGCCTTGCCGGCCAGAATATGTGGAGCTTGACCGTTTTCGGTACGGTAGTTCTGGGTGAAAACTGCAGTTGCGGCGGTATCCGGCATTGCAAATATACTGCCTTGCAGGCCCGGGGTGCCCTGAACCTGAGCCGAACTCCGGTCCCAGCGGGTCAGCCCCATCAGTTGAATGGATTGTGCGGTGATACCCTGTTCAGGCAACATCTGTGCGTATACCGGCAGGGCACCCGCACTATCTGCATCCAGCACCAGCGCATTGGCACCGCCCGAAGCGATCAATTGCTTGGCTCCTTTGATGCTTGTGATGACGCTTTCTGTGTTCAGCTGATAGCGCGCGGCACCCACATAGTTTGCCCCGTTGCGTGCCGCTGCGGATTTGACCGCCTCGATGGCAACCTCGCCCGCGGCGTCGGCACGGGTAATCGCCCCGATATTGCGCCGCCCTTTGGCAACAGAATAGCCGACGATCCGGTTGGCCGCGTTTTGAAACGTATCCCCGAGGATAAACACGTTGCCGCCGGCGATATTAGGATTGTTGGAGAAGCTTAGCACGTTGATGCCTTTGGTGGCTGCAACTGTGCCGGCTGCATTGGCCGCTTCGGCAAACAACGGACCAACAAAGACTTTGGCCCCGTCTGAGAGCGCTTGCTGGGCAGCCTGTGTTGCTTTGGCTGCGTTGCCGGCGGTCGGATAAACCCGCAGGTCAATCTTGCTTTCCGGCATCTGGGATATGGCCAGTTTTGCCGCCCGGACCAGACTATCGGCGAGGGCATCCTGCTGGGCATTGCCGCTGCCCGATGGCACCAACAAGGCCACAACCACGGGCTTGGATGTGTTCACATTTGGCCCTTGAGAGGTCAAACCGGTATCAATACAAGCGCTTAGCAGTAGTGAAAAAGCAAAACCGCCGATGAGTTTTGCGAAAAATCGTTTGGTTAGATGTGTAATGGCCATGGCCCCCTCCATATCAGACTGGTCACTCATGGACCTTATGTGCCAAAAGGCTAAGGTCTGGCCAGCCTGAAATCAACGGGTCTGTTTGAAATATAGGATAATGAGCGAATGAATGTTGGTAAACCAGCCCCGGGATTACATCTGGTCGCAACGCCGATCGGGACGGCGCGTGACATCACATTGCGCGCGTTGGACATCCTGAAAATGGCAGATATGCTGGCAGCCGAAGATACACGGAATACCAAGAAATTACTTGATATTCATGGCGTTTCACTGGGAGATCGGCGGCTTGTTTCTTATCACGATCATAATGCACCGCGGACCAGACCAGTGATTATGGAAGCCCTGAAAGCCGGAAAATCGGTCGCATATGTGTCGGATGCCGGCACGCCTATGCTGGCGGATCCGGGGTATGATCTGTGTCGCGAAGCAATTGTCGCAGGGGTAGATGTTTTGGCGGCTCCGGGGGCTTCTGCGCTGTTGGCGGCGCTGGTTGTTGCCGGGCAGCCCACGGACCGATTCTATTTTGCCGGATTCGCGCCGAATAAAACAAATGCGCGTAAAAAGTTTTTTGCTGAACTCGTTGATATCAATGCAACCCTTGTATTTTATGAATCCCCCAAACGGATTCAGGGATCATTAATAGATATGGTGCATAGTCTGGGACAAGAACGGCAGGTTTCTGTTTGTCGGGAGCTGACCAAGAAATTTGAACA
The DNA here is from genome assembly GCA_947311485.1 of uncultured Paracoccaceae bacterium. Classification (GTDB taxonomy): domain Bacteria; phylum Pseudomonadota; class Alphaproteobacteria; order Rhodobacterales; family Rhodobacteraceae; genus Amylibacter. The sequence continues at coordinate 7,789 of CAMZLM010000084.1, forward strand.
GGTGCATCGTGGCACTTTGCAACAGGTGTGCGCGACCTATCAGGATATCCCTAATCCGCGTGGAGAATTTGTGGTCGTATTGGGACCGCCGATCACCAAGGAGCCAGAGCAGGAGGATATTGATAGGGCATTACAAGATGCTTTGACGCACTTGCGGGTTAAAGATGCTGCCAAGGAAGTGTCCGAAAAGTTAGGTATTAGTAAAAAGCTCGCATATGCGCGGGCCTTGGAGTTGAAAGAGGCGAAATAAGCGATTTTCGTCAATTTGTGGACGGGATAGATATGACTGGAAAAACTTCCTATCTGAAAGGTTTGGCCGCAGAAGAAATCGTGGCACGTGCCTATGCACGGAACGGGTTCGAGGTGGTTGAGCGGCGTTGGAAGACGAAACACGGTGAAGTCGACCTTGTTGCCCGCCATCAGGACAAGCTCTATTTTGTCGAGGTCAAGAACAGCAAAACCTTTGACCGTGCAGCGGCACGTATTACGCCGCGCCAGCAAAAGCGCATTCAAAATGCAGCTTTGCAGTATTTGGCGCAAGAAGCCCAAACGCTGGATGTTGATTGCCGGTTTGATGCGGCATTGGTGGATGCGGCCGGTCGGGTAAAGGTATTGCCGGGCGCATTTATCTGCCAATAGTCCATAACAGACGTTGAAACACCTTTGGGTCTAGGCCATGTATATATCAAAGGCAGCGGAACTTTGTTCAAGGCTGTCAATTGATGCTCGTGTAAATGAAGGCAAACACTCATGGCTCTGAAAATCGCATTTCAAATGGACCCGATTGACGGGGTGGATATCAACGCGGACAGTTCGTTTCGGTTGGCGGAAGAGGCACAAAAACGGGGGCATAGCCTGTTTTATTACACGCCGGACAAACTGGCCTTTCAGGAAAATCGCGTAACCGCCCGTGGCTGGCCTTTGCACGTGCGTCGGGAGGTGGGGAATCACTTCACTCTGGGAGAGATGCAAGAAATTGATTTGTCGGATTGGGACGTCGTTTGGCTCCGTCAGGATCCGCCGTTTGATATGGGGTATATCACCTCTACGCATTTACTGGATATGATCCATCCGCAAACACTTGTGGTGAACGATCCAACCTGGGTGCGGAATTATCCGGAAAAATTGCTTGTGTTGCAATTCCCGGATTTAACCCCGCCAACCACGATTGCGCGTGATCTGGAGACGTTAAAGGCGTTTAAGAAAAAGCACAGCGATATCATTCTCAAGCCGCTTTATGGCAACGGCGGTGCCGGTGTTTTCCGTTTGGGGCCGGATGATCGCAATATGAATTCCCTGCATGAGCTGTTCACAAGCATCAACAACGAGCCACTGATCGCGCAAAAATTCTTGCCGGATGTGTCCGCGGGTGACAAGCGTGTAATCCTTGTGGATGGCGAACCGGTTGGCGCAATCAATCGCGTCCCCGCCAAAGGTGAAACCCGATCCAATATGCATGTTGGCGGGCGGGCCGAGAAAGTCGGCCTGACTGCGCGGGATCTTGAAATTTGTGCGGCGATCGGGCCGTTGTTGCGGGAAAAAGGCCAGATTTTTGTCGGTATTGATGTGATTGGCGGGTATCTGACAGAAATCAACGTAACCTCGCCCACGGGTATTCAGGAACTGGAACGCTTTGACGGGACCAATGTGGCCGAAATGATATGGCAAGCCATCGAACGGCGGGTCGCCCGATGATGTCGTGGCAGTTGCGCGGATTTAGCTGGTTTTCCAGACATTTTGTAAAACGTTGGCTATCATCCGTTAAGGAGGTTCCCGACCTGCGCGAGGGGTTTGAACGCCATGCCCGGCGTAGCCATATTTCGCCGCCCTTGGCGGATTATCGCAACGGCCATTTGGGAAAAGCTCCGGTGAAATGGGTGTCCTGTGGGCCGGTTCAAAACAGCGATACCCTGATTTACATCCACGGTGGCGGATATGTCGCCGGCAGTCCGGACACCCACCAACACCTGGTGGCGTATCTGTGTCGCCAGTTGGGAAGCGAAGCCGTTTTGCCCGCCTATCGTTTGGCACCGGAACACCCGTTTCCCGCTGCCATCGAGGATATCATCGCCTGCTATCGCAGCCTGATTGCACAGGGGCGCGATCCGGCGCGTTTTATTATTGGCGGTGATAGTGCAGGGGGCGGTTTGGTGTTTTCGTTACTGGCCCGTCTGGCCAAAGAAGGGCTGCCCAAACCTATTTGTGCTTTTGCTCTGTGTCCGGTCGTTGATTTCACCCATGCTGGTGCCAGTATCAAATCCCACGCCGAAAGCGAAGCCGTTCTGGTGAGTACCCGCATTGCAGAGATGGACCAGATGTATTTAAACGGGGCGGATCCGGCAGATCCGGCAGTGTCGCCCGTATTTGCCGATTTTCCGGATTGTCCGCCGGTGTTGATCCATGTCGCCGATCAGGAAATCCTGCGGGATGACACATTGGCGATGCAAACCCGTTTGCTGGATCAAGGCGCTGATGTGCTGGTGCGCAGTTGGTCCGGCGGGTTTCATGTGTGGCACATGATGGTTGGGTATATTCCAGAAGCCCGCGCTGCCTTGAAAGATGTCGCTGAATTCATCAAGGCACAGCGCTGACCAAACGATAACTGACGGCCTCGGCGATGTGCGGTTTACGGATGGTTTTTGCGGCATCCAGATCGGCAATGGTCCGCGCAACCCGCAATACCCGATGGTAGCCGCGAGCAGAGAGCTTGAACCGGTCCGCAACCGTATTCAAAAGTTCTGTGCTCTCTTGGTCGGGGGCGGCGATTTGTTCAAGTAATGCCCCTTCGGCATCGGCATTTAACCGGACGCCGGGTGCCTCTGCAAAACGATGCTTTTGCACGGTCCAGGCCTTGGCGATTCTTTCGGCAACGGTTTGACTGGTTTCGCCCGCCGGGGCCGCAGACAAATCGGAAACCGCTACCGCCGGCACATCGACGCGCAAATCAAAACGGTCCATCATCGGTCCGGAAATTTTACCCAGATAATCCTGCCCGCAAACAGGCACGCGCGCACAGGCCCGCGATGCATCGGACAGATATCCGCAACGGCACGGATTGGCGGCGGCGATCAACATAAACCGGCAGGGATATTTCACATGGGCATTGGCACGCGCCACCATTACGGTTCCGGTTTCAAGCGGCTGTCGCAGGGTTTCCAGCACTTGGCGGGAAAATTCCGGCAGTTCATCCAGAAACAAAATGCCGTTATGGGCCAGCGAAATTTCCCCCGGTTTTGCGCCGCGCCCGCCGCCAACGATTGCCGCCATAGAGGCCGTGTGGTGCGGGTCGCGAAACGGACGGGCACGGGAAATGCCACCCTGGTCGAGCAAGCCGGCAAGCGAATGGATCATCGAGGTTTCTAGCGCCTCGTCCGCATCAAGCGGGGGGAGCAATCCGTGCAAACGGGCGGCGAGCATGGATTTTCCCGAACCGGGTTCCCCCACCATAAAGAAATGGTGCCGTCCGGCGGCGGCGATTTCAAGGGCACGTTTGGCGCGTTCCTGTCCTTTGACATCGGATAAATCCCGTGTTTGCGTGGGGAGGCTCACCTCCCCCGGCTGGGCGGGGGGCAAGGTGGATTTTCCTTGGAAATGGTTCATACAGGCCAAAAGGCTGGAAGGGGCGGTGACCTTTACCGCGCCAACCCATGCGGCCTCGGCACCACAATCCTTGGGGCAGACCAAATCACAATCCGCCTGTGCCGCCGCCAATGCAGCCGGCAAAGCCCCGATGACAGGGATCAGCTTTCCGTCGAGCGACAGCTCGCCAAGTGACACCAGCCGCTCGACCTCGTCTTTGGGAACCGCGCCGAGTTCCCCAAGCAATGCCAAAGCGATCGGCAGGTCAAAATGTGATCCTTCTTTGGGTAAGTCGGCGGGTGACATATTGACCGTGATGCGTTTGGAAGGCAGCGCTAAAGCCATTGCATTCAGCGCGGCGCGCACCCGTTCGCGGGCCTCGGAGACAGCCTTGTCCGGTAGACCAACGATTTGAAAGGCAGGCAAGCCCGGGGATAAGGCGCATTGGACCTCTACCAGACGGGCCTCGACCCCGTGAAAGGCAACTGTGTATGTGCGTGTAACCATCCCGCCCCGCATGTGAATTGGTTAACGCTAGACGCGGGATGGTTTATTTTTAGTTAACTTCTCGCAACAAGCGCCATGAATTTTGGCCAGGCCGCCGGATCTGCAAGAGTCTTGTCACGGCAAAACGGGTTGCAAAATCCATAAACACGGCCGTTGTACTTCAGGAAATCTGTGACATTCTCGCCAGAATAAGGGCATTGTGCGTTGATCGACGGGCCATCGCTGGCCTGTGCATCAAGCGGGGCGGGGCCGGGCCAGTCACCTTGGGGCAAATCCGTGTCATATCCCGGTTGCAGATAGTTCTGCGCATATCCCATAGCGCGCCATTGGCGGAATTTTTCGTCCGCTAGGTGGGATTGAATATAGGCGTCGCCGAGAGGCGTGCGCGGCAAATTATAGGTGGCGAAACGGGTGGCCAAAGGCGCGAAAAAGGCGTCGGCAATCGAGTATTCACCAAACAGCCAAGGCCCACCCGCACCAAATGCATCCCGCGCCATAGCCCAAAGCGTTTCGGCGCGTTTGGCATCCTTCAGAACGCCGTCCGATGGCTGGAAATCCGGATAATAGCGGCGCAAATTCATGGTACAGTCGTTGCGCATGTCACCGAAGCTGGAGTGCATTTCCGCCACAAGGGATCGAGCCATAGCCCGGGCCTTGGGTGCATTGGGCCACATATTTTTGTCCGGATTTTGTTCGGCGAGTGTTTCGGCCATGGCAAGGGTGTCGGTGACCACGGTGTCGTCAAATTTCATCGCCGGCACAAGGCGGGCAGGCCGAAACCCCTGCAACATTTCCGTAAATTCCGGTAAATACATGCGGGCGGAATGGATACTTACCGGAATGTCAAACCGGGCGAACAACAGCCAGCCGCGCAGCGACCAGCTGGAGTATATTTTATCTGCGATAGCGAGTTCATAAATCATTCGCCCAGTATGCGCGCGAAATACGCCAAGGCAAATGCCGATTTGTGATGGCGGCAATCAGGGTTTGTGATTAACGCCTTTGACGCGCCATTGCGGCGCGAGGTGGTCGAGCCGCGTGACCGAAAGGTTGTCTATGACAAAGGACATCGCCGCGGCAGGGGGCATAGTGCTGGCCTGTTGCAGCTGGGTCAGGATCACGCCCACATGCGCCACAACGATGATGTCCCGATCGGGGTGTTCGGCAATCAGGCGGGTGACTGCGCCGTTAACCCTTGCGGCGGTCTGCGACCAGCTCTCGCCGTTTGGCGGCGCATGATCACCGGGGTTTTCCCAAAAGGCGCGGGCCCGTTTTGGGTCTGTGTCGCTTACTTGCCTAAAGTCTTTCATTTCCCAATCGCCGAAATTCATTTCCCGAAGGGCGGGGTCATGGGGCAACCTTTTGCGTGAACCGCAAATAGCATCGGCGGTTTTGACGGCCCGCTGCAAATCCGAGGAAATCACCAGTGCTTCGGGCGGGAGGGAGGCCTCCAGTCGCGCAAGAGTGGCAGTATCAGAAAGATCAGCAGGAGCATCGCTCCAACCGACAAAGCCGTTGATATGGGTCGGGCCGTGACGCACCCACCAAAAACGGGTCATGGCAAGGTTCCCTTGAGTGCGAGCGGAATGCCGGCGGTGACCAGAACCACCAGATCGGCGCGGGCGGCGATTTCCTGATTGAGCTGCCCCTGCGCGTTACGGAATTTGCGCCCCAATGGCGTGTCGGGAATCACGCCAAGGCCAACTTCGTTGCTGACACAAATCACCGGACTGGTGCGTTGCGCTATGGATTTGAGCAGGTTTTCGCCGGCTTTTGCCGTATTTTCTTCTGCTATTAATAAATTTGAAAGCCATAGTGTGAGACAGTCAATTAGAACGACGTTGTTTTCGGGTTGCGACAGCAGCGCTTGACAGAGGTTTAGCGGTGCCTCTGTTGTGCGCCAGTTGTCGCCCCGATCTTGTTGATGTTTCGTGATTTTATCGCGCATTTCGTCATCGAATGCCTGTGCCGTGGCAATGTAGCTACGGGGCAGGGTGCTGTCCGTCGCCATAGTTTCGGCAAAACGCGATTTACCGGAAGCCGCGCCGCCCAGCACCAAAGTTAATCGAGAAAGGTTCACCTTTTTTACACACCCTTTTGATCCAATGTCGGAGTTGATCCGTAGTAACGTGTAACCAAGGCTAAAACCAGCCATTCATATCTCGATGAGGAGGGAAAACTCATGCCTTTGGACGACGTTACGACACATGACATTCGCCAAAAGGCGATGAAAGCAGAATTGCTGGACGCAGAAACAGAAATGCGGCTGGCCCGTGCCTGGCGCGATGACCGGGACGAGGCCGCGTTGCACCGACTGATCAATGCCTATATGCGGCTGGCGGTTTCAATGGCCGGAAAATTTCGCCGTTATGGCGCACCGATGCCGGATTTGATTCAGGAAGCAGGTGTTGGCCTGATGAAGGCTGCGGAAAAATTTGATCCGGAAAAAGGCTTTCGTTTTTCGACCTATGCGCAATGGTGGATCAAGGCCGCGATTCAGGATTATGTGATGCGGAACTGGTCGATGGTGCGGACCGGATCCACCAGCAGCCAAAAATCGCTGTTTTTTAATTTGAAACGGGTGCAAGCCAGTCTGGAACGCGAAGCCGCACAACGTGGAGAAACCCTTGAGGGGCATAAACTAAGCGAAATGGTTGCCGAAGAAATTGGTGTGCCGCTACGCGATGTGGAAATGATGCAGGGGCGTTTGGCCGGATCCGATTTTTCGCTGAATGCGCGCCAATCAACCGAAGACGAAGGGCGTGAATGGCAGGATACACTGGCCGATAGCAGCCCCCAAGCCGAGGAAATGGTATCGCGTGAGCGGGATTTGGCGACCCTGCGCGGCTGGTTGAATGATGCGATGGGCGAGCTGAGCGATCGCGAAAAATATATCGTTTCGCAGCGTTTGTTGATTGAGGATCCGCGTACCTTGGGCAGTATTGGCGAGGAACTGGGCCTGTCCAAAGAGCGGATACGTCAGGTGGAATCGGCTGCTTTGGGCAAGTTGAAGAAGCTTCTGGCGAAAAACACAGGCGAAAATGCCGAACTTATGGCCGCTGAAGTATAAAACTTTCGGGCCTTCGGCTGGAATACTGAAACGAATTCGAAATGGGCGGGACGGTTGTTCCGCCCATTTTGTTTGCCTTGCCGGTCCGGGCTGGCTACATCTGCGGGGAAGGTTGCTAAAGGAGTGCGAGATGTTGCACGGGCGTTCGGTTTTATTGGTGATTGGTGGCGGGATCGCTGCGTTCAAGTGTCTGGATTTGATCCGCCGGTTGCGGGAACAAGGCGCGCGGGTGGTGCCGGTGATGACGCGGGCCGCAAGTGAATTTGTGACGCCGTTGTCGGTATCGGCATTGGCCGGCGAGAAGGTTTTTCAAGAATTGTTTGATCTGGATGACGAGGCCGAAATGGGCCACATTCAGTTGTCGCGCGCAGCGGACCTGGTGATTGTCGCGCCAGCGACCGCTGATTTGATGGCCAAGATGGCACAGGGGATTGGCGGAGATTTGGCCACGACGTTGTTATTGGCAACGGATAAGCCGGTGTTGATTGTGCCGGCGATGAATGTGAAAATGTGGGAACATCCGGCGACGCAGCGTAATTTGGAAACCTTGCAGGGGGACGGAATCGCTGTGGTCGGGCCGGATGTGGGTAACATGGCCTGTGGCGAGGTCGGCCCGGGACGGATGGCCGAAGTTCCCACGATTATTGAAGCCGCAACTGATATATTGCGAAACGGCCCCTTGGCGCGCCGGCATATTCTGGTGACTTCGGGACCGACCCATGAACCGATTGATCCGGTGCGCTATATCGCTAACCGGTCGAGTGGCGCACAAGGTACGGCAATTGCACAAGCACTGGTGGCGCTGGGCGCACGGGTGAGCTTTGTAACCGGCCCCGCCAGTGCGCCGATGCCGGCGGGCTGTGACATCATTCAGGTGGAAACGGCGGCGGAAATGATGGCGGCTGTACAAGCCGCCCTGCCGGCGGACGGGGCGGTATTTGCCGCAGCTGTGGCCGATTGGCGGGTGGCCTCGGCGTCTGACCGCAAGATCAAGAAGGATGGCAAGGGCGGGCTACCGGTTTTGGAGTTTGCCGAAAATCCGGATATTCTGGCAACAGTGAGCCAGCTGGAAAAGGGGCGCCCCGAGCTGGTTATCGGATTCGCGGCGGAAACGGATACGGTGATTGCCCATGCTACGGCGAAATTGAAACGCAAGGGGTGTGACTGGATCGTTGCCAATGATGTGTCACCGGAAACCGGCATTATGGGGGGCAGCGAAAACGCCGTGACGGTGATTTCGGCAGATGCAGCGGATGTTTGGCCCCGCATGAGCAAGGATGATGTGGCGCGTAAGTTGGCGGGAAAAATAGCGGAGGTTTTAGGGGATGGCTGATTTGGTGGTAAAGGTTTCCTTTTGCAAAGATGCGGATCCGGTGCCGGCCTTGCCGGCCTATGAAACCGCCGGTGCGGCGGGAATGGATTTACGGGCGAATTTGACGGAAACACTGTTTTTGCACCCGGGGGCGCGGGCCTTGGTGCCGACGGGGCTGCGGCTTGAAATTCCGGTGGGTTTCGAGGCGCAAATCCGGCCACGTTCCGGTTTGGCTCTCAAGCACGGGGTGACGTTGGTGAATGCGCCGGGCACCATTGATAGCGACTATCGCGGGCCGCTTGGGGTGATTTTGATTAACCACGGGGATGTTGCGTTCGAAGTGAAACATGGCGAGCGGATTGCCCAGATCGTTTTTGCGCCAGTGGTGCAGGCGCGTTGGGAGTTGAGCGCAGCACTCGGGGATACAGAACGTGGCACCGGCGGGTTTGGCTCTACGGGGCGCGGGTAATGTTTTTTACACTGCTGTTGGTCGGTATCGCCTTGGTGATTTTGCGGTTTCTGGGTGCGTCGCGTGCGGCGATGGGCGCGGTTGTTGTCATTGCCCTGATGTTTGTGTTGTTGGTTCAGGTAACACTGCCAATGGACAATCCACTGCGACGGGCGACGGGTGGTTCTTTACGTGCTTGGTTGATCCTTGTCATTGTTGGTGGCGGTGTTGGTCTGTATGCCTTTGGGGTGGGGCGGCTGAAACGGCGGGCAAAACAGGATGAACCGATGAAATCCGATAAAATGAGTGATGCCGAACTGGAACGCTATGCGCGCCACATTGTGTTGCGCGAAGTGGGCGGTGCGGGTCAGAAAAAGCTGCGCAAAGCGCGGGTTCTGGTGGTCGGGGCTGGCGGATTGGGGTCGCCGGCGTTGATGTATCTGGCGGGGGCCGGTGTGGGGGCGATCGGGGTTGTGGATGACGATGTGGTCAGTGCTTCGAACCTGCAACGGCAGGTCTTGTTTGCGGAAGCCGACATTGACAAGCCCAAAGTTTTTGCTGCGCAGGAGCGGTTGAAACAGCTTAACCCATTTGTCGAGGTGCAGTGTTTTAACCGGCGGTTAGGGTCTCAAGATGCAGAGCTGTTAGTGGCTGAATTCGATCTGGTGCTGGATGGTACCGATAATTTTGCCACCCGCGCCTTGGTCAATCGCGCCTGTGTGGCCGCGGGCAAGCCGCTGATCTCTGGGGCTATTAGCCAATGGGAAGGGCAGTTGAGTGTTTTTGATCCGGCACATGGCACGCCTTGTTATGCGTGCCTGTTTCCAGAGGAACCGGCAGTGGGGCTTGCGCCGAGCTGTGCGGAGGCCGGTGTCATGGGGGCTTTGCCCGGTGTTGTCGGGGCGATGATGGCGGCAGAGGCGATTAAAATGATAACCGGTGCGGGGCAGGTTTTACGCGGCGAAATGCTAATGTACGATGCCTTGTATAGCGAAAACCGCAAAGTAAAGGTTAACAAACGCATGGATTGTGCGGTGTGTGGTCAGCCGTAAAGGGGCGGGGGATTTTGCCCCGCTTCCCTTGAAGCCATTTTACAGCATTGCCGGAACAACCTGATCCGGCGGGCGGTGGCCATCGTCAAAGGTTTTGATGTTGATGATGACTTTTTCACCCATTTCAAGGCGCGATTCCAGTGTAGCGGAGGCCATATGAGGCAGGAGCATAACGTTGTCGAGCTTGCGTAAACGTGGGTTTGCTTCGTTGCCATGTTCGAACACGTCAAGGCCGGCACCGGCGAGTTCGTTGTTGCGCAGCGCACGGGTCAGGGCGTTTTCGTCGACGACTTCGCCGCGTGAGGTATTCACGACAAAAGCCGAGGGTTTCATCAACTTGATCCGGCGGGCATTCAACAAGTGAAAGGTGCTGGGGGTCGCTGGGCAGTGGATGGAAACCACGTCCATACGTGCCAGCATTTGATCCAGGCTCTCCCAGTAGGTGGCGTTGAGGGCGGCCTCTGTATCGGGGTGGACCTTTTTGCGGTTATGGTAATGCACCTGCATGCCAAAAGCATTGGCGCGCCGCGCGACGGCGGACCCGACCTGCCCCATGCCAAGAATACCGAGGCGTTTACCGGCAAGGCGGGTACCGAGGAATGCGGTCGGTGACCAGCCGGACCAGTCGCCCTGTTGCATGTGGATCGAACCTTCGCGCACACGGCGCATGGCGGCCATCATCAGGGCCATGGTGATGTCGGCGGTGTCATCGGAGGACACGCCGGGGGTGTTGGATACCAGAATACCGCGCTGGCGGGCGGTTTGGACATCGATGTGATCGACACCGGAGCCGTAATTGGCGATGAGCCGCAGGTTTTCACCGGCCTGCGCCAACAGGCCCGCGTCGATTTTATCGTTCAGCGTTGGCACCAGAATATCGGCGGTTTTTACCGCTTGCACCAGTTGTTCGCGGGTAAAGGGCGTGTCGGAATCGTTCAATTGCACGTCAAACAGTTCAGACAGGCGGGTTTCAACGGGTTCGGGCAAACGTCGCGTTACGACAACAGAAAGTTTTTTGGCAGACATGGCGGGCAATGACCTCTGGATTTGTTTTCCCTATTGTGGCAAAAAAATCCAGAGGGGCAAGGTGAAAGACCCCATGCGCAAAAAAATGCGCGTTTTTCAGAGTGGCGAGACAGGCAAATGATTTTTCGGGTGATTGTAACGATAACGGCTGTACTGCTGGCCGGGGGCGCATTGGCGGGGGGGAAACCCGCCGCGGGCAAGGGGCCGGTCACAAATCTGCCTCTGCCGCGTTTTGTGTCGATGAAGGCGAGCGAGGGCAATGTACGGCGGGGGCCGAGCCTGACGCACCGGATCGACTGGGTTTACAAACACGAGAACATGCCGCTGCAAGTGACGGCAGAGTATGATAATTGGCGCCGTGTTCAGGATAGTGAAGGGCAAGGTGGCTGGATGCATTACTCGCTGCTGTCCGGCGTGCGCACGGTGGTAATTCTGGATAAACAGGTGCAGCTTCGCATGAAACCCACGGCGGCGGCGGCAACGCGGGCTTTTGCGGATCGGGGTGTGATTGCGCGCTTGGGAACATGCAATTTTCAGTGGTGTGAATTAAGCGTGCAGGGCGTCAAGGGCTGGGTTGAAAAGGCCCGGTTTTGGGGTGTCGGGGCGGATGAAATCCGCGAATAAAACGGGCCTGTTTCCCCGTTAGCGCCGCCGAAACGTGAGATAATGCGGTGTGCGGCCTTCGCGCAGGGCCTTTTGTTCATAGCGCGTTGACAGCCAATCATCCCATGGTTCGCGCCAATCGGTGGCGGTTTCGGCCAGCCAGTCGAATTCCGGCATGGCGGTGATCTGTTCCAGCGTTTGGCGCACGTAATCGGGAATATCGGTGGCTACGCGCAGAATGGCACCGGATTTCAGGCTACGCGCCAGCGGTTGCAGATGTTCAGGCGTTACAAAACGGCGTCGGTGGTGGCGTTTCTTGGGCCAGGGATCAGGGTAGAGCAGAAAAGCTTTGTCGATCGACCCTTCGGGCAAAACATCCATCATGTCGCGCGCATCGCCGGGATGCACCGCGAGGTTTTGCGCGCCGGCCTTGCGGATTTTACCGAGCAAGGTTGCGACCCCGTTGATGTAGGGTTCACAGCCGATAATACCCACGTCCGGATTATTGATCGCCTGATGGATCATGTGCTCACCGGCCCCGAACCCGATTTCCAGCCACACGGGGCGATCCCCGAACAGGGTCGTCAGATCAAGCGGGTTCCGGTCGGGGTTTTCTTCCCAGCTGACCCCTTTGGGCGCAAGGGCACCGAGGTCTTCTGCCAGATAACGTTTGTGGCTATCGTGCAGGCCTTTGCCTTTGAGGCGGCCATAAAAATTACGGTGGGGGCGGGGTGTGGGTTTTTCTGTCATGGGCCGAGCTTGTCGCCAAGGCTCGGCCCGGGGTCAAGCCCCTTGTTGACGAATGTGATCAATCATCTTCGAAATAGCCGCGGTCCGCGCCACGATGACAGGCAACGCAGTTGGCTTTGGAGCCGGCTTTCTTGAAGGAGCGGGCGCTGACTTCCCATTTGTTGTGCTGGCGCTGCCACCATGGCATTTCGGTGATGCGCATCGGGGTTTCCCCGCTGGAAACACCGCGCAGAAGCCAAGTGCGGCCGCCGCCGGTATCGGCTGCGTTTGCTTCAAGCCATTTGCGGATATCCTTGGCGTCCTTAGCATCCAGTGACGCATCTTCGCCAAAGTGGTTGTCGAGGTTTTTCATGATTTTGCGCCAAGAGCGTTTCGGCAGGAAAGAAGCCGAAAATGCCATGTGGCAGGCGGAACATTCTTGTTTGGCCAGCGGATGATTGACTGGCGGGAAGTATTCGTCGCTATCGGCCATGGCTGTAGAGGCAAAACTGAACAGGCCAAAGGCGGCCATAGCGAAGATGGATTTTGTTTTAAGTGTCATAGGAGCGGTCCTTTCTTAGATGCTCAGCAAATAGGCAATGATATCGGCTTTTTCTTTGGCCGAGCATTCGCGCCCGAGAACCGATTTGCAGTTGCGACGAAACCATTTCGCCGCCTTCTTTTGATCGGTCAGGCGGCTGCGATTGGCGGAAATTGCCATTGGATCAATGGGTTTTCCAACGCGGGTCCGGCCCATGCCCTTCAGGTTGGTGGTGTGGCAGGTGATACAGCTCGGGGTGTCCGGCTTGCCGCCTGTATGTTTGCTGGTGAACAGTTTTTTGCCGGCAGAGGCCGATGCTTTGGACCCTGCTTGGGATTCAAAACCTTTCATCAGTTTTTGGGGGGTTGTATTGCCGGCGGCTACGGCGCTGGCAATCAACAAGGGGGCAATGACGAGGGCAATGCGTTTCATGGGGTTACTCCTTGGGGATGTTGATCTGGAACGGGCTGAACAGCCCGGCTTCGGCGTCTTTGTGGCATGCAACGCAGTTTGATTTGCTGCGGATCCCTTTGCGCTCAAAGATTGTTTTATCTTCCAACAGCTCTTCGTGGCGTTCCTGCCAGAAAGGTGTGTCGGTGATGGAACCGGGCAGGCCATTGGCCTTGGGGGCCAATTTGAATACATGCGCCGGGCGTGTGTCTGCGGTTTCTGCGGCATTGGCCATCAACCAATCGCGAATTTCCGTGGTGGTTTCCTCGTCCAGCGATGCATCCTCGCCAAAGTGGTCCTCGAGCGTATTTACAATCAGTTCCCAGTCTTTGGCCGGTAACAGGCTTGGATGATAGGCCATGTGGCAATCGGAGCATTCCTCGGCCACAAGCGGATTTATCTGTGCCACGGGCATATTTGCGGGGATGGTCCTTGTAAGCATGGCCAGAACCAGCCCGCCGCTGCCGAGGGTCAGGGCAGCGGCGACCACTGCCAAAACGGTCTGTGCATTGCGCTTGGGAGCAATGACATCCTCGGCAGAGCGGCGTTTTTCACCTGTAATCATGGCCTGCGCCAGATTTTCCTTGTGGCGACGACTTTCGAAAACAACTCCGCCTACGTGTGCGGTAATGAGGACCAACAATAAAATTGCCAATACTTCATGAAGCTCGCCGAAAATATCGCCCACAGCATAGGGAACCAGTGCCGCCAGGGGGCCGGTTTTCAATACACCGCCCAGCAGAAAAGTTCCCGTTGCCGTGATGCCGAGTATGGTTGCGATCAGGGCCAACACCATGGCCCCCCCCAACGGGTTGTGGCCGATATGACGTTTGTCGGTGCCGTTTCGCAGGGCATTGAAATAGCTTAGGATAGCGCGTGGTCCCATTACAAAGCTGGAAAAGCGTGCATAGGTACCACCGGAAAACCCCCAGATAATTCGGGTAATCAACAAGGCCGCCGCGGTTGCGCCGCTCCAGACGTGAAAATTGATCCAGCTGGCATCGAGAATAAATCCCGTCGTGCCGGCAATCAGAATGGTTGCGACCAACCCCCAGTGAAACAAGCGCACAAAGCGATCCCAAACCGGGATAAGGGCCGGAGTATCGGGTTGCGTAGAGGAGGGATTCTGCACTGGTTTACTCACATCAAAGAAGCGCCGGGAGTCGGTCGCGTGATTGCTGTTCTAGAGCAGGCCAAATGACAGAAAGCTGACAGTTTAGTGCGAAGGCACAAAAAATGGCGTAACATCTGCATGCTACGCCATTTTTCGAGTGCAAGTTGGAGTGATCGTCGGCTTATACGGCCTTTGTCAGGGCCTCGATCAGATCTGTTTTCTCCCAGCTAAAGCCGCCATCCTCTGCCGGGTTCCGGCCAAAATGGCCATAGGCCGCGGTGCGGGCATAAATCGGGCGTGTCAGCTGCAAATGCTGGATGATCCCTTGTGGCGTCAGATCCATGACTTGCTCAACGGCCTTTTCAATCGCGGATTCATGGACCTTGCCGGTACCATGTGTGTCACAATAAATCGACAGCGGTTTGGCAACGCCAATGGCATAGCTGAGCTGAATGGTGCAGCGATCGGCAAGCCCGGCCGCAACCACGTTTTTCGCCAGATAACGGGCGGCATAGGCGGCGGAACGGTCTACCTTTGTTGGATCTTTGCCGGAAAACGCGCCGCCACCGTGGGGGGCTGCACCGCCGTAAGTGTCGACAATGATCTTGCGTCCGGTCAGACCAGCGTCACCGTCGGGCCCGCCGATCACAAATTTACCGGTCGGGTTTACGTGCCATTCCGTATCGGCAGACAGCCAGCCTTCGGGCAGGGTTTTGCGGATGTAGGGTTCGACCACGGCACGTACATCTTCGGATGTCATTGTATCGTCAAGGTGTTGGGTCGACAGCACAACAGAGGTTACACCAACCGGTTTACCGTCCACATAGCGGACCGAAAGCTGGGATTTGGCGTCCGGCCCCAGCATCGAGAGGTCGCCGGATTTTCGGGCTGCGGCCAGATTGCGCAGGATTGCGTGGGAATACTGGATCGGGGCCGGCATCAATGCGTCGGTTTCATTGACCGCATAGCCAAACATGATGCCTTGATCGCCTGCGCCGTCATTATCAACGCCCTGTGCGATATGGGCAGATTGCGGGTGCAGGAAATTATGCACGTTCAAGGTTTTCCAATGAAACCCGTCTTGTTCATAGCCGATGTCTTGTACGCAATCGCGCACAATGCCATCTACACGGCCTAGGAATTCGTCCAGTTTGGCACGGGAAGAAAGGCCAACTTCGCCACCAATCACAACCTGGTTGGTGGTGGCAAAGGTTTCACAGGCGACGCGGGCCATTTCTTCTTCGCTTAGGAAAGCGTCAAGAATGGCGTCGGAAATGCGGTCGCAGATTTTATCGGGGTGTCCCTCTGAAACGGATTCAGAAGTGAACAGATAGTTTTGACGGGACATGGTGGTGCTCCAATTGGTTATTTCGCCACGTCAGGAAGCCGTTGTGGCGCATTGATAGGGATCAGTAGAAGCCCTGATACACAGGGTCAATGGCTAAATTAAGGCAGGGTTATTTCCTTGGACTTGCGATATTTTAGACTCACTATTGCACCGATCAGCAAGGTTAGCAGCAGCCACGGCCATTCACCGAGGTAGGAATACAGCGTTCTGCCAAGCGGTTTTGGTAGTTTCACGTCGAGAAATCCGGCTTTATTAAGCGGAATACGCGCCAAAATGCGGCCATAGGGATCAACCATCGCGCTGACGCCGGTATTGGCGGCGCGGGCCAACGGCAAGCCTTGTTCGATGGCGCGCGCACGGGCCTGTGCCAGATGCTGCTGTGGGCCGGCGAAATTGCCGTACCACGCGTCATTTGTGATGTGCAGCAACCATTTCGGGCGCTGGTTGCCTAGTTGGGAAAGCCCGGGAAAAATGGCCTCATAGCAAATTAGTGGCAAGAAATCGGGCAGGCCGCTGGCCTTGATGATGCGGGTGCCACTGCCCGCGGCGAAGCCATAGCCATTGGTTTCCACCATTTCACTAATGCCAAAACGCGACAGCAAGGAACCCAGCGGAATGTATTCACCGAAAGGTACGAGGTGATGTTTGTCGTAAACTGCCAGAATGCCCCCCACTTGATCAAGATAAACCATCGAATTGTAAACACTATTGTCTTGGCGCCGCTGTATTCCGGCGATCACTTGGGTGTCGGGACCTGCGGCTTGGGACACCAGTTGCAGGGCAATGGATTCTTCTTCTAGCGGATAAGCGATGGAGGTTTCGGGCCAGATTACCACATCGGGGCGACGTTCCTGTGCAATGGCGCGGGTCAGATCAATCGCGCGTTTGAAAAATACCGGCACCATATCGGCACGCCATTTCAGATGCTGGGGGGCGTTGGGCTGTATCAGGCGCACTTGTATATCGCTCAGCGGCTGCGGAGCCGACATGCGCCATTGCCCCCCCAACCACAGGAATGCCACCAGCAAAACCGCATAGCTGCCACCAAACCAGATATTGCGCGACACCACCAGCGGGATAAAGCCGATGATCAGGGTCAGAAACCCCAAGCCATGTGGCCCAATAAAGGCAAGGAGTTGAAAAAGCGGGGTTTCCGACCAGACATAGGCCAACAGCCCCCAAGGAAAACCGGTCAGGATATGGGCACGCAAAAATTCACCCAGTGTCCAGGCTGCGGCCAGCGCGGCCAGGCGAAGCACGGGTTTTCCCCGGGCAAAAGAGGCGAGTAAAAAACCTGTCCCCCAAAACAAGGCCAACCCGAGCGCCATGAAAAACAATGCAAACGGGGCCATCCAGCCAAAGACATCGGCCTCGATGTAAAATGGTTCCATGATCCAGTAAATGGAGGCAGCAAAATAGGCGCTACCCGCGTACCATCCGGTTAAAAATGCGCCTTTGCGTCCCTGATTATTTAAAAACAGCCACCCTAATGCGGGTAGGGCCGCCAACAGGCCAAAGGGCAGGGACAAAGGGGCCTGCCCCAACGCCATAACCAGCCCGCTTAGCCCCGACAGCGCGGCCAGCCGCCAGCCGGTGGTCAGGTAACGGATTACTTTGGGGCGCATGTCTTTGGGGGGCATCAGGCCTGCCTAACCGGTGTCAGAGCGGCAAACCCGCATGCGTTTGATCCGGCGCGGGTCGGCGTCGACGATTTCAAATTCATAACCGGATGGATGTGGAATGATTTCACCCTTTGCCGGCACACGTCCGGCCAGCATGAAAACAAGCCCGCCAAGGGTGTCGATTTCCTCTTCGTCCGGATCATCAAGCAGGGTTGTCCCCAAAACTTTTTCAAATGCCGTTAATCCGGTGCGGGCAAGAACCAAATAAACCCCGGGGCGTTCTTCGTGCCATTGGGCGTCGTCGGCCTTGTCGTGTTCGTCGCTAATGTCGCCAAGCACCTGTTCCACCAGATCCTCGATCGTAACCAGCCCGTCCACACCGCCATATTCGTCGATCACCAACGCCATGTGAATGTGGTCTGCCTGCATTTTTTGCAGCAAAACCCCGATTTTCATCGAGGGTGGTGCAAACAGGATCGGGCGTAACATCTGTTCCATGTCGAAATCGGTTCCGCCGCCATTGAACCCGTGTTTCAGGGCCACATCCTTGAGGTGAATAAACCCTTTTGGTTGGTCCAGCGTATCGGCATAAACCGGCAGGCGGGTGTTTCCTGTATCGCGGAAGATTGAAATCAGATCCGGCAAGGAGATGTCTATCGGCACCGCGTTGATGTCGGCGCGCGGCACGGCCACGTCTTCGACCCGCATGGTATAAAGATTGCGCAGATCACCGGTCGGCAGGTTTGCCGTTCCCATCTGCGTTGTCTGTGGAGGGGGGGTATCTGCTTTGCTGCCGCCAAATAAACGGGAGAAAAAGCTTTTGCCGTCGTCATCGCTGTGCGCGCTATGCGCTGCGATAGAAGATCCTTCGATTGTGTCGCCCATGGCTCCTATCCAAAAAACGGTGCCCAATTGCACCAAGGGTTAATATGGGTCAGGAAACCCCATGCTGACAAGTAACATTGTCTCGATTCCCTGCATCCGTGCTGCATCTGCATCGGTTTCATGGTCATAGCCCAGCAAATGTAGGCAAGAATGGGTTAATAGATGGCAAAGATGTTGTTCAAACGGGATATTTCCGTCGGCGGCTTCTTGCGCGCAGGTATCGTAGGACAGGGCGATGTCGCCGAGTTCCGCATCGAATTCCGGTGTGGGTAGTGGTTTTGGCGCGCCGCCATCCTGTTCCGGCAGCAGGTCAAACGCAGGCCATGACAGCACATTGGTCGGCGTCGGCTTATCACGAAAATCCGCGTTCAATGCGGCTATTTTCTTGTCGTCACAGGCGAGAATGCTGATGCCAAAGGCCGCATCCACACCCTGATCCGCGTAAACGGTTGCAAAGCAGCGTTCGGCCAGCCCTTGCAGGTCAACTGCCTGCCAACGGCTGTCCTCGATCCGGATGTCGGGTTCAGGCATTGTGTTTGTCATAGGCCCGAATAATCCGTGCCACCATCGGATGGCGCACCACGTCTTCGGCTTTGAAACGGGTAAAGCCGATGCCTTTGACCCCGTCCAGAACCTTGGCCGCTTCGACCAACCCCGATGGCACGCCGCGGGGTAAGTCAATCTGGCTCGGATCGCCGGTAATGGCCATTTGCGAACCTTCACCCATGCGGGTCAGAAACATTTTCATCTGCATGGTGGTGGCATTCTGGGCCTCGTCCAGCAAAACAAAGGCATGGGAAAGCGTGCGCCCACGCATAAAGGCCAGTGGCGCAATTTCGATGCGTTTTTCCTCGATCAGCTTGGCCACCTGTTTGCCGGGCAGGAAATCCCCGAGCGCGTCATAGAGCGGCTGCATGTAGGGATCGACCTTTTCTTTCATGTTACCGGGCAGAAATCCCAAACGTTCGCCAGCCTCCACTGCGGGGCGGGCCAATATGATTTTATCGACGTGCCCCTCCAGAAAGGCGGAAACCGCCACAGCAACCGCCAGATAGGTTTTCCCGGTACCCGCAGGGCCAAGCCCGAACACCAGCTCGTTGTCAAACAACTGTTCTACGTATTGTTTTTGCGTCACGGTTCGCGGTTCAACAGTTTTTTTGCGGGTGTGGATCTCAAGCCGTCCCCCCTTGAACATTTCCAGCTGGTCGCCTTTTTGTGTCGGAGTACCATCGCCGGAACGCCCCAGACGGATGGCCCCGTCCACATCGCCGGGTTCGACTTCTTTGCCCTGCTCAAGGCGGGCATAAAGCGTGCGCAGGGCCTCGGCGGCACGATCGGCCCCTTCGGCGTCGCCAACAATGGCTATGGAATTTCCCGTGTGCAGCAGTTGCACACCAAGGGCGGATTCAATGTGGGTGAGGTTGCGATCAAATTCCCCGCACAGATCAATCAACAGACGGTTGTTCGGGAATTCCAATGTCAGTTCCGGCACTGTGTGGGCCGAAGGCAAGGCAGTTGTCGCCAAAGAAGACTCCTCATCGCAAAAGATATTGGCCTATGGTGCAAAAACAGGCGCGCCCCCGCAAGGGGATTCGCGCAGGACAGGGCCAAAGCGGCGAAAAAGGGGATAAAATGCAACTGAAAGACAAAACTGTCATCATTACCGGTGGCGCACAAGGCATCGGGGCCGCAGTTGCGCGCCGGTTTGCGACCGAGGGCGCACATGTGGTGATTGGGGATCTGGATGGCGACAAGGCAGCTGTGGTTGGTGCGGAAATCGGCGGGCTTGGCCTGCGCTGTGATGTGACGCAGGAGGCGGACATCCTGCATCTTGTCGATGAAACCCGTGCCCGTTTCGGCCCGGTCGATCTGTTTTATTCCAACGCGGGTCTGGGCCGCTGGGAGCCGGACCACGCGGCCTCTGCCAGCAATGCGGACTGGCAGTTGAACTGGGAGGTTCACGTCATGTCGCACGTCTATGCGGCGCGCGCGGTGTTGCCGGAAATGATTGAACGCAGCAGTGGGTATCTGTTGCAGATGTCCTCGGCGGCGGGACTGTTGAACCAGATCGGCAACGCGGCTTATTCCGCCACCAAACATGCCGCTGTCGGGTTTGCAGAATCGCTGGCAATCAGTCACGCAAATGATGGGGTAAGGGTGTCGGTTGTCTGTCCGCAATATGTGGCCACGCCTTTGCTGGGGTATGAATCCGGCGAAATGCCGGCCGATGCGCCCAACGTCCTGTCACCGGACGCTGTGGCAGAGGTGATTTTGCAGGGGGTTGCACAAGAAAAATTCCTGATCCTGCCCCATCCGGAAGTGGCCCAGTTCATTCAGTTCAAAACCGCCGATTATGATCGCTGGCTGGCCACGATGGTTGATTTGCGGGGCAAAATTATCGGGCAATTGGGCAGCACCCGCGATATCGGGATGCACAAGATGATTTAGCCGATTGCACTGGATGAATTTTACTATATGGTATATTTTTCGCCAGAAGGGGGCTGGCTGGCGAAGCCCGTATTCTTTTTGACCAGACAGGAGCATCCCATGGCCCAAATTGCTGCCGAATTTATCCGTTCCAAAACCGGAACCGAACCGCCCCGCTTGGCGATTGTGCTGGGGTCTGGCCTCGGGGATCTGGCGGCACGGGTGCAGGATGCCGTTGAAATTCCGTTTGAAAACCTTGAAGGCTTTCCCGTGTCCGGTGTTTCCGGCCATTCGGGCGCGCTGATTTGCGGCTATCTGGGCGGGGCGCGGGTGATCCTGTTGTCGGGGCGCGCGCATTATTATGAGCACGGCAATGCGGCCGCGATGAAAACGCCGCTGGAAACGTTGGCGGTGCTGGGGTGTTCGACCATTGCCCTGTCCAATGCGGCGGGTTCCACACGTGAACACATGCCGCCCGGAACCCTGATGGCGATCGAAGACCACATAAGCTGGTCTGGTCCGAACCCGTTGATCGGGGTGCAGGGCGACAAACGTTTTGTGGATTTGACCGATGCTTATGATCCGGAATTGCGGGTGCAAATGCAAAATGTGGCCACCAAGCAAGGGATCACACTGGAAAGCGGCGTTTACGCGTGGTTTTCCGGCCCGACATTCGAAACACCTGCAGAAATCAATGCGGTGCGCATGTTGGGGGCAGACGCGGTCGGCATGTCCACCGCGCCGGAAACCATTCTGGCACGTTATTTTGACATGCGGGTTGCCGCTGTGTCTGCGATCACCAATTACGCTGCCGGCATGTCGGATGTGGCGCTCAGCCATGCCCAGACCAAGGCGCAGGCGGATCGGATCAAGGACCGTTTCGTCGATTTGATTACCGGTTTTGCCGCCGGTTTTGCGGGTTAGGAATGCGATATGCTGGTACAGGAAGTCATCCGCAAAAAACGTGATGGACAGGCACTGAGCGAAGCTGAAATCAGCTTTATAGTGCAGGGGATTACCTCTGGCGGTGTTAGCGAAGGACAGTTGGCGGCTTTTGCCATGGCAGTGCTCTTTCGCGGGATGACGCTGGATGAACGGGTGATGTTAACCATAAAAATGCGCGATTCCGGCGATGTCTTGCAATGGGACCTGGACCGCCCTGTGGTGGACAAACATTCAACCGGCGGTGTGGGGGATAATGTGTCGCTGATGCTGGCCCCGGCCCTTGCCGCCTGTGGTGCGGCGGTGCCGATGATATCCGGACGCGGTTTGGGGCATACGGGCGGGACGCTGGATAAACTGGACGCCATCCCCGGCTATGCGAGCCAACCGGACATCGCGTTGTTTCGCAAGGTTATTCGTGATGTGGGTTGTGCCATTATCGGCCAGACCGGCGATATTGCCCCTGCTGACAAACGGTTTTATGCGGTGCGCGATGTGACCGCGACGGTGGAGTCAATCGACCTGATTACGGCCTCCATTCTGTCGAAAAAACTGGCCGCCGGACTGGAGGCTTTGGTGCTGGATGTAAAATGCGGTAATGGCGCGTTTATGGCCACGGCAGAGGACGCCCGCGCGCTGGCGCAGGCTCTGGTGCAGGTGGCAAACGGGGCAGGCTGCAAAACCACCGCATTGTTGACGGATATGAACCAGCCTTTGGCCTCTGCTGCGGGCAATGCTCTTGAAACGGCCAATGCGGTGTCATTTTTGACTGGGGATGCCGTGGATCCACGGCTTTGGGATGTGACTTGTGCGCTGGGCGGAGAGCTGTTGGCGCAATGCGGCGTGGCGGCGGATTCTGCCTTGGGGGTAGGGATGATTGGGCAGGTCTTGCAATCAGGTCGGGCGGCAGAGGTCTTTGGCCAAATGGTGGCTGGCCTTGGTGGACCTGTTGATTTTGTCGAAAACCCGTCCCGCTATCTGGCGCAGGCTCCGGTGGTGCGTGATGTCTTTGCGGCAACCGCCGGCGTGGTGACAGGGATTGATGCACGTGCGGTGGGTGTGGCCGTGGTCAATTTGGGCGGAGGACGCCGAAAAGCAAGCGATACCATTGACTTATCTGTCGGGTTTCGACATCTTGCAAGTGTCGGTTCTGCTGTTGGCGATATGCCGATCGCCCAGATTCATGCCGCTTCGGAAGCTGCCTTTGAGGCCGCCAAGGCGGAATTGCTGCAAGCATATGTGATCGGTGATGGCATCCCGGCAAAAGATGCGACTGTCTTAGAGAAAATATCGTAAATCGTGAAAATGGATGATCTGCAGTTTTGTCTGAGATACCCAAAATAAGGAAAATAGATATATGAGCCGCGCGTTTCTATTTGTTCTGGATTCGGTTGGTATTGGCGGTGCGCCAGATGCAGCCGAATACAGGGATCTTGGTTCTGACACCGTCGGCCATATTGCCAAGGCCTGTGCCAAAGGCCTTGGGGATCGGGCTGGATTGCGCAAAGGGCTTCTTTCCTTGCCTCATTTGACCGCTATGGGACTGGGGGCTGCTTGTGCCGAGGCTACAGGCTCCTTGCCGCCGGGGTTGGAAGCCTCCTCTGAAACGCCATTTGCTGTGGGGGTCGAAACCTCGAACGGCAAGGATACGCCATCGGGGCATTGGGAAATCGCGGGTGTGCCGGTGACCTTTGACTGGACCGTGTTTCCGGATGAAAATCCCGCGTTTCCCGAATCCCTGATGCGTGATCTAACGGCACAGGCCGATTTGCCGGGGATGCTGTGCAACCGCCACTATTCCGGCACTGCCGTGATCGAGGATTTCGGGGCGGAACACGTTAAAACCGGCGCGCCGGTTTGCTATACGTCTGCGGATTCCGTCTTGCAGATTGCAGCGCATGAGGAACACTTCGGACTGGAACGCCTGTATCAGGTCTGCGAAATCGCGCGCAAGCTGGTGGATCCTATTTCGCTTGGCCGTGTGATTGCCCGCCCTTTCATTGGCGATGCGCAGAACGGGTTCGAGCGGACCGGAAACCGGCGTGACTTTGCCATGCCGCCCCCCGGCGAAACCGTGCTGGATCGGCTGACTGCCGCAGGTCGCCACATAATCACCATGGGCAAGATCGGCGATATTTTTGCCCATCGCGGTGTGGGCGAGGTGCGCAAAGCCTTTGGCAACATGCCCTTGATGGACAAAACCCTGATCGCCATGGATGATTTGCAGGACGGCGGTTTTCTGTTTGCCAATTTCGTTGATTTCGACAGCGAGTTCGGCCACCGGCGCGATGTGCCGGGTTATGCCAACGCGCTGGAGGAATTCGACGCCCGCATGCCCGAGGTCATCGCCCGCCTGAAACCGGATGATCTGTTGATCCTGACGGCGGATCACGGCAATGATCCCACGTGGCAGGGCACCGATCACACCCGCGAGCAGGTACCGATCCTGATCCGGTTGGGCGCGGCGGAGCCGGTCAACCTTGGCAAACATCTGTTTTCCGATATGTCGGCCTCGGTCAGCGCCCATTTGGGCGTGGCAGCTGGCCCCAATGGCAAAAGTTTTCTGGATATGATAGGCCGAAAAACATGAATACTTCGATAAACCCTCACGACTTGCCGGTGGCAGGTCATCCCCGCAATCCGGGGCTGCCGCTTGATCTGGAATGGGTCATGGATGCCCGCGCCAACCGGTCGGCAATTGAACGGCGCGCCGCCACTTATGGTGCGCGGCGTTCTGTGAAAAAGGACCATCAGGCCGCGTGGTTGATCAAGGCGATCAGCTGCATGGATCTGACCACCCTGTCGGGTGATGATACCGAACAACGGGTTAAACGCCTGTGTGCCAAGGCGCGCAATCCGGTGCGACCTGATATTTTGCACGCGCTGGGGCTGGGTGATCGGCGGATCACCACGGGGGCCGTATGTGTGTATCACGAAATGATCCCCGCTGCCCGCCGCGCGCTGGAGGGAACGAACATCCCCGTGGCCGCCGTTTCTACCGGCTTTCCGGCGGGGCTGTCCCCCTATCGGTTGCGGGTGCAGGAAATCCGCGAATCTGTAGCTGCCGGAGCGCAGGAAATCGACATCGTGATTTCGCGCCGGCATGTGTTGTCGGGCAACTGGCAGGCGCTCTATGACGAAGTGCGCGAATTTACCGAAGCTTGTGGTGATGCCCATATCAAGGCTATTCTGGCCACCGGCGAACTGGGCACCCTGCGCAATGTGGCGCGTGCGTCGCTGGTGTGTATGATGGCCGGTGTGGATTTTATCAAGACATCGACAGGCAAGGAGAGCGTTAACGCCACTTTGCCCGTCAGCCTGACCATGGTGCGCGCCATTCGGGAATATCGCGAACGCACCGGCATTTCGGTCGGTTACAAACCTGCTGGCGGGATTTCCAAGGCCAAGGATTCGCTGGTTTATCTGTCCCTGATGAAAGAAGAACTGGGCCGCCCGTGGCTGGAACCCAACCTGTTCCGCTTTGGCGCATCGTCCTTGCTCGGCGATATCGAACGCCAGCTTGAACACCATGTAACCGGTCGTTATTCGGCCAATTTCCGCCATCCGATTGGTTAAAACAATGACAATTTCAGAGATCCTAGACAGCATGGAATATGGCATCGCCCCCGAGAGTAATAGCGAGGCAATGGCCTGGCTGGAACGCAACGACCACCGTTTCAACCTGTTCATTGACGGCGCGTTTTGCACGCCGAATGGCGGGTATTTTGACACACTCAATCCGGCGGACGGCGTGGTTCTGGCGCAAATTGCACAGGCCAACGATGCCGATGTCGACAAGGCTGTGACCGCCGCGCGCAAGGCGCAGGGGCCTTGGGCCAAAGACGGGGCCAAACG
This sequence comes from uncultured Paracoccaceae bacterium, assembly GCA_947311485.1. Taxonomy (GTDB): domain Bacteria; phylum Pseudomonadota; class Alphaproteobacteria; order Rhodobacterales; family Rhodobacteraceae; genus Amylibacter. The sequence continues at coordinate 33,299 of CAMZLM010000084.1, forward strand.
GGCGCGGGTGCTCTATGCGCTGGCGCGGCTGGTGCAAAAACACTCCCGCCTGTTGGCGGTTGTGGAAACGCTCGACAACGGCAAACCCATCCGCGAGAGCCGCGATGTGGATATCCCGCTGGTCGCGCGGCATTTTTATCACCACGCCGGTTGGGCGCAGTTGATGGACAGCGAAATGGCCGGTTATGTGCCGGTGGGTGTCGCCGGTCAGGTGATACCGTGGAATTTTCCATTGTTGATGTTGGCGTGGAAGGTTGCGCCGGCGTTGGCCATGGGGAATACGGTGGTGTTGAAACCGGCGGAAACCACCTCCTTGTCGGCGCTGCTGTTTGCGGAGCTGTGTGTGGAAGCGGGTGTCCCCAAGGGCGTTGTCAATATTGTGACCGGCGATGGTACAACCGGTGGGTTGGTGACGGAACATGACGGGGTGGACAAGGTTGCCTTTACCGGCTCCACCGCCGTTGGCCGGTTGATCCGTGAACGCACCGCCGGTTCGGGTAAGAAGCTGACGCTGGAACTGGGCGGGAAATCCGCCTTTATGGTGTTCGATGATGCCGATTTGGACAGCGCGGTAGAGGGGGTCGTGGATGCGATCTGGTTCAATCAGGGCGAAGTCTGCTGTGCCGGTTCACGCCTGCTGTTGCAAGAGCCGATCGCCGACAAGTTTATCGCCAAGTTGCGCGCCCGAATGGATACATTGCGGGTGGGCGATCCGATGGACAAGAGCATCGATATCGGGGCCGTGGCCTCCGAGGTGCAGTTGCAGCGGATCCGCGATATGGTGGCTGTGGGTGTGGCCGAAGGCGGCGAGCTGATTCAGTCGGATCAGGTGTTGCCCAACCACGGTTGTTTTTTCCCACCAACGCTGCTGTGCAATGTCGAGAGTTCCGCCACGCTGGCGCAAGAAGAAGTTTTCGGGCCGGTGCTGGTCAGCATGACTTTCCGCACTCCGGCCGAGGCGGTGGCGCTGGCCAATAACACCCGTTACGGCCTGGCGGCGACTTTGTGGACGGAAAACGTCAATCTGGCGCTGGATATCGCGCCGCAGGTCAAGGCGGGGGTGGTCTGGGTCAATTGTTCGAACCAGTTCGACGCCGCTGCCGGTTTTGGCGGCGTCCGCGAGAGCGGCTTTGGCCGTGAGGGCGGGCGCGAAGGGCTGTTCGAATATGTGAAACCGGCGTTTACGGCCAAGCTGAAGCCGGTGAAGCGGATTTCCCTGCCCGAGGTCAAAACACGGGCCGAGGGGCTGGACCGGACGCCGAAGAACTATATCGGTGGCAAACAGGCGCGCCCCGATAGCGGTTATTCCGCGCCGGTTGTGTCGCCCAAAGGTGTGCTGCTGGGCCATGTGGGCAAAGGCAGCCGCAAGGATATCCGCAACGCGGTGGAGGCCGCTACAGCGGCTAAAGGCTGGGCCGGTATGAACGGGCACGGGCGTGCGCAAGTGATTTACTTCATCGCCGAAAATTTGACCGCGCGGGCAGATGAATTTGCCCGCCGTATTACGGATATGACAGGGGCCAGTGCCAAAGAGGCCGCACAAGAGGTAGAGGCCACCATTGACCGGCTGTTCACCTATGGTGCATGGGCCGACAAATACGATGGCGCGGTTCACAGCGTGCCGCAACGTTCGGTCGCGATTGCCATGCAAGAACCGGTTGGTGTGATCGGATTAATTTGTCCCGATGAAATGCCGCTGCTGGGGTTGGTGTCGCTGATGGCACCCGCGATTGCCATGGGCAACCGGGTGGTGATGGTGCCTTCCGGGCCGCATCCGCTGGCGGCGATGGATCTGTATCAGGTGTTCAATACCTCTGATTTACCGGCGGGTGTTGTGAATATCGTGACAGGGGCCAAGGATGAGCTGGCCAAGGTTTTGGCGGATCATTACGGGGTGGATTCGGTTTGGTATCATGGTAGCGCCGAAGGGGCAGCCATGGTCGAAGCGGCCTCTGCTGCCAGTCTGAAACGGACATGGGTTAATGATGGCAAGGCGCGGGATTGGTTGGACCGGACACAGGGCGAAGGTCGCGAGTATTTACGCCATGCCACCAATGTCAAAAATATCTGGGTGCCTTACGGGGCCTGATCTGTGGGGCGGCCCCCGCACACCTTTTGCTTGTGGCCAACGGTGCGTGGGAACCACGCACCCTACGTAAACTTGCGGAAAAACCGTGTGCGGTCGAACATGACTTCCAGTGTTTCCATGCGTTCGCGGGTTTCAGGCCACGTGTGTTCCTGCACTTTGGCGATGACGGTTTCCAACAGCAACATATGGGTGACGTTTGAATCCCACGCTGAAGGCACCACAATCGGGCTGGCAAAGCAGATATCCGCCAGTTTGTTGATCGGCGAGCGCCACTGATCGGTGAACAGGATGATTTTCGCACCTTTGTCCGCCGCCATTTCTGCCAGTTTCAGGGTGCTGTTTTCATAGCGGCGCACATCGAAAATCACCACCACGTCGCCCTTGTCCACGTCCAGCAGGTAATGCGGCCAAGCGTTGGAAATTGACTGGATGTTTGTTACCCGTGGCCGCAACACCTGCATGTGCAGATAAAAGTAATCCGCCAGCGCCCGTGTGATCCGTCCACCTACCACAAAAACTGCACGGTCGGGATCGGCCAGCAGGGCGCAGGCGGCGTCGAATTCTTCGGGTTCGATCTGGGCCAGCGACTGGCTGATGTTTTCAATCACGGCCTCGGTAAATCGGTTCAGGATATGGCCTTCGGGGGCCTTGCCGGCCCATGTGTCGTGTTTGGCGATAGGGCCGGAAATTTTGGCTTGCAGTTCTTTGCGCAATTCCGCCTGAAAC
>CAMZLM010000085.1 GCA_947311485.1 uncultured Paracoccaceae bacterium
GGCGTTGTCAGCTGTGTTGTATTCCCAGATGCCTACAACCGGAAAATCACTGTGAAGCAAACGCAAGGCCGGTGTGAATTCAAACCGCAACCGGATCAGTTTTTCCGGTGCGATGGCCGCCAGTGCATCCGCAGAAATTGCGGGGGTGTCGGCGGCGTGATAGGCATCTCTTCGCAGGAGTTCGAGCCGCGCAACATCTGGCAGGAACGGATATTTTGCAAGCGGTTCCAATGTGTGCAGAAATTCGGCAAATCCGGTTCCGTAAAACATCAACATTGGGGTGTCAGGTGGATTTTTACGAATAAAATCAACGCTTATTTCGCGAAATAACGCGGCTCCCAACAGGGTTTCAATGGCGGGAAATGCGGTTTGCATGGCCTCAAACAGGCTGAAGACAACATTGTTGCGATAGACATCAAACCGTTTGCCGGCAGGACGCCCCCGAGGATCTGTCAGCCCTTCGGGAACCGCCCGGGCAGGGTTCAACAGAGCATTGGCAAAGGCGGTTTGGCTCACGCTCATGCCGCCACCCTGGCCTTGGAAAGGATCGTGTCGGCGCGTGCGGCTTCCTGTGCCAGAACAGGCCAGTCGGGGATATCGTTGTCCCATTCAATCAGCGTCGGCAGCGGGCCGGTTTTGGCCAGCGTGTATTCAAACAGCTGCCAAACCGGATCGACCACGGGGCGGGAATGGCTGTCGATCAGCAAGGGGGCGTTATGGTCATCGGCGTCAAGTTCATGCCCGCCAAGATGCAGCTCGCCGACCAGATCCAGCGGAAAATCATCAATATAGTGTTCAGGGGAATAGTCCTGATTGGTGCCGGATACAAACACGTTGTTCACATCCAGAAGCAACCCGCAGCCGGTGCGTTCGGCAATTTCACGCAGGAAATCAATTTCGCTCCGGTCCGATTCGGCAAAAGCCACATAGGTTGACGGATTTTCCAACAGCATTTGCCGATTCAGCGTGTGTTGGACCTGATCGACATGCGCCACCACCTGATCCAGCGTGCGTTGGACATAGGGTACCGGCAACAGATCGTTCAGGAAATGGCTGTCATGGGTGGACCAGGCGAGATGTTCGGAAAACAGGGTCGGGTTCAGCCAATCCACCAGATGTTTCAATCGGGCAAGGTGATCCGAATCAAGCGGCCCTTCGGCCCCGATGGACAGGCCAACGCCGTGACAGGAAATCGGGAATTTTTCATTCAAATGCTGCAGTTGGGCTATCGGCCGCCCGCCGTCGCCCATGTAGTTTTCGGCGTGGATTTCCAGCCAGCTTATGGCAGAAGGATTTTGCAGGATACCGTCCAGATGCTGCGGTTTATACCCGACACCGGCCCGTTTGGGCATGGTTTTTCTTTGAGGGGGGCTGTCCAGCATGGCGGTCATCCGGTCTTAGGGGAGGGGGCGCAGTGATGCTGCGCCCCCGATATTTGGTGGATCAGGATTTAGGGACATCGCGTTCCAGCGCTTCCAGCGATCCCATGCGTTCGCTGCCATCCATGGCTTTGGGCAGCATGGTGGTTTCACAGGTGCCTTTGTCAACCAGAGACCAGGCGTTGCCTTGGTAATCAACGGTCGAGGTGCCGGCACAGGATGTGCCCGGGCCAGCTGCACAGCCATTTTCACCGGCCAGCGAAATCCCGTAGCATTTTTCTTTGCCACCGGCGGATGCGGTATTGGCTGTGGCGGTCAGAGCAGCGGCGACAGCGGATGCTGCTGCCAGAGTTTTCAGTGTTGTAGACATTGGAATTCCTCTCCTGAGGGATAATTGGTTTCCGCGTTTTTGCGATGATTTCATCCTAGCAAGGGGATGGGCCAACGGGCGACACACATCAATGTGAATAACGGATCGGTTATGTCTGTAGTTTTAATTTAATAAAAACAGCAATGTAGATTGTTTCAGTCGGGCGTAATCTGAAACATTCCAGTGGGGCATCCTGTATGGGAAGCTTGTGCTCACGAAATATTACAGAAAACTGACGGGCCTTATAAGACGATTGCGGAAATCTGTCTGCCGTAATCCGGCTCTGCCCGATGGGTAGCGCGGCGATAGGAAAAAAAGCGTTCCTCATCTGCATAGGTACAGTGGCCGGACCAATTGGCCTGACCGATGTTTTCGGCGCGCAATTTGTGCAAACAGAAACGGGGCAGGTCGAATTGATAGCGATCGTCCTTGCCCTGGGCAAAAAAACGGCTGAAATCCATGTCCTCGGTGATAAATGCCTCGAGGAACTCTTGCCCGACCTCATAGGATTGCTGGCTGATGCAGGGACCAACGGTGGCGTGAATGGTTTGCCGGTTGGCACCGAGCGCCTCCATCGCGTCAATCACAGCACCAACCACCCCGTGCAATGCGCCCTTCCAGCCGGCATGGGCGGCCCCGATGGTCTGGCTGCTGCGGTCATAAAACAGGATCGGCGCGCAATCGGCGGTTAAAATCCCCAGCGCGATGCCCTTGGTCGCGGTCACCATGGCGTCCGCCTGCGGGCGTTCACCGGTTGGCGGGGCGGTCAGGGTTATGACTTTGGGTGAATGAATTTGGTACAGCGTCGCCAGATGGTCATCCGCCACGCCCAGTGATCCGGCCACCATATGCCGGTTCATATGCACCACATCATCCTGATCGGACGACCCCTGCCCACAGTTCAGCCCCGCAAAAATACCGGCAGAGGCCCCGCCCTTGCGGGTGAAAAAACCGTGGCGCGTATCTAGTGCGTCAGAGGTGATGATTTCCAGCGTCATGGTCAAATCCCGGTGGTTGGGGGCTGTTGTGTGGCGTGATCGCCAGTGCTTTGAACAGCTTCCCCATTTCGGTACTGTGGGTCAAGCGGCGATGGGCGGCAATGTGGTTTTCCAACGCGGCCCCCTGTAATTTTTGCGCCAAGGCCTGCGCGCGGGCCGTTATTCCCAGCCGTTCGAGCAAAACCCCCTGATCGGTGATCCTGCTGATCTGCGCTTGTGAACGTGCGCTGCCGGCAAGGGCGGCAAAATCCACATGCGCGGTCAGGTCCGATTGGCCGGGGTCCTGCAACGGATCAGTTTTCCGGTGCTGGCGCAGGGCTTGCAAGGTGTCGCCATGGCTGCCCCGATCCCCGTAGTCCACAATCAGGCCACAGCCACCGAAGGCAGCAATTCTCCGGGCGATTTCTGCGGTGATGGCGTTTGCGGCAGGGCGCAATTCGATCACCGATCCTTGCGCACGGTCGGGGAAACCATCGGCCACGGGGCCGGCGGGTTTGGTGGCAAAACACAAGCCCCCGTCCTGTACCGCCACCAGTTGTTCGCACCACTCGTTTGCGCGGACAAACTGCCGGATCGGCAGGCAATCAAAAAATTCATTCGCGAGCAGAAACAACGGCAGGTCGGGCAGGGCGGTGATGTCATCGACCCATGTCGGCGCAAAATCACCCAGCCGTGCGGCCTGTGCGGATTTCAGGGTGGGATTTACCTCGCACAGGTGCAATTGCATCCCGTCGTGAAATCCTGCGACCCCGCGCGTGGCGCGCAGCACATCGGCCATTAACTGGCCGCTTCCCGGCCCGAGTTCCGCCAGACAAAACGGCGTTGGTGCGCCTTGGTCCAGCCAGCTTTGCGCCAGCGCCAGCCCCAGCATTTCGCCAAACATCTGGCTGATTTCCGGCGCGGTAATGAAATCGCCGTCCCGTCCCAGCGGGCTGGCGTTGGTGTAATAGCCCAGTGTGGGATGGTACAAACACTGGCTCATGTATTCGGCAATCGTAAGCGGGCCGAGCCGGTCAATCTGCTGGATCAAAACATCGGTCAGGGTCATGCACGCCTCTTGGCCATGATAACAATGAGGATTCCGACCAAAATCATCGGCAGCGACAAGACCTGCCCCATCGTCAGCCCGAAGCTGTTCAGATCGGTGCCGAACCGGACGACATAACCCCATGGATTGCCGGGGGTGATGAATTGCGCATCTCCCTGCCGGTACAGTTCTACGATACTCCGCGCCAGACCGTAGCCGATGAAGAATACCCCCGTCAGCAGCCCCGGCGTTTTCAATGCGCCGCGTCGATAGGCCAGCCAGCCAAGCACCGCAAACAGCAGGATGCCCTCGAGCGCGGCTTCGTACAGCTGCGAAGGATGGCGTGCGCAAACCGGCTCCACCCACCAGATCGGGCAATCTGGGGCGGTCGGGAATACCACGCCCCAATCTACCGTTGTCGGGCGCCCCCATAATTCACCGTTGATGAAATTCGCAATCCGTCCAAGCCCAAGGCCGATGGGAACCGAAATTGCCAGCGCGTCGCCGATGCTCCACGCCGGCAGTTTGTGCCGGTAACAATAGAGCAACCCCGCCACGATCACGCCCAGAAAACCGCCGTGAAAGGACATGCCGCCCTCCCAAACCCGCAAAATCGCCATCGGGTCGCCCATGAACCTGTCGAAATTGTAAAACACCACATAGCCGAACCGCCCGCCCAGAATCACCCCAAGGATCATCCAGGTCAGCAGGTCTTCGGAATGTTGCAGGGTCATCGGCGGCGTGTCTTTGCGCCAGAGGTGGGGCCGCCGCAGCGCCCGGTTCACCCATAGCAACGCCAGCAAAAAACCCGCGATATAGGCCAGCGCATACCAGCGGATTGCCAGTTCCAGCCCGAAAACATTAAAGGAAACCAAAATCGGATCGATATCGGGAAACGGGATCACTGCGCGCATATGGGTGCCTTTGCCTGTGGTTTTCCCAACTGAATCTAATGCAAGAGCGATGATGTCAACAGCAGGTCTTGGCATTTGACGCGATAGTGACCATATAGAGGTCAAGTCAGAGCCGCAAAAGGATGCCCGTTATGCAAAGCCGCAACAAAATTCTGGATGATATTTCCCAATTGATGACCAATGCCATGGGCGTTGCCCAAGGTGCCCGCACCGAGGCCGAAACCGCCGTCAAAAGCATGATGGACCGGTGGTTGGCGGATCGGGATTTCGTCACGCGCGAAGAATTCGATGCGGTGCGTTTGATGGCGCAAAAGGCGCGTGAAGAAAACGAAGCCCTGAAAGCGCGGCTCGACGCCATGGACGAAGCCGTTGCCGCGCAGGAAAAATACAACCGCGAAAACAGCCGCTAGGACGCATACCCCACTTTCAAACCATAGTGTGGATGCTTTTGGGTGGCAGATTGGCGGCTTTTAAGGCAATAACCGCTACTTTTGTCGTTGCAATGACTTCCATCTTCATCTTGGGTGGATTCTTTCGATTTGACAGGTATACTATATAATAATCGGAGCGGAGTAACTGGAGCAGTCTATGAAACATTATATAAGAAAAATGTGCATAAGTGTGATCTTATTTTGGTTGGCATGTTTTTTCCTGATTCAGGATTGGGGCGTAAATAACAAACCTCCAATCCCTTCATTATTCTTTATGTTAAGTGGTGTGATCGTGTTCTTTGACGCCTGGAGGCAATATCGGGGCAATAAGAAATAGCTAGCCTTAGAATCTATTATATCACTCCCCCAAAACCCGCCCATCCCCCACGCCTTGCCCCAGATGCACCACTCCGATCCGGCGCGCGCCTGCGCCCTCGTGTAACCCCACCGCATAGTTGACGCCCGAGGGCGGGGACAGCCATGTCGGCGGCAACTCGGCCACCCCCAACAGCGCCACC
>CAMZLM010000086.1 GCA_947311485.1 uncultured Paracoccaceae bacterium
CCCTTCCCGCAAAGAAATCTTGCACCCTCTGCCTTGTTATGGCTGAAATAGCCCAATCACCGCGACAAAGGATCTGCTATGCCCGCCACAACTGCTCCGCTGAACGGATTATCCCACGTCCTTGGCGACACCACGCAACCGCTGCGCCGGACACCCTGCCGGGCAATGGATGTTTTTGGACCCATTTGTTTAGGGTAGAAACTCCAACCCCCAGATCCGAGGAAAGCTGCAGCCTCGTAAGGCCACTATTCAGCGCCATGCGTACAGCATCACGGCGGAATTCTTCGGTATGCTTCTTTGCCATCTCTTTTTCTCCTTCATAGCAATTATTACTTGAAAGAGATCGGAACGTAACCGCGACAAGACCACCTTTGAACTGATCTGAAAACTTCCGTCGTTTGGTCATTTTGGTATTCCTTCTTCACGTTGGAATACACCTTAACAGACTGTCCAATTTTTCAGGATCACTTCACATCTCACAGGGTGTGCAATATAATACACGTTTATACAAACACACGCCAACACAAACCAATTATATTGCCACTACCGTTATAATTACGTATTATATTGCAAATATCCTTTCGAGAAAAATAAAATGGCAAATCCGATCCAATTTGAAACCAGCCCTGCCAACTATCGTCATTGGCGGGTCACCTATGACAACGATATCGCGACATTGTTTATGGACGTCGATGAAGATGGCGGGGTATTCGACGGGTATCAGCTAAAACTGAATTCCTATGACCTCAGTGTAGATATTGAATTGGCTGACGTGGTTCAGCGTATGCGATTTGAGCACCCGGAAATCGGTGCTGTGGTCATGCGATCCGGCAAGGACAATGTTTTTTGCGCCGGTGCCAATATCCGTATGCTGGGCGGGGCCGCCCATAGCCACAAAGTTAATTTCTGTAAGTTCACCAATGAAACACGCAATACATTTGAAACCGCTGGCATTGAATCGAACCAACCTTACATCTGCGCGATAAAAGGTGCCTGTGCCGGTGGTGGCTATGAGTTGGCCCTTGCCTGCGATCATATAATTCTAACCGATGACGGAAACTCCAGCGTTGCATTGCCGGAGGTTCCCCTTTTGGCCGTGTTGCCGGGCACGGGTGGCCTGACCCGCATTACAGACAAACGAAAAATACGGCGCGATTTGGCGGATGTATTTTGCAGTATGGAAGAAGGCGTGCGCGGCCCAAAGGCATTAAAATGGAAACTGGTGGACGAAGTCGTGCCAAATTCAAAATTTGATACGGCTGTAACCGATCGCGCGCGAAAATTTGCGGATAAATCGAAGCAAAAAAAACCGGTAAGAGGCGTCGAATTAACGCCGTTAGGGCGTAAAATGCAAGAAGATGGCTCTTTTAGCTACTCATCTTTGGGAGTAACCATAAACCGCAAAGCCGGCACCGCAAAGCTCACTCTGGCCGGACCGGAGCTTCCTGCACCCACTTCGGTTGCAGACCTCCACCGTTTGGGGGCAAATTCTTGGTTGTTGCGCATGGCACGCGAATTGGACGATGCCTTGTTGCACCTCCGCTTCAACGAGTTGGAAGTCGGTGTGTTGATATTCAAAACCACCGGTGATCCAGAGCAAGTGCATGCCCATGAAAAAATGCTGTTGGACAATCGGGAAAACTGGCTTGCCAATGAAATCCTGTTACTGTGGAAACGTGTCCTAAAGCGGGTCGACCTAACTTCGCGGTCTTTGGTTGCGCTGGTGGAACCTGGTTCTTGTTTCGTCGGAACACTAGCTGAATTGCTTTTCGCCGTGGATCGGTCCTACATGGCCGATGGCGAATTTGAGGGCGATAATCGCCCTATTGCCAGCATCACGCTAACACAAGCAAATTTTGGTCTCCATCCAATGTCCAACAATTTGACCCGTCTTCAAACGCGTTTTTTGGGAGCTCCAGAAAACGTTGAAAAAGCACAAAACGCGATTGGCCAACCGCTTGATGCTGAGCAGGCCGATGCCTTGGGGCTTGTCACTTTTGCCTATGATGACATCGATTGGGAGGATGAAATCCGTGTCTTCCTCGAAGAACGCGCCAGTTTTTCTCCCGATGCCCTAACCGGAATGGAGGCCAATTTGCGTTTCGCAGGACCGGAAACCATGGAAACCCGCATATTCGGGCGCCTGACTGCTTGGCAAAACTGGATATTCCAACGCCCCAATGCGGTCGGCGAAAAAGGTGCGTTACAGCGTTACGGCACCGGCGTGCGCGGTGAATACGACAAACATCGCGTATAATTACCCCAACAGGAGAGACAACATGGCCAAGACAATGGACGTGAGCTACGACACCCAAATTCCTAATAACATCGGGCTTTCAAGCGACCGGCGCGTACTAAAAGCACTGGAAAAATGGCACCCCGGCTATATCGACTGGTGGAAAGGCAGCGGCCCTGATGGTTTCCTGGAGGATCTGGTTTACCTGCGCACTGCAATTAGCGTGGATCCCAAGGGCTGGGCTAAATTTGATTATGTAAAAATGCCGGAATACCGTTGGGGCATTCTATTGGCTCCACAGGTTGAAGGACGTAAAATTCCTTGTGGCCAGCATCTCGGCGAGCCAGCATGGCAAGAAGTCCCCGGGGAGTACCGCTCGTTACTGCGCCGCCTGATTGTCATTCAAGGCGACACGGAACCTGCTTCGGTGGAACAACAACGCTTTTTGGGCAAAACCGCTCCGTCGCTTTATGACATGCGCAACCTGTTTCAAGTGAACGTAGAAGAAGGCCGACACCTCTGGGCAATGGTGTACCTGCTGCAAAAATATTTTGGTGCCGATGGCCGAGAAGAAGCAAACGAACTGCTGCAACGGCAATCTGGTTCCAAGGAAAAGCCCCGCATGCTCGGCGCGTTTAACGAGGAAACACCGGATTGGCTGTCGTTCTTCATGTTCACATATTTCACCGACCGTGACGGAAAAATGCAGCTGGAGGCCTTGGCCCAATCTGGGTTTGATCCCTTGTCCCGGACCTGCCGCTTTATGCTCACCGAAGAAGCACACCACATGTTTGTCGGTGAGACCGGGGTTGGCCGAACCATTCAACGCACCTGCGAGGCAATGAATGAAGCAGGGATTACCGACCCGTTTGACATCGACAAAATCCGTGCGCTGGGCGTGATTGATCTGCCGACTATCCGCAAGAAATTGAACCTGCACTATACACTATCGCTCGATCTTTTTGGTCAAGAAGTGTCCACCAACGCCGCCAATGCCTTTAATTCCGGTATCAAGGGGCGGTATCAGGAAATCAAAATCGACGACGATCATCAATTGCACAATGATACCTATCCAGTATCCGAATACACCGACGGGAAAATCCTGTTCAAGGATGTACCGGCCTTGACTGCCATCAACATGCGCCTGCGCGACGATTATTCGCGCGATGCAGCCGGTGGCGTAAAGCGCTGGAATGCCATCATAAAAAAGGCGGGTATCGACTTTTCTTTGTCCCTGCCGCATGAGGGCTTCCACCGCAAGATCGGAGTATTCAAGGATGCGCCGATTGCACCGGAAGGGACCGTTATTTCGGCGGATGAATGGGCACAGCGGCGCGATGACTGGCTGCCCTCCAAGGCCGATGGCGATTTTATCCAGTCGCTGATGGCACCGGTTCACACGCCTGGCGAATACGCCGGATGGATCGCCCCACCGCGTGTCGGCATTGATAACAAACCGGGTGATTATGAATACGTTAAGCTGTATATGGCTTAAGCATCACCCCCGCAAAGGCCGCAAAGGCCTTTGCGGTATCCCAAAGGGGGAGTTATGAGCGCTGTCATCAAACAACATTTAATCGACCCGGAACTGTGTATCCGGTGTTACACCTGCGAAGAAATGTGCCCGATCGGGGCGATTTCCCACAATGATGACAACGTGGTTGTGAACTCGGAAACCTGTGATGGCTGTATGGATTGCATCCTGCCCTGCCCCACGGGCTCGATCGACAACTGGCGTGTGGTGACCACGCCTTATTCTCTGGAAGAGCAGTTCGAATGGATAGAGTTGCCTGAACAGGCTGAAATAGTTTCCTCTGGTGACAATGCCATAGAAGCCATGGACGCCGATGTTGCCGCCTTGATGGAAACCGCACACAGCGGTGCCGGCGGACAGAGCCTTGCCCCCGCATCGGCCAGTAAACCCGCTGTCAATCTATTTACTCCGCGACAGCCAATTATGGCAGAAGTGCAGGGGAATTACCGCCTGACAGCGCCAAACTCCGACACCGACATTCGCCATATTATCCTCAACCTCGGCAGCACCGGTTTTCCCGTACTCGAGGGCCAGTCCGTTGGAATAAGCCCACCGGGCACCGACGAAAATGGCCGCCCCCACCCCCCGCGGCTCTATTCCATTTCCAGCCCGCGCGACGGGGAGCGCCCGAACACCAACAACCTCTCACTCACCGTCAAACGAGAAAAAAACGGCCTGTGTTCCAATTATCTGTGTGATCTCGAGAAAGGCGCACAAATCGCCCTGTCCGGGCCTTTCGGTACAACGTTCTTGATGCCGGATGATCCGCAGGCGCGTTTGATCATGATTTGCACCGGAACCGGATCGGCCCCGTTTCGGGCCTTTACCATGCGTCACCAAAGGGTCATGCCGGAACTCACCGGCGCTTTACATTTGTTTTTCGGGGCGAGAACCCCGGGATCCTTGCCTTATTTTGGCCCACTGGACAAAGTTCCCGATGCTTTCCTTACCAAACATTTTGCCTTTAGCCGCGATGCAAACAGCCCGAAAAAATACGTACAGGACCGCATGATGGACGCCCGTGATTCCTTGGGGGCAATGCTTGGGGATGAAAACACCTACATTTATATTTGTGGCCTCAAGGCAATGGAAACAGAGGTTGAAGATGCTTTTGCCAAAATAGCCAAAGCCGACGGCAAGAACTGGCCCCAAATCCGCGAAACCATGCGAAAAACTGGTCGCTACCATGTGGAAACATACTGACACATGAGCGAGATTGTCACCTTTAGCGGCAAGGTCGCCCCAAAGTCCGACACGGAACTGGAAGCGAAAGATGTTGCGCAATTCCTGATGATGGTGGGCCAACGCGTCCGCAATGCACGCCAGAAAAAAGGCATGTCGCGCCGTGTGTTGGCTGAGAAATCCGGCATTTCCCAACGCTATCTGGCGCAACTGGAAACCGGACAAGGCAATATTTCCATCGGCCTGCTATTGCGCGTCGCACAAGCCTTGGAACTCGGGATTGAGTGGTTGGTCAGCCCTGATGATCCTTGGCATTCCGATACAGCGCGCGCCATGTTTCTGTTCCAACGCGCCAATCAAAAACAGCGCCATGTAGTGTTGCAGGCGTTACAACCCTCCAAACCATCCGAACGCAAGGCCAATCGTATTGCCCTGATCGGGTTGCGCGGTGCCGGAAAATCCACTCTTGGTGCACGCCTTGCCCCGCTGCTCAACACCCCGTTTCTGGAACTGAACCACGAAATTGAACAATCAAGCGGCATGCCAGTAAACGAGGTGATCGCGCTCTATGGCCAAGAAGGTTATCGCCTGTTGGAACATCAGGCAATCGAACGCATTGTCGCCACCCATGACGCGCTGGTGTTGGCGGTTGCGGGCGGCATTGCGGCGCAAGCCGACACTTTCAACTACTTGTTGGATCACTATCACACAGTTTGGCTCCATGCTGCCCCCGAGGATCACATGAATCGGGTCCGCGCACAGGGAGATGAACGCCCGATGGCCGGAAACCCCAATGCAATGAAGGAGTTGCGCCGGATTCTGGCCAGTCGCGAAGAACAATACGACCGTGCCGATGCACAGGTGGACACGACAAATGCAACCGAAGACCAGAGCCTGTCAGAATTGCGTAACACCATAAGAGCCAACGGTTTTATTCAGGACTAGCCCCCAGCCCTTTGTATTCCGCCCGCAGGGCATTTTTCTGCACCTTGCCCATGGTATTGCGCGGCAAGGCATCCACTATCACAACATAGCGAGGCTGTTTGAAACGGGCCAAATTCCCCTGCACACCGGCCTTGATCTTCTCTGGCGTCAGGTTTTCACCGGCTTTGGGTACCACAATCGCGGCCACGGCCTCGCCGAAATCTGGATCCGGCACCGCAATTACCGCGCTCTCGTCCACCTCGGGCAGATCGTCGATCAGCAGTTCCACCTCTTTCGGGTACACATTATAACCGCCGGTGATAATCAGATCCTTGCCCCGCCCGACAATCTGCACATAGCCCTGATCGTCAATCAGCCCCAGATCGCCGGTGATGAAAAACCCGTCTTCGCGCAGTTCAGCCGCCGTTTTTTCCGGCATCTGCCAATAGCCCGCAAAGACATTGTCGCCGCGCACTTCCAGCACGCCGATTTCACCTTGCGCCAGTTCCTTACCGGTTTCCGGATCGCAAATTTTCAACTCCACCCCTGGTAAAGGGAAACCAACCGTCCCAGCCCGCCGCGCGCCATCATAGGGGTTGGACGTATTCATATTGGTTTCCGTCATCCCGTAGCGTTCCAGAATTACATGACCGGTTTTTTCGCGCCACAGATCATGGGTTTCCGCCAATAGCGGGGCCGAACCGGACACAAACAGCCGCATGTTGCCTGCGGCTTTGGGCAGATCAGGCATTTGCAACAGCCGCACATAAAACGTCGGCACCCCCATAAGCGCCGTGGCCTCGGGCATGTGGTGGCACACGGTTTCCGGATCGAACCGGTTCAAGAATATCATCGCTCCGCCCGCCATCAAAGTAATATTGGTCGCGACAAACAAACCGTGTGTGTGAAAAATCGGCAGAGCATGGATCAGCACATCCTTGCGACTGAAACGCCAGTAATCCTTAAGCACCTGCGAGTTGGACGCCAGCGCTTTATGGGTGAGCATCGCACCTTTGGAACGCCCCGTGGTCCCGGATGTATACAGGATCGCCGCCAGATCATCGGCTCCGCGTGTCACCGGTTGAAAGCCGGCCTCCTGCGCATCGCGCCGGTCCCGTAGGCTGCCGGTTTCGTTTTCGTCGATGGTCCAGATTTCAGCTACCTTTGCCTCCTGTGCCACAGGAATCAGGGTGTCACGTTTCGCCGGATCACACACCAGCAATTTTGGCCGCGCATCTCCTAAAAAATAAGCCACCTCCGGCGCGGTATATCCGGTATTCAGCGGCAAAAACACGGCCCCCGCCAGCACGGACGCGACATAAAGTTCCAGCATCAAAACGGTTTTGGGGGCCTGCACCGCGATCCGGTCGCCGGGCTGGATACCCGCTGCCACCAGTGCATTTGCAATCCGCTCCGCATTGGCAAAAAATGTGCCATAGGCCAGCGTTTCGCCCGTTTGATGGTTATACAGAAAACGCGCGTCGTCATGGCCGATGCTGGCCGCACGCAGGGCCTGTGCCAGATAGTTGTTGTCGTACATGGTCAATGTCTCTTGTTCGGGTCAATCGGACCAAGCGGCCCGTCATTAGCGTGTTCAACTGCCCGTGCTACCTGCAACAAACGGGCCTCCCCACGCGGACGACCAATCAATTGCAACCCCACTGGCATGCCCTCCATCAATCCGACCGGCACCGAAATCGACGGCAATCCAACGGTTGTGGACAGAAAGGAAAATTTCAGCCAGTCCAGATAATCGGTCAATTCCCGCCCATCGATTTCGCGGGGGAATTCCTGCTCTACCGGACCGGCAGGCAGCCCCACAACAGGGCAGGCAAGCACATCAAAACCCTGAAGAAAATCCACCATATTGTCATACAATACCGATTTTCCGGCCAAGGCATCGTATATTTGGTCCGCCGTCAAATCGCGGCCCTGCTGGATATTATCCTTAAGCGTCGCTTTGAAATGCTTTTGCACTGCATCCGGCGCACGCCCGGGACCCGCAGCCCACAACATCGCCCGCAAAGTGCGATAGGTTGTATCCAAGGCAGGCAGTTGCGGGCAATCCTCGACAACAGTTCCCCCTTGTGCAGCCACCTTTTCCAACGCACCGCGCAAATGCGCATCCATTTCCTTTGCCACAAAGGCAAATCCATTCAGGTCAGGGGCATAGGCAACGCGCACGGTTTCGGATGTTTCCAGAACCGACTGGTGATAGGACCGTTCCGGCGCTGGCCATGCCAACGGATTATGCGGATCAAAACCGGCCATTGCGTCCAGAAACAACGCACAGTCCCGCACGCTGCGGGCCATCGGGCCGCTCACCGCTTCTGTGTGAAACTTCATGCCTTTGGGGCCACCCCCCGCCACACCGGCACTGGGGCGCATGCCCACCACCCCGCAATAGGCCGCCGGCGTGCGCAAAGACCCCGCCAAATCCGACCCTTGCGATAACCAAACCTCCCCCGTGGCCAAGGAAACCGCCGCCCCGCCAGAAGATCCCCCCGCATTTTTGCGCGTGTCCCACGGGTTGCGGGTCATGCCGAACACCGCGTTGAATGTATTGCCCCCCGCGCCCATTTCCGGCGTATTGGTTTTACCCACAACAATGGCACCGCGATCCTCCAGCCGTTGCACCAGATCCCCGCTTTGCACCGGAATATTATCGGCCAGCCCCGGACTGCCAAAAGTGGTGCGTACGCCTTCAACTTCGGTCAGATCCTTGATCGCAACCGGCAGGCCGCCCAGCCATTCACGCGGGCGACACGTATCCCCATCCATGACCGCGATCATAGCTTCGGCCCGTTCAGGACAGATGGTCGGCATTGCGTTAACCGTCGGTTCAACCGCCGCGATCCGCTCGAAGCTCGCGCTCAATACCTCTGCAGGCGAGACCTCACCTTTGCAGAGCATATCCACCACCTCAAACGCGGGTTTAGCGCAGATTTCCGGGCCGGTGAACTTCGGCAACTGGGTCATGCTATCCTCCTGAAACGGAATGTTCTGATCTGGATGCTAAAGCCATCCGCCACACATGACAACGGGTTCCGGAAAATCAAAAGTCAACCAACAGAGTACCTGACTTTGGTTGGTGCTGTCATTATCGGCTAACCGCCATATAAACACTGCTCCCAACCAAAGCCCCGCCACCAAGAAACCCGAAGTGCCGTGCAGCACGACCACGCAATGCCCCGCGGACTCGGGTTGCAAGCAACGCATAACCCGACAGCACCACACCGACAATTATCGAAGATGTACACACAAGCACAATGAACTGGGACCAGACCGGTATCGCAGGGTCCATGAACTGCGACAGGAAAGCCATATAAAACACGATGGCTTTGGGGTTCAATACACCCGTCAGAAAACCGGCCTTAAGGGCTTTGCCTGCGGGCTGGTCTTTTACTGGCATGTTCGCCCCTGCATCCCTGATCTGGCAAAAACCAAGATAGGCCAGATAAATCACACCCGCCCATTTCACCAGCTGAAACGCCAAAGCCGAAGCCTGCAAAATGGCCCCGACCCCGAACAAGGACAGGGCCACCAGAAAAAACCCGCCCAAAAGATCGCCAAAAACACAAAGCAATGCAGCACGAGGACCGTGGTTAATGGCTTGGCTGACAACCATCATCACGCTCGGCCCCGGGATCAACGAAATCATTGTGTAGGTCACAACAAAAGCAATCCAGAGGTCAAGCGCCATGGGTTATTCTTCCTCGGTATATTCCAGCATCGGCGGGCAGGTGCAGACCAGATTCCGGTCTCCATAGGCATTGTCGATGCGGTTGACCGGCGGCCAGTATTTATCCACCTTGAACGCACCGGCCGGATAGCAGGCCTGTTTACGAGTATAAGGACGATCCCAATCCGAGATCAGATCCTCTACCGTGTGCGGCGCGTTTTTCAGCGGGTTGTTTTCAGAATCAATCCGGCCTTCCTCGATGTCGCGCGCTTCTTCGCGGATCGACAGCATGGCATCAATGAAACGGTCGATTTCCGCTTTGGACTCGGATTCGGTCGGCTCCACCATCAGGGTTCCCGCAACAGGCCAACTCATGGTCGGGGCGTGAAAGCCGTTGTCCATCAGACGCTTGGCAATATCGTCCACCGACACACCGGCACTATCGGCCAGCGGGCGGGTATCCAGAATGCATTCATGCGCTACACGGCCATTTTTGGCGGTGTAAAGGATATCATAATCATCCTTGAGCCGCGCCGCGATATAGTTGGCGTTCAGGATCGCGACCTTGGTTGCCTGTGTCAAACCAGGCCCGCCCATCAAACGGCAATAGGACCAACTGACCGGCAGGATCGAAGGCGAGCCAAAAGGTGCCGCCGATACCGGTCCGACACCGCCGCCAGTTTCCGGATGACCGGGCAGGAACGGGGTCAGATGTGCTTTGACACCGATGGGCCCCATGCCCGGACCGCCACCACCATGGGGAATGGCAAATGTTTTATGCAGGTTCAGGTGGCTGACATCGCCACCGACATCGCCTGGACGCGCCAGACCGACCATGGCATTCATGTTGGCCCCGTCGATATAGACCTGTCCGCCGTGCTCATGGGTGATGGCACAAACCTCGGTTACGGTTTCTTCGAACACGCCATGGGTCGATGGATAGGTGATCATACAGCCGGCCAGATTTTCGCTGTGCTTTTCCGCCAACTCACGGAAATGCACCAGATCAATGTTACCATGTTCATCCGCCTTGACCGGCACGACCTTCCAGCCAACCATATGGGCCGAAGCGGGGTTGGTGCCATGGGCCGAAGTCGGGATCAGACAGATATTGCGATGCTCTTGCCCGTTGGCCTTGTGGTAGCCGCGTATGGTCATCAGGCCGGCATATTCACCCTGCGCACCGGAATTGGGCTGTTGGGAAATCGCGTCATAGCCCGTAATTTTGCACAGCATGTCGTTCAGATCGTCGATCATTTCCAGATAACCCACGGCCTGATCCTTGGGTACAAACGGGTGGATATCGGCAAATTCTGGCCAGGTGATCGGGATCATTTCAACCGTAGCATTCAGTTTCATCGTACAGGATCCCAGCGGGATCATGGCGCGATCCAGTGCCAGATCACGATCGGCAAGTCGGCGCATGTAACGGGTGATTTCCGCCTCGGCGCGGTTCATCTGGAAAATCGGATGGGTCAGGTATTCGGTCTGGCGCAGCGCGTATTCCGGCAGGCGATAGGCAGGATATTTCACCTTGTCGTCCTTCAGATTACCGCCAAAGGCCCGCCAGACGGCTTCGATGGTTTCGGGGCGGGTTTGTTCGTCCAGCGAAATGCCGACACGGGTTTTGCCTACCTTGCGCAGGTTCACCCCGTTGGCCACAGCGGCATCCATGATCACCCCTTGCAGGGCACCGACCTCGACCGTGATGGTATCAAAAAACACTTCCGGCTCCACGGTAAAGCCCAGCGCTTCCAGCCCCCCCGCCAGACGCGAGGTCTTGCGGTGGATGGATTGGGCAATGGCCTTCAAACCATCCGGCCCGTGATAAACCGCATACATAGAGGCAATCACCGCCAGCAACGCCTGCGCGGTACACACGTTGGAATTTGCCTTTTCGCGCCGGATATGCTGTTCGCGGGTTTGCAGCGACAACCGGTAGGCAGGCTTGCCGTGGCTATCGACCGACACACCGATAATCCGGCCCGGCATCATGCGTTTGTATTTGTCACGTGTCGCCATATAGGCAGCGTGCGGGCCACCATAGCCCAACGGCACGCCGAAACGCTGCGTCGACCCGACAGCAATATCCGCGCCCATCTGGCCCGGGGATTTCAGCAGCGCCAACGCCATCGGATCGGCAATCATGATCGACATCGCCTTGGCATTGTACAATTCATCAATGTGACCGGTAAAATCGCGCACATGACCAAAGGTGCCCGGATACTGAAAAATCGCCCCGAACACATCCCCGGCAACCATAGCGTCGGGATCACCGACAATGATTTCAATGCCCAGCGGTTCGGCACGGGTTTTCATTACTGCGATATTTTGCGGGTGGCAGTTTTCATCAATGAAAAACGCTTTGGCCTTGGATTTTGCACCGCGTCGCGCCATGGTCATTGCCTCGGCGGCGGCGGTGGCCTCGTCCAGCAGGGACGCGTTGGCGATGTCCATGCAGGTCAAGTCGCTAACCATGGTTTGAAAGTTCAGCAATGCTTCCAGACGGCCCTGGGATATTTCCGGCTGATAGGGGGTATAGGCTGTGTACCATGCCGGGTTTTCCAGAATGTTCCGCAGGATGACCGGCGGCGTGGTGGTGCCGTGATAACCTTGACCGATCAGGGAGGTCAGAACCTTGTTCTTTTTGGAGATCTTGCGCAGATGAAACAGCAAATCCCGTTCGGTCATACCCTCGGCAATATCTAGCGGTTCTGACTGGCGAATGCTGACGGGAACCGTGTCGTCGATCAGCTGATCAAGGGTTTTATAGCCGATAGCTTTCAACATCTCGGCCATTTCCGGCACCGATGGGCCAATATGGCGGCGATTGGCAAAATCATAGGCGGTGTAATCGGTGAGTTTGAAAGACATCTGCGGCTCCGGAAGGCGGTTCATCTGCAAAAAAGGGGGCGGAGGCAACGGCAGGATGCCTCCGGCGGGGATATTTAGGCGAATTCGAAACGAAAGGGTTAGCCGATCAGTTCTTTGTAGGCGGCGGCGTCCAACAGGTTTTCCAGCTGCCCCGCGTCGAGGATTTTGATTTTGTAAATCCAGCCATCACCTTCGGGGCTTTCGTTGATTTTACCCGGGTTGCCTTCGAGGTCTTCGTTCACTTCGGTGATTTCACAATCAACCGGCGCATAGATTTCAGAGGCCGCTTTGACGGATTCGATCACGCCTATTTCATCACCTTGTTCGAACTCGTCGCCTTGGTCTTTTTGTTCGATAAAAACAACTTCGCCCAATTGTTCGGCGGCGTGGGCGGTGATGCCAACAATGGCGATGTCACCTTCAACGTTGAGCCATTCGTGTTCGTCGGTGAAATACAGGGTCATAGGTGGTGTCCTTTAGCGTTTGTAGTTTTGCTGCACGAAAGGCAGGTTATGGATTTTTGCAGGATGCGATTTGCCGCGAATGATCAGGTTGACCTCCGTGCCAGTTACCGCGTGATCGCTGGCAACATAGCCCATAGCAACGGGGCCGCCAACTGTTGGACCAAAACCGCCCGAGGTGATTTCGCCGATTTTGGCACCATCTGTTAATTGCACCTCAACTCCGTGGCGTGCTGGGGCACGGCCTTCGGGTTTGATACCTACCAGTTTACGGGCAGGGCCATCGGTCAGTTGTTTCAGGATCACATCTGCACCGGGAAAACCGCCCTCTTCGCGGCGGCGTTTCTGGATAGCCCAGTTGAGTTGCGCTTCGATCGGAGTGGTGGTGGTGTCGATGTCACTGCCATAGAGGCAGAGGCCCGCCTCCAGCCGCAGGCTGTCGCGCGCGCCCAGACCGGCGGGGGCACAATCAGGATGGTCTAGAAAGGCGCGGGTCAATTCGGCGGCCTTGTCTTCGGGAATGGAGATTTCAAAGCCGTCTTCACCCGTATAGCCCAGACGGGAAATACGGCAGGGGACACCGTTGATATCCGCCAATGTGGTTTGCATGAATGTCAGATCCGCCGCAGCGGGGCAGAGCGCGGAAACAACGTCAACGGCCTTTGGTCCCTGAACCGCAACCAGCGCGCGATCCATCAATTCGATCACCTCGACTCCGTCCAGATTGGCCCGCATATGGGCGATATCCTGATCACGGCAACCGGCATTCACCACCACAAACAAATGATCGCCTGCGTTGGCCACGATCAGATCGTCGAGAATGCCGCCCTGTTCGTTGGTGAAAAATGTATAGCGGGCCTTACCTTCGGCCAGCGGAGTGATGCTTGTCGGCACCAGCGTTTCCAGCTTGGCTGCCGCATCCGCACCGCGCAATTCAACCTGCCCCATGTGGGATACATCGAAAACGGCGGCTTTTTCGCGGCATTGCTTGTGTTCGCCCATAATCCCCATCGGGTATTGGACGGGCATTTCCCAACCTGCAAAATCAACCATTTTGCCGCCAAGTTCGACGTGCAAATCATACAAAGGGGTTCGGCGGGGCGTTGACATGGAAGGCTCCTTTGTCAGGTGGTTGGAAGGCGTTCGGTATACCGTAGTATTCACTCACGCCCCATTATGTTTCCTATCGGAAACACACCCCCTGTTCAAGACCATTTTAACGCCAAAAACGACAAAGGCCGAGAGAAAACTCCCGGCCTCGCGACACTTTGATAGACGGTATTAGCTACGAACCATATCCGCGGGGTCAATCCCGGCGACCTTGACCGGCTTGGTCATGGCATCGCGGCGGAAAGGTTCACCCATTTCCTGATTGAGCATGACCTCGATAAAGGTGGTCTTACCCTCTTGCATCTGGGCTTTGACCGCTGTGTTCAATGCATCGGCCAGCTCATCCATGGAACGTGCCTCCACCCCGTTCACGCCACAGGCGCGGGCAATGCCGGCATAGGAGACATTGTAATCCAGCTCGGTCCCGACAAAATTGTCATCATACCACAGGGTGGTGTTGCGCTTTTCTGCGCCCCATTGGTAGTTGCGGAAAATCACCATGGTAATCGCCGGCCAATCATCACGCCCGCAAGCCGTCATGTCATTCATGGAAATACCGAAAGCACCGTCACCGGCAAACCCGACAACCGGCGTGTCCTGTTGCGCAATTTTCGCGCCAAGGATCGCCGGAAAGGAATACCCGCAAGGACCAAACAGACCCGGGGCCAGATATTTCCGGCCAGATTCAAATGTGGGATAGGCATTGCCAATGGCACAAACATTGCCAATGTCCGACGAAATAATCGCTTCTTTTGGCAGCACCGATTGAATTGCCCGCCACGCTTGACGCGGGGACAGGTTATCCGGCTTGGCTGTGCGGGCGCGGTGATTCCAGTCAGTGCCCTCGTCGTCATCTTCGTGATCCATCGAAGTCAGGGTTTGCGCCCATTTTGATTTGGTGGTGGCAATCAAATCACGACGATCCGCACGGCCCGCGTCACCGGCGTTATCTGCCAGCTGCGCGAGAATTTGCTCGGCAACCTGTTTGGCGTCACCAACGATTCCAACGGTTACCGGCTTGGTCAGACCGATCCGGTCCGGATTGATATCCACCTGAATGATTTTCGCTGATGTTGGCCAGTAATCCATGCCATAACCGGGCAATGTGGAAAACGGGTTCAAACGGGTGCCCAACGCCAGCACCACATCTGCCTTGGCAATCAGTTCCATGCCCGCCTTGGAGCCGTTATACCCCAGAGGGCCGGCAAACAGCGGATGCGAGCCGGGAAAGGCATCGTTGTGCTGATAGCCACAACAAACCGGCGAATCCAGCCGTTCGGCCAAGGCTTTGGATGCCTCGATCGCGCCGCCGATTACCACGCCGGCCCCGTTCAGGATTACGGGAAATTTGGCGCTGGACAGCAATTCAGCCGCCTGTGCAATCGCACCGGTACCACCGGCAGGACGTTCGAAATCCACGATGGCCGGCAGGTCGATATCAATTACCTGTGTCCAGAAGTCGCGCGGAATGTTGATCTGCGCCGGTGCCGACAGGCGCTTGGCCTTGGCAATCACACGGTTCAGCACCTCGGCCATGCGGGAGGGATCGCGGACTTCTTCCTGATAAGCCACGCAATCGGCAAACATGCGCATTTGCTCGACTTCCTGAAAACCGCCCTGCCCCATAGTTTTATTCGCGGCTTGCGGTGTCACCACCAGCAGGGGTGTGTGGTTCCAATAGGCGGTTTTCACCGGTGCGACCAGATTGGCAATCCCTGGCCCGTTCTGGGCAATGGCAATCGACATTTTACCGCTGGCGCGCGCATAGCCATCGGCCATCATGCCGGCAGTGTATTCATGGGCACAGTCCCAGAATTTGATGCCTGCCACCGGAAACAGATCCGAAATCGGCATAAAAGCAGAGCCGATAATACCAAAAGCATTGTCGATCCCGTGCATTTGCAAAACCTTGATAAAGGCTTCTTCTGTTGTCATTTTCATGGTGCATTTTTCCTTGCAAAGCCGCCCTTGGACAGGGCGATAAAACCTGCGGCACATTTGTGCCTCATGGCTGTTAAAGCGGGAAAAACGGATTTTTGAATAGGGCCAGATTTTTTGTCGTATAGGGCCAGATCGGCGAATATAACGAGATCTAACCGGGAAAGAGGAACTCTGACTGCCGATATCCCTGTATATACAGCAAACCCGACAGATTTGCAAAGTTCAGCCGGATATTGGTTTGCGCCGCCACAACCGGTTTGGCGTGCAGGGCAACACCGCTACCGGCAAGCTGCAACATCCCCAGATCATTGGCCCCGTCCCCGACCGCCAGCACGTCCTCCGGCGACAGGTTTTTACGCGCGACAATATCATGCAAGGCCTTGACCTTGGCTTCGCGTCCGACGATTGGCAATCCCGGTTTGCCTGCCAGCCGATCGCCATCTTTCAACAAGATGTTGGCACGATTTTCGTCGAAACCAAGCTTATCGGCAATCGCCTGTGTGAAATCAGTGAACCCACCGGATACCAGCGCGCAATAGGCCCCGTTGGCCTTCATTGTCGCCAGCAGCTCCGGTCCGCCGGGCATCAGGGTGATGCGGGTGTCCAAAACGCGGTCGATCACCGACACCGGCAACCCTTTCAACAAGCCGACACGCTCCAGAAGTGCCGCTTCGAAATCCAGCTCGCCGTTCATCGCGCGCGCCGTGATATCCGCCACCCGCGCGCCAACGCCGGCCTCGGCCGCCAGTTCATCAATACATTCCTGTTGAATCATGGTGCTGTCCATATCCGCCAGCAACACCGCCTTGCGCCGCCCCTTGGCTGGCTGGATGACCAGATCAATTTCCCGATCCTGCAATCCCTGCCAGAGGCTTTCAACATCCGCCGGTTCCTGCGGCAACGCCACCTCACAGGCCACGCTGTCACAAAGCCAGTCCACCGTTCCGCCAGACAGGCTTTGTGTGGCCTCGCGGGAAATTTCTGGGGTCAGGTTGGCCTTGGCCGGATCAGCAAGCAGGGTAGCGATAAACATACAGAAGTTTCCTATCGTGAACAAAATAGCCCGTTTACGCCGCTTTATTTTCCAAATGCGGCAAAAACGCCAGTCTTAACTGTTGGCAGAGCGAAAAGAATCTCTTAGACGCCGCAGTGGGACACCTCTCCCCAACGAGAGGCACATATCTGTGAGGATACCACTGATGACAAGTAAAATACCGGGCACGCGCCCGAACAATCCCCAATTTTCTTCTGGCCCCTGCACCAAACCGACCACCTGGTCGCTGGACGCATTGCGCGACGCTGCCCTTGGCCGCTCGCACCGGGCCGCGATTGGCAAAGCCAAGCTGAAAGACGCGATTGAAACCACCCGCGAGGTGTTGGAAATCCCCGCCGATTACCGGATCGCTATTGTGCCGGCATCCGATACCGGCGCGGTTGAAATGGCGCTCTGGTCGCTTCTGGGTGCACGCGGTGTAGACATGCTGAGCTGGGAAAGCTTTGGCGCAGGCTGGGTTACGGATGTGACCAAACAGCTGGGTCTGGACATCACCCACCATCAGGCGGATTACGGTAAACTTCCCGATCTGAACGCCGTAAATTTCGACAATGATGTTGTGTTCACATGGAACGGCACCACCTCTGGCGTAAAGGTTCCGAATGGCGTTTTCATTCCTGCGGACCGTGCCGGCCTGACAATTTGCGATGCCACATCGGCAGCTTTTGCACAGGATCTGCCTTGGGACAAACTGGATGTCACCACCTTTAGTTGGCAAAAAGTTCTGGGTGGCGAAGCGGCCCACGGTATGTTGATCCTGTCACCCCGTGCAGTGGAGCGGCTGGAAAACTACACCCCCGCATGGCCGCTGCCAAAAATCTTTCGCATGACCAAGGGCGGCAAGCTGATCGAAGGTATCTTTACCGGTGCCACCATCAACACCCCGTCGATGCTGGCGGTCGAAGATTACCTTGTAGCGCTGGAATGGGCCAAATCCGTCAGCGGCAAAACCGGCATGATGGCCCGCGCTGATGCCAACCTTGCCGTTCTGGAAAAATTCGTGGCCGAAAACGACTGGATTGACTTTCTGGCCGAGGATCCGACCACACGCTCCAACACATCGGTTTGTGTAAAGATCACCGATTCGCGGGTTGCGGCGTTGGAAGGTGCGGCGCAGGCAGCATTTGCCAAAGGTCTGGCCAAGCTGCTCGAAAATGAAAAAGCCGCCTATGACATCGGTTCCTATCGCGATGCCCCTGCCGGTCTGCGCATCTGGACCGGCGGCACCGTTGAAACCGCTGATCTCAAGGCGCTGATGCCTTGGCTCAACTGGGCATTTGAAACCCAAATCGCCACTCTTTCCTAACATAACGGCCACACGCCGAACCGACTTATAAGGAGGCATAAAATGCCTAAAGTACTCGTATCCGACAAGCTTTCCGAAACCGCCGTACAGATCTTCCGCGACAAAGGCATCGAGGTCGATTTTGAACCCGATCTGGGCAAAGACAAAGCCGCGCTGCTGGCCCGTATTGGTGACTACGATGGTCTGGCCATTCGCTCCGCCACCAAAGTTACCGAAAAAATTCTGGATGCCGCGACCAACCTCAAGGTAATTGGCCGCGCCGGTATCGGGGTGGACAATGTGGACCTGAAGGCCGCCACCCGCAAAGGTGTAATCGTGATGAACACACCTTTTGGCAACGCCATCACCACCGCCGAACACGCCATTGCCATGATGTTCGCCGTGGCACGCCAAATTCCGGCAGCCAATGAATCGACCCATGCGGGCAAATGGGAAAAGTCCCGTTTCATGGGTACCGAGCTGACCTATAAAACCCTTGGTCTGATCGGGGCCGGCAACATTGGTTCCATCGTTGCCAAACGTGCGCTGGGCCTGGAAATGAAAGTTGTTGCCTATGATCCCTTCCTGTCCGAAGAACGCGCCGCCGAGCTGGGCGTAACCAAGGTCGAGCTGGACGAGTTGGTCGCACAGGCCGATTTCATCACCCTGCATGTGCCAAAAACCGACAAGACCGCCGGCATGATTTCCGCCGATGTGATCGCCAAAATGAAAGACGGCGTACGCATCGTCAATTGCGCGCGCGGTGGTCTGGTCGATGAAGAGGCCCTCGCCGAAGCGATCAAATCCGGCAAGGTCGCCGGTGCGGCGTTTGACGTGTTTGCCGTAGAACCCGCCACAGACAGCCCGTTGTTCAACCTGCCAAACGTAGTTGTGACCCCGCATCTGGGTGCCGCCACCACCGAAGCACAGGAAAACGTGGCCATTCAGGTTGCCGAACAGATTTCCGATTACCTGTTGAACGGAGCTGTAACCAACGCCATCAACATGCCGTCAATCACCGCCGAAGAAGCACCGATCCTTGGCCCGTTTGTGAAACTGGCCACACACATCGGCGCATTTGTCGGGCAAATGACCGACGAGCCGATCAAATCCATTGCGATCACCTATGACGGTAAAGTTGCCGACATGAACACCAAAGCCATCGGTTCCGCGGCGATTTCCGGTGTGTTGCGGGCACAAAACCCGGATGTGAACATGGTTTCGGCACCCGTGCTGGCCGAGGAACGTGGCATCAAGGTTTCCTCCACCACACAGGCGAAATCGGGTGTGTTTGACAGCTATATCAAACTGACGGTGACAACCGCCAAGCAGGAACGTTCCATTGCCGGCACCGTGTTTTCCGATGGCAAGCCACGGTTTATCCAGATCAAGAACATCAACATTGATGCAGAAGTCGGGCGTCATATGCTCTATACTACCAACCGCGATGTACCGGGGATTATCGGGACTTTGGGGGAGATTATGGCAAAACACGGCGTGAACATCGCCAACTTTACCCTTGGTCGTTCCGACGTCGGTGCCAATGCGATTGCGTTGCTCTATCTGGACGAAGCTGTGAATGAGGCTGCGGTTAAAGACCTGTGTGAGACCGGGCTGTTCAATCAGGTACGTCCGCTGGAATTTGACGTGAGCTAAAGCATACAAATTTCGAGACCTGTTATTGTCCCTGCCGGAGGAGCCTCCGGCAGGGATATTTTTTGCAAATTCGAAGTGCTTTATAGCGTTTCGACTTTTATGTGGATCATCAACAACGCTTTAGCCGAAAAATTTGGACCGGAGCGACAGGTACAGAGTACGCAGGATCAAGCCCGCCGAAAAATTAGACCGCAGCATTTGTGTAACTTCGCGCTCCGAGAGCCGCGCAAGGCGACGGACGGCCTGATCCCAGCGGTCCGGCGTATAGCCCGCGATGCGCTGGTTCATCAGGTAGCCGTATTTATAGTCACGCGCATATTTTTTGGCGGCGCGGGTCTCGTATCGGGTGAACGCTGTTTTATCACCGTTGATAAAAGCAGATAGATCCCGGCCCAGATGGCGACCCTGTTCAATGGCCATGCGGATGCCCTCGCCCACCGTGGGAGAGGCAAAATTCGCCGCGTCACCGGTGCGGATTATGGTGTCGTACACCAGTTTTGATTCATAAGGAACAGAGGGGATGATACCGGCATTCACCTCGTAATCCTCGGGAATTTCAATACCATAGCGCGCGGCGTGGCCGTCTTGAACAAAGTGGTTCATGACTTGGCGAGGGGACAAATCAGTATCCGGATTGATCACGCCAATGCCTAGCCGCAAGGTGTTACCCACCGTTGGAAATATCCAGCCGTACCCTGTAAGCGCAGTGGCCCCAACAAACAGAACTGCCCGGTTTGGCGCAAAATTTCCCCGTGGGAATTCATATTCAATACCAACGCCCATACGTTCAGGCTTGTGACCCAGACCAAGGCTGTCCAGAACCGCACTGTGCCATCCCGAAGCATCGACGATGTATTTTGACCGGACAGTTTGGGTTCCTTTGGCGCGCGAACGAACCTGAGACAGGTACAAGCCATCCTGTTGTTTTTGGGTGGAAAGAAATTTAGTGCCGAGCAAAAGTTTACGGTCCAATGGGTCCGAAAGCGCCGCCAGATAACGATAAAGGCCCGTGATTTCGAGAACCACCATTTTATCATTTTCAATACAAAAACTGGCCTGTTCATGGTCTGCGAAAAAATCAAGTTGATCAATTACTTGATAGAGATCCGACGGTATTCCCAGTGCGCGTACATCACGCAGAAAGCTGCCACCGCTGGTACGCACAGGCCGCCCGATTTCTGCATCCTGATGCACGACAATACTGGAAATGCCGTCGGCCAGATGCGAGGCCACCGACAAACCCGCAGGCCCGCCGCCGACGATCAGAACATCACAGTTGAGCGAGTCACTCAATATCCAGCCTCAGCAAATCAAATACGATTTCGGGGACTTCCTCGGGGGCACCTGCCAGGGCGTCGGCCTCGGCCATATGCAATTCCTCTGGTTCACCATAGCCCCAGAGCGCGCCAACGGAGGGGATATCATTGTTCCGCGCCCCGAAAACATCGAACCGACGATCCCCGATCATCACACTGCGCGCCGGATCCGCACCGGTTTCGTCCAGTGCGTATTTCAACAATTCGGTTTTGTCGGAATTGGTTCCGTCCAGTTCAGAGCCAAATAGTTGCTCAACATGAGCATGAATGCCGAAATGTTCAATCAATTCGTTCGCATACACATGTGGTTTCGAGGTGGCAACAAACAGACGTGCATCCACTTGATGAAAGGCATCAAACATATCGCCAATACCATCGTAAACATCGGCCAGGTACATGGCCTCGTCCGCGTAATGCTCACGATAAATCGCCATGGCCTCGTGTAAATTCGCCCCCGGGCCAAGCAGCACATCAAAACTGTTGTGCAGTGGCGGGCCGATACACCACGTCAATTCGTTTTGCGTAGGAATGTCGGTTGCGCCCAACTCCTGTAGCGTAAATTGAATAGAACTGGTGATCCCCTCTTTGGGGTCAATCAATGTTCCATCCAGATCCAGAAAAACTGTAAGCATCAGACTTCTTTCATAAATATGCGTATGAAACTTGGCCCGTAACTTCTGAATAAGTCACTAGAAATCAAGGTTTTCGACACTCAGCGCATTCTGCTGAATGAATTCACGCCGCGGCTCCACCACATCGCCCATCAATTTCGTAAACAGGTCATCCGCATCGGCTTGATCTTCAACACGCACCTGCAGCAAAGTCCGCGCTTCGGGATCAAGCGTTGTCTCCCACAGCTGGCTCGGGTTCATTTCGCCCAGCCCCTTATAACGCTGAAGCGAAAGCCCCTTTTCACCCTCCGCCATCACCACCGAGAGCAAATCCGACGGAGCGTAAATCGCGGTCTCTTTGCCTTTGCGGGAAAATTTCGACGGCTTGGAATACACATCTTGAAACGCTGACGTCATCTGCGCCAATTTGCGTGCCTCGCCCGACCGCAAGCACCCGCCATCGAGCGTGCGCACTTCTTCAACACCGCGAATAAGGCGGGCAAAACGCAATCCACCATCCTGGGTCAATCGCCCTGTCCACCCACGCTCATATTCATTCGCCACCAAATCAAGGCGCGCAGCAACCACATCTGCAATCCCTTGTGGATCGTCATCCACACGCCCGGGCACCAATGCGCCCGAAATCGCGGCCTGTTCCAGAATGTGACGGCTGTAATGGGTGGGGAAGGCATTCAAAATGGTCCGCGCCTTGCGCGCTTCCTCGACCACACGTGCCAAATCGGCACCGGCAATCACCGAACCGTCCCCCTGCGTCAGGCTAGCCCCGTCAATCCCGTGCTCAATCAGAAAATCCTCGAGCGCGACCTGATCTTTCAGGTAGACCTCGGATTTGCCACGCGCCACTTTGTACAGTGGCGGTTGGGCAATATACAGATAGCCCCCTTCGATCAACTGCGGCATTTGGCGGAAAAAGAAAGTCAACAGAAGGGTGCGGATATGCGCGCCATCCACATCGGCATCCGTCATGATGACAACCTTGTGGTAGCGCAATTTTTCGATATTGAATTCATCGCGACCAATCCCTGTGCCCAGCGCGGTGATCAGGTTTGTGATCTGCTCGGAGGACAGCATCTTGTCAAAACGCGCCCGTTCAATGTTCAAGATCTTACCCCGCAACGGCAAAACCGCCTGATTTTCACGCGAACGGCCCTGTTTGGCAGATCCACCGGCCGAGTCCCCTTCCACCAGGAAGACTTCGGATTTGGAGGGGTCACGTTCCTGACAATCTGCCAGCTTACCGGGCAAAGAGGTTCCCCCAAACGCCGTTTTACGACGGGTCAACTCCCGCGCCTTTCGCGCAGCCTCGCGGGCAAGGGCGGCCTCGACAATTTTGCCAACGATTACACGCGCTAGCTTGGGATTTTCCTCGAACCACTCCGCCAGCTTTTCATTCATCAGGCTTTCAACCGCCGGACGGACCTCGGAGGAGACCAGTTTATCTTTGGTCTGGCTGGAAAACTTGGGGTCCGGCACTTTGACCGACAAAACACAGGTCAGGCCTTCACGCGCATCATCCCCGGAAAAAGAAACCTTTTCTTTCTTGGCAATACCGCTGGAGCTGGCATAGTTGTTAATGCTTCGCGTCAACGCACCGCGAAAGCCGGCCATGTGCGTACCGCCATCGCGTTGTGGGATGTTGTTGGTAAATGGCAGGACATTTTCATGATAGCTGTCATTCCACCACATCGCGACCTCGACTTCGATGTCATCTTTGGTGCCGAGGATGTAAATCGGATCCTCCATAATTGGAGATTTGGAACGGTCCAAAAACTTCACGAATTCCCGTACGCCGCCCTCGTATTCCATCACCACTTCCAGCGGCTCTGCCGGGCGTTCATCCCGCAGGATAATTTTCACACCGGAATTCAAAAACGCCAGCTCCCGCAACCGGTTTTCAAGCGTTTTAAAAGAATATTCGCGGTTGGAAAATGTTTCCAGCGAGGCCATAAACCGCACTTCGGTGCCGGTTTCACCGTTTGCATCACCAACGACTTCCAGATGTTTCGCCGTATCGCCATGTTCAAAACGCGCGATATGTTCTTTGCCATCCCGCCAGATACGCAGTTCCAGCCAATCGGACAGGGCGTTCACCACCGACACACCTACCCCATGCAGACCACCGGAAACCTTGTAGGAATTGCTGTCGAATTTACCGCCAGCGTGCAGTTGGGTCATAATGACCTCGGCTGCGGAAACGCCCTCTTCTTCGTGGATGCCAACCGGAATACCGCGCCCGTTATCCCGCACGGAAACGCTCTCGTCTGCGTGGATTGTAACCGAAACAAAATCGGCATGTTTGGCCAACGCTTCGTCAATGCCGTTGTCCACAACCTCATAAACCATGTGGTGCAAACCGCTACCATCATCAGTGTCGCCGATGTACATACCAGGGCGCTTACGAACAGCTTCTAACCCCTTAAGAACTTTGATGGAATTAGCGCCATACTCTTCTGGATTTTGTTGGTTGTCTGACATTTGCCTATCCCGATAAATTTACGGTTAAGCATACAAATATTTGCAGGTAATGTCACGCGGGAACCACAAGATTTTGCGGTCGCTTGCTTAAGCATCACCTACAATTTGTCCGGTCTCATCCAGCGTCCAAAACGGGTTGTGCGCCAGCTCCCACAAGTGGCCATCGGGGTCGGCAAAATTGCCGGAATAGCCGCCCCAGAACACTTTTGCCGGCTGGGTAATAATTTGCGCCCCCGCGGCCACGGCTGCGGCGAAGGCGTTGTCCACCTCTGCGGGGGAATTGTAGTTTGTTGCGAGGGTGATCCCGCCGGTTACCTGTTCAGGTATTGGTTTGCCTAAATCTTTGGCGAGGGCCTCACTGCTGTATAGTGAAAAGAACTGGCCGGCGATTTTGTAAAAGGCGATGCTGTCATTGCCACCTTTGGTTTCTGACCAGCCGAGCTTGGCGTAAAAGGCGCGGGATCGTTCCAGATCGGCGACGGCCAAAGTGATCAATGTGATGCGTTGCGGTGTCATTTATAGGTCTCCTTATTGAATTTTGATCGAGGAATTTCCGGCGTCTTCGAATACTTCCCAATATTCCGCCCGTTGGCCGAGCGATTCGAATAATTCAGCGCCGGTTCCGGTCATCCATGCCTGCGCGCCAAGGGTGGTAATTTCATCATAAAGGGCGGCGCGCCGGTCGGCGTCCAGATGGGCCGCGACCTCGTCCAGCAATAATATCGGCGGCGCGCCAAATTCAGCGGCCAACGCGCGGGAATTGGCAAGGATCAGGGAAACCAGCAGGGCCTTTTGCTCACCGGTGGAACATTTGCGCGCGGCGATTTCCTTGGCGCGGTAAGTTGCTTCCAGATCAGCACGATGCGGGCCAATCAGGGTGCGACCCGCCATCATATCGCGAGGACGGTTATCGGCGAGGGCTGCGGTCAATTCAATCTCGTTGGTTGGCATTTCTATGCCATCGGCATGGGTCAGCGCCAGATCAGCCGCCGGAAACGCGGTTTCGGCCTGCTCTTGCGCCGATTGCAACAAGTGCAGCGCGGATTTTCGGTTTTGATGAATACGCGCCCCGGCCTTGGCCATTTGCGATTCAACGGCGCTGTACCACGCCGGATCACGGATTTGATCCTTAAGCATCCGGTTACGTTCCCGCATGGCCTTGTCGTAGGTCAGGCTGGCCTCGGCGTGGGTTGGTTCGAAACTCATAACCATGCGATCCAGAAACCGGCGGCGGCCCTCGGCCCCTTCGACCCACAAACGATCCATCACCGGCACCAGCCATACCACACGGGCAACGCGGCCTAGGGCAATCTGGGGCGCGGTTTTACCGTCTATCAGAACCGTTCGGGAACCGGCGGCCTGCCAGCTGGTTTCCACTTCGTGGGTTTGGTGCAGGCTCTCCAGTTCGGCGGTGACCTTCCAGCCCAATGCCTCGGGGGTGCGGGCCATTTCGTCAACCTTGGCCCCGCGCAAACCACGACCCGGAGACAACATGGAAATTGCTTCCAGAATGTTGGTTTTTCCCGCCCCGTTGGCACCAAACAGGGCCACGGGGCGGCCATCTGTTTCCAGAACGGCGCGTTTGTGGGATCGAAAATGGGACAGCGTGAGCCGATGAACCGCGAGGCCCGACACCTTACACCCGCATGGGCATCACGACGTAAACCGCAGTTTCATCATTGCCTTCGCGCATCAGGGTTGGGTCCCCCGGCGCGTTAAACAGGAATACCGCGTTTTCGCGGTCCACCTGACCGGAAATTTCCAGCAGGTATTTCGCATTAAATCCGATTTCCAGCCGTTCATCCCCATAGGCTACCGCCAACTCTTCCTCGGCAGCACCGGCATCCGGCGCATTAACGGACAGAACCAAACGATCCTCGTCCAGCGACAGCTTTACCGCACGCGACCGTTCCGAAGATACAGTTGAAACACGGTCCACAGCACGGGAAAATTCGGCAGCGTCCACTTCCAGTTTGCGGGTGTTGCCTTGCGGGATAACCCGCGTGTAATCTGGAAAGGAACCGTCGATCACTTTGGATGTCAAGGTAATGTCAGGCGTCGCAAAACGGATCTTGGTTTCGGACACCGACACCGCAATGTCCATGTCGTCGTCATTCAACAATTTGCCCAGCTCGCCCACGGTTTTACGCGGCACAATCACACCTGGTAATTCTTCGGCACCGACTGGCAGATCCGCATCAATCCGCGCCAGACGGTGGCCATCGGTCGCCACACAGCGCAACACCTGTTGGCCGTCACGTTCGGACGCATGCATGTAAACACCGTTCAGATAGTACCGGGTTTCCTCGGTTGAGATCGCAAATTTGGATTTATCGAACAGCCGGCGCAGCACGGCAGCCTTGGCGCTGAAATTGCAATCATAATCGGATGTTGCCATCACAGGAAAATCTTCTTTGGGCAGGGTCGCCAAGGAAAAGTTCGATCGACCGGCCGCAATTTCCAAACGTCCGGCGGTGCCATCATCGGACAATTCCACAATTGCACCATCCGGCAATTTACGCACGATTTCATGCAACGTATGCGCCCCGACCGTGGTTGCGCCGGCGCGTTCCACCATGCCCGGAACCTTGTCCACGACCTCGATGTCCAGATCCGTCGCCCGCAAGCTCACTGTACTACCTTCGGCTTCGATCAGCACATTGGCCAAAATCGGGATGGTGTTTCGCCGCTCCACAACAGACTGCGCCTGTGACATGGCCTTAAGCAATGCGCTGCGTTCGATGCTGACTTTCATTTTTCCATCCCTCGAAAGGTCAAATTCGCGTGGGGGATGACCCTACGCGATTTCGGCCTGAAATCAATAGTTGAACTGTATTCTCTTGGATTGGGGGCGCGGGGTCAACAGGAACCCACGCTCATGGGCCTCTATTTCGCCGTAAAATCAGCCGGCAACGCAGCGAGGGCTTGTTTGTCTGACACTGTTGGTAATCCGGCCTTAAGCCAGCCCGGTCCCGCCGCAGAACCGGCCATACCTTCGGATACGTCTACGATGTTTTGCACGCCGTATTTTTGCACAGCTTTGAACACATAACCGCTCCGGTTTCCGGTGCGGCAGATAAAACCGATTTTCTTGTCCGGATTACGTTTCAGAATCGCAGACAGATTTTTGCCAAAATTCTTGTCCTGCAAGTTCACCGGCCATGCACCCTTGGGAACGCCGGTTTCCTTCCATTCGCCGGGGGTGCGGACATCCAGCAAGATAAGTTCACCGGTCTGAACGGCGGCATTGGCCTGTTCTACGGTCATGGTTTGCGGTTCGGCGAGTGCGGCCGAGGCAAAAAACAAGGCAACAACCTGAAACAGGACGATAAGGCGGGTTTTAGCTGTATGTATCATGTGCACAGCAATAGGGGCTTCCTGCGGCGCAGGAAACCCCCAACATTCCATTTCACGAATATGTGACGAATTATGCTTCGAGCATCCGGCGCAGCAATTCGACATCATCGGCGATTTGACTGTCTATAGTGCGCAATTCCTCGATCTTTTTTACTGCGTGAATAACCGTGGTGTGATCGCGACCGCCAAATTGTTTGCCGATTTCCGGCAGTGATTTAGAGGTTAGCCGCTTTGCCAGAAACATTGCAATCTGACGGGGGCGCGCGATCGAACGCACGCGGCGCGGGCTGAGGATATCGGTCATACGCAGGTGGTAATGGTCCGCAACCTTGCGGATAATTTCGTCAATCGTGACCTTGCGATCAGATGCCCGCAACACAT
This sequence comes from uncultured Paracoccaceae bacterium, assembly GCA_947311485.1. Taxonomy (GTDB): domain Bacteria; phylum Pseudomonadota; class Alphaproteobacteria; order Rhodobacterales; family Rhodobacteraceae; genus Amylibacter. The sequence continues at coordinate 28,101 of CAMZLM010000086.1, forward strand.
CCGCCAGACATTCCTTGGCCACATCCAGCGTTACCTCACGCCCGACAAGCGAGGCAAAAGCAAACAAACGGGTCAAAGCCCCTTCAAGCACACGCACATTTGTAGAAATTCGATGCGCCAGAAACGGCAGCACCCCTTCGGCAATAACGACTTCGGGATAGTGACGCGCCTGCGCTTCGGCCTTGCTCTCCAGAATGCCCAGACGCAATTCGTAATCGGTCGGGTGCAAATCAACCACAAGACCGGATTGCAAACGCGACTGAATGCGTTCTTCGATCCCGTCGATTTCCCCCGGCGCGCGGTCAGCCGAGATCACGATCTGCTTGTTTTGATCTACCAGCGCATTGAAGGTGTGGAAGAATTCTTCTTGTGTGGAGTTTTTACCGGCAATGAACTGCACATCGTCGACCATCAGCAAATCCACCGAGCGAAACAATTCCTTAAAGCTCATGGTGTCTTTAAAACGTAATGCCTGAACGAAACGATACATGAACTGTTCAGCCGAAAGGTACAAAATCCGCGCATCGGGATTGCGCTGTTTTGCCTCCCAGGCAATTGCGTGCATCAGGTGGGTTTTACCCAAACCAACCCCACCATACAGGAACAAAGGATTAAACGTCACCGGCCCGCCTTCGGCCACGCGACGTGCAGCAGCATGGGCCAACTCGTTTGGTTTCCCGACAATGAAATTATCAAAGCAAAACCGCGAATCCAGTGGCGCGCCGGGCAGCTCAGGGGACCCCGTTGCTACTTTGGCAGCCTTGGGCGCAGACGTCGCAGTTTTGGCAACCGCTTTGGCACCCGTGGAAAAGGCCAGCCGCTCGACATTTGTACCTTCAGAAGCAAACAGCATCCGAATTTTATCGCTATAATTTCGCGAAACCCAATTCCCGATAAAGCTGGTCGGGGCTGCAAATCGGGCCACACCCGCTTCCACACCCAAAAACTCTAGCGGTTGAATCCAGTTTTTATACGCATCTTGCCCAACTTCGCTTTGCAACCCGGTGCAAACGCGACCCCAATTTTCAGTTGTCATTTCTTTCCCGATTCCCATCAAGACTGGTGCCAAGGCAGGCCACCTTGCTTCCAGCCATTTTTATTTCCCCGATGTTTTTCCGAATCGGGGTCCCCTTCGAATCCGCCCATAACGTTGACACAGGCGACGGCTTGGCCTTTGGCAGCAAAGGCCGATGCCACTTCGTCTGCAGCGCTCAAGGAACGCGCACCAGACCGGCACAAAAAATAGATGCTGGACGGAGCAGCGCCCCCCAGTTGTTCAACCACCCCATCAACAAACGCCGGATTACGCGCCCAGCCAGGGAAATGTTGCCATTCCACAAGCACCAACGCCTTACCAATTGAAGAAAGATCCGGAACCCCGACAAAGGACCACTCGGCCACGGTGCGGACATCAACCAAAACTGACGTAGGGTCATCTTTCAATGCATCCCAGGCCGCTTGCGGTGTAACTTCCGATACCGGATTTAACATGTCTGAACTGTCCCAATTCTTCGCCCGATTCTGTGGCGGTTTTATCTACTCAGGCAAGCTAGCAATTCCGGCGGGGGCGTTTCAATGAATCTTCTTTATTGACTCGCAAATTAGTTTTCGAATCGAAAACTAATTACAACACATTGAAAATGCTAATTATATTGCAACACAAACGCGAAAATCCCGCGACTCTTTCGAGGCAGGAATCCAAATACTGGTTAACATGAAACCCGGCAGGTACAGACCCCGCAGAGGATAAAGACGACCATAACGAACGCCAATGGCACCGACAAGGCGTCCAAAAACAGAACATCAAAATTGGGTTAATTTGCACACAAAAAAACGGGGCTGAAAACAACCCCGTTCCTGCAACAGTTGTTACAAAAACTGTTTAATTAAGCGCCCATAGCCTTAACCCGCGCCGACAGGCGAGAGATTTTGCGGCTAACGGTGTTTTTATGCGCGATGCCTTTTGTGACACCCCGCATCATTTCTGGTTGTGCCGCTTTCAAAGCGTCGGCAGCAACGGATTGATCGCCGCCTGCGATTGCTTCTTCGACCTTACGAACGAAGGTACGAATCCGCGTGCGGCGGTTTTTATTTACAGCAGTGCGACGTTCGATTTGACGTGCGCGCTTTTTTGCCTGTGGCGAGTTGGCCATATGTATGATTCCTGTATCTTACGGAGTCGAAAGATGAACCGTGCTTCTAGGAGTGATTCCCGAATAAGTCAACGGTCCGCGAGCGGTTTTTTGCGGCTTATTTGCCACGAAACTTTGGTGTCCTTTTTTCCGTGAATGCGGCCATGCCTTCGGCCTGGTCTTCTGTGGCGAAAAGGGAATGGAAAAGACGACGTTCAAACAGCACGCCTTCGCGCAATGTTGTTTCATAGGACCGGTTCACCGCCTCCTTGACCGCCATCGCCGTCAGTGGCGATTTTTCGGCAATCTTGGCCGCCGTGGCCATGGCTTCTTCCATCAGGTTCTTGACCGGGAACACCCGGCTCACCAGCCCGGAGCGCTCGGCCTCGGCCGCATCCATAAAGCGGCCGGTCAGATGCATTTCCATGGATTTGGATTTCCCGACAAAACGGGTCAAACGTTGTGTGCCTCCGATTCCGGCGACAACGCCCAGATTGATTTCCGGCTGACCGAACTTGGCCGTTTCGGAACACAGGATGAAATCACACATCATCGCCAGCTCACACCCGCCACCCAAACAATAGCCGGACACAGCCGCAATAATCGGCTTGCGACAACGCAAGATTGCCTCGTTCTGGTCGGTAAAGAAATCGCTGTTGAACATATCGACAAAGGATTGTTCCTGCATTTCCTTGATATCGGCACCTGCGGCGAATGCCTTTTCGTTGCCGGTCAGGACAATCACCCGAACCTTGTCGTTTTTGCACAATGTCCCGAGCGCCTCGCCCAGTTCGTTCAGCAATTGCTGATTCAGGGCATTCATCGCGTCAGGGCGGTTTAGTTGAACAAGGCCAATATGGTCTTCGACTTCAACGATTAGGGTCTCGTAGCCCATGAAAGGCCTCTTGTGCTGTTTCTTAGGCCGCCAGCATTAGCACCATTTGGGCGGGTTTCAAGTTATCTCTGACAACAGTCGCAGTAAAACGAAGAACGTCCCGACTGGGTCACACGTTTGATTTTTGCAATGCAGTCAAGGGTTTTACAGGTTTCCCCCTCGCGCCCGTAGACAGCAAAACTGTGTTGAAAATATCCCAGTTCACCATCTGCCTGCCGGTAATCCTTTAGCGAGGAGCCCCCGGATTCGATGGCTTCCCCCAAAACCGTGCGAATCATCGGCACCAGAGACGCCACCTCTCGTGCCGATAGATCCCCGGCCTTGCGCAGGGGTGAAATACCGGTGCGGTACAGAACCTCGCACACATAAATATTTCCCAGCCCCGCCACGATCCGTTGATCCAACAACGCCGATTTGATCGCGGATTTCCGCCCCTTAAGCGCCGCCGCCAGATAGGTTTCGTCAAACTCATTGCCCAACGGTTCCGGCCCGATCCGCGCCAGCAGCTTATGATCCGCCATTTTTGCTGTCAGGGCCAGATCCATCGCCCCGAAACGGCGGGCATCGTTGAAGCTGATCCGTGCCCCGTTATCCATATCCAGCACCACATGATCGTGCTTCGCCAGTTCCGGATGCGAACCACCCGCCGGCGAAATCGTCATCCGCCCCGACATACCCAAATGGATCAACAGAGTTTCCCCGCCAGCCAGATCACACAGAATGTATTTGGATCGCCGGCGCATTTGCATTATCCGCTGGCCGGTCAAACGATCCGCCATCCGCGCAGGAAACGGCCAGCGCAAATCCGGGCGACGCACATCCGCGTGCGCAATCACCGCCCCCTGCATCACAGGCATCAACCCGCGCATAACGGTTTCGACTTCGGGCAGTTCGGGCATATTCACCAACCTTTTTGCTCTGATTGCATTTTCAATCGTGACAACACTCTATATACCCCAACCTGCAAAAGCACGAGGCATGTCATGACCGAATCAAAAACCACCCATTTCGGATTTCAAACCGTGGACGAAGACGCCAAGGCCGGTATGGTCCACAGGGTATTCAGCAACGTGGCATCCAAGTACGACGTGATGAATGACGCCATGTCCATGGGCATCCACCGCATCTGGAAAGAAGCCATGATGGATTGGCTCGCCCCGCGCAATGGCCAGAAGCTGCTGGATGTGGCTGGCGGTACCGGTGATATTTCGTTCCGCTTTCTGGAGCGCGCACCACAGGCCCACGCCACAGTTTTCGATATGACCCAAGGCATGCTGGACGCAGGCCGCCTGCGGGCCGAGGCCGAAAACATGGCCGACCGGCTGGAATGGATTTGCGGCGACGCCATGGCGCTGCCCTTTGCGGACAACAGCTTTGACGTTTATACAATTTCCTTCGGCATCCGGAACGTCACTCGCCCGCAGGAAGCATTGAACGAGGCCTACCGTGTCTTGCGCCCCGGGGGCCGGTTGATGGTGCTGGAATTCAGCCAGATTCCCAATCCGGCAATGCAGTGGGCCTATGACAAATATTCGTTCAACGTCATTCCCAAGCTGGGCAAACTGATCGCCAATGACGCGGACAGCTATCAGTATCTGGTCGAAAGCATCCGTCAGTTTCCCGATCAGGACACGTTCTTGCAAATGGTGCGCGATGCCGGTTTTGAAAATGCGAAATACCGCAATCTGACCATGGGCATTGCGGCCCTGCACTCTGGCTGGAAAATATAAAACATGCGCGGACCTCATAATATCTGGCGCCTGATCCGGACCGGTGCCACCTTTGAACGTACCGGTGCCATGAAACAGGCGCTCGAGGCCATGGATGCCCCGCCAACCATCCGCATGGCGGCGCGGGTGCTGGGCTGGCCGTTCAAGTGGCTGGGCCTCAAGGGAAATCCCGATTATCCGCCACTGGTGCGTGCCATTACCGCGCTGGGGCCAGCCTACATCAAATTCGGTCAGCTTATGTCCACCCGCCCCGATGTGGTCGGCCCGCAGCTGGCGCAAGAACTCAAGGTTCTACAAGACAGCCTCCCCCCCTTTCCGACAGCCGAAGCCCGCGCCATTATCGAACGCGAACTGGGCCGCCCTGTGGATGAATTGTTTTCCGAATTCAGCGAGCCCGTGGCCGCCGCTTCTATTGCACAAGTCCACAAAGCCCGCCTGCGCAGCGACGACCGGCAAGTCGCCGTCAAAGTATTGCGCCCCGATGTGGAAAAAGCCTTTCGCAAGGACATCGACGCCTTTTACTTTTCCGCGCGCATGATCGAATTTCTTTCTCCGGCCACACGACGTTTACACCCAACTGCGGTGATCGAACATTTCGATTCCGTAGTACGTGGCGAACTGGATTTGCGGATGGAGGCCTCTGCCGCCGACGAATTCGCCGCCAACACCGCTGATGACGCCGGCTTTGCCGTACCACGTATCATCTGGAATAAATCGGCCAAATCGGTGATGACCATGGAATGGGTCGACGGTATTGCCTTTGGCGATGTAGAAGCCATCCGTGCCGCCGATCACGATATGAAGGGCCTCGCGGCCTGTATCGTGCAAATGTTCCTGCGCCACGCCCTGCGCGACGGTTTCTTTCATGCAGATATGCATCAGGGCAACCTCAAGGTTGCCACTAATGGCGATCTGGTAGCGCTGGATTTCGGCATCATGGGACGGCTGGACGAATACACCCGCCGCGTTTACGCAGAAATCCTGATCGGTTTTATCCGCAAGGACTACCGCCGTGTCGCCGAGGTGCATTTCGAGGCTGGCTATGTCCCCGCCGATCAGGACGTAGACGCCTTTGCCCAGGCCCTGCGTGCCGTGGGCGAACCGATTTTTGGCGAAAGCGCCACCCAGATTTCCATGGCCCGATTGCTGGGGCATTTGTTCGAGGTCACGGAACGCTTCGGAATGGAAACCCGCACCGAGCTGATCCTGTTGCAACGCACTATGGTCGTGGTAGAGGGCGTAGGCCGCACGCTTGATCCCGAATTGAACATCTGGGATGTGGCCAAACCAGTTGTTGAACAGTACATCACCGATAACCTTGGCCCCCGCGCCATGCTGCGCGATCTGAAACGCACAGCAATGGTGCTGTCACGCTTTGGTCCACAACTGCCCAATCTGGTTGAAACTGCCTTGCATCGTGCCGGCCAACCTGCAGATGCACCGCAAGACAACAATAAAACACAGGCTATCACGTGGTTTTTGGTCGGTGGAGCCGTGGTCAGCCTGATCTTTAGCCTGATCCAGCTGTAGCGCCGGTTGACCCAGCTGTTCACAAATGTTTCAACTGTCAAAACAAAAAAGGCTGGGAAACCAACATGGAATTAACCGACGAAATTCTGATCGAAGCCCCCAAAGCCCGCGTGTATGAGGCCCTGAATGATCCGGAAATCCTGCAACAGTGTATTCCAGGTTGCGATGAGCTGATCAAACATTCCGACACCGAACTAGAAGCGAAAGTCGTGCTCAAGGTCGGGCCGGTCAAAGCAAAGTTCGCCGGGAACGTCACACTGGATACCGCCGGCGCACCGGACGCTTTTTCGCTCTCCGGTCAGGGAAGCGGTGGCGTAGCCGGTCACGCCAAGGGCGGCGCGGATGTAACGCTGGAAGAAACAGAAGACGGCAATACCTTGTTGAAATACACCGCCAAGGCAGAAATCGGTGGTAAGCTGGCATCGCTTGGCAGCCGGTTGATCCAGTCCACCGCGAAAAAGCTGGCGGGCAAATTCTTCAAGAAATTCTCAGAGATCCTCGCCGCCGAGTAACTCTTCCGCCACCGCAATAAATTCACGCGGTTTTTCCGCGTGAATCCAATGCCCCGCGCCGGCAATTTCATGGAAATCCGCACGTGGAAACAGAGCACGAATACCGTCATGGTATTCAGGGCACACATAATCCGACGCGCCGCCATGAATGAAATGCGCCGGCCCGTCAAATTGGCCCAAAAACTCGGGAAAGCCGATAATCGCCACCATATTTGCGGCCAGCGCTTCCAGATTCAGCATCCAGTGGTTGCCTCCCGGTCCGATTTGCAGACTGCTCAGCAAAAACGCCCGCACCGCCGATTCCGGCACTGCCTGCCTTAACAACGCATCAGCCTCGGAGCGGCGACTAATCTGGTCCAGCGGAATTGATTGCATGGCTTTGATATTGTCTATTTGCGTATGCCTATAGATCACCGGCGCGATATCCACGATCAGCAGACGGCGCACCAGATCAGCATGCGACAACGCCAGAACCATCGCCGCCTTGCCGCCCATGGAGTGGCCCAGCACATCCGCCACCCCGCCATTGGCCACAATCACCGCCGCCAGATCACCGGCCAGATCGGGATAGCTGTTGGACGCGTCCCAAAAGCTGTTGCCATGGTTGCGTAAATCCACGGTCAACACCCAACGGCGACGCGAAAAATGTTTTGCCAGTGCCCGCCAGTTGCGCCCGGACCCAAACAGCCCGTGCACAATCAACAACGGCACACCGGATTGCTCCCCGTGGGATATGGTTTCAAGCAAGCGGGTCATATCAGCAGCTCGCTCAGAATTTCATCCTCGGTAATATCCGTATATTCAAAGCCCTGCTCGGTCATCCGTTCGCATAGTTTAGTAAAGCCATTCGCCTGTTTGGTTTCTATCCCCAGCAAAACCGCCCCGAAATTGCGTGCCGATTTTTTCAGATATTCAAACCGTGCGATATCGTCATCCGGTCCCAACAGTGCCAGAAAATCCCGCAACGCCCCGGGGCGCTGAGGCATACGCAAAATGAAGTACTTCTTCAGACCGGCAAATTTCAGCGCCCGTTCTTTCACTTCGGGCAAACGCTCGAAATCAAAATTTCCGCCAGAGGTCACACAAACCACCCGCTTGCCCCTTATCTCCTGTGCCATATCCTTGAGCGCATCCACCGCCAGCGCGCCCGCCGGTTCCAGTACGATGCCTTCCACATTCAAAAATTCGGTAATGGTGGCACAAAGCCGCCCCTCAGGCACCCCGATCACACGTGCCGGGTCCACCGTTTTCAAAACCTCGAAATTGCGAGCACCAATGCGGGCCACCGCCGCACCGTCGACAAAACTGTCAATATGATTGAGCGTCACCGGCTCTCCCGCCTGTAAGGCCGCATGCAGGCTCATCGCCCCCAAAGGTTCCACAAACCTGAAATCCACCGCCTGTCCCAGCGCTCCGAAATACTGCACCATTCCCGAGGACAAGCCCCCGCCGCCCACCGGCAACAGCATCATGTCCGGCTGTTCTCCGCGCAACTGTGTAACGATTTCTGCGGCGACCGTTGCCTGTCCCTCGATCACGTCGTCATCGTCAAACGGAGCCAGAAAATGTCCATTCTCCCGATTGCAATACCCCTGCGCCGCGCGCAAGGTTTCATCGAAATAATCGCCTTCAAGCACAATTTCCACAAAATCACCGCCAAAAGCGCGGGTCTTGTCGATTTTTTGCTGAGGCGTGGTCACCGGCATGTAAATCACACCGCTGACCCCGAAATGCCGGCACACATAGGCCACCCCCTGTGCATGGTTCCCCGCAGAGGCACAAACAAACAGCGTCTTGCCGGCATCCGCCGCAAGGGCTTTGCGCATGGCATTGAACGCCCCGCGGATTTTGTAGGACCGGATCGGCGACAGGTCTTCACGTTTCAGAAACACCTCTGCCCCGTATTTTTTGGACAGGTGGTCATTGCGTTGCAAGGGCGTGGCCTCGAACAGGCTGCGCATCTGCGCCATTGCACCACTGACAAGCGAGGGAAAACTAGCCATAACCGGACACCTTTTGCTGAAACATCCCTCCTTTAAACGGGTTTCGCCGCAAAATTCAAACAGACATTCCCCAATATTCGCAATCTGCCTTGCCGCATGGGAAAAACTTGCATAAACCGCCGGTGATAACCCTTTAATTGTGGAGCTGTTCCCATGTCTGCCCCTAAAAAAGTTGTGCTCGCCTATTCCGGCGGTCTGGATACCTCGATCATTCTGAAATGGTTGCAAACCGAATACGGTTGCGAAGTGGTCACTTTTACCGCTGATCTCGGTCAGGGTGAAGAACTGGAACCAGCCCGCAAAAAAGCCGAATTGATGGGGATCAAACCGGAAAACATCCACATCGAAGACGTGCGCGAGGAATTCGTACGGGATTTCGTTTTCCCGATGTTCCGCGCCAATGCCCAGTACGAAGGCCTGTATCTGCTCGGGACATCTATTGCCCGTCCGCTGATCTCCAAACGTCTGGTAGAAATTGCAGCTGAATGTGGCGCAGATGCGGTAGCCCACGGAGCCACCGGCAAAGGCAACGATCAGGTCCGTTTTGAACTGGCGGCCTATGCGCTGAACCCAGATATTCAGGTGATCGCACCTTGGCGGGAATGGGATCTGTCCAGCCGCACCAAGCTACTGAAATTTGCCGAAGAACACCAGATACCCATCGCCAAGGACAAACGCGGCGAAGCCCCGTTTTCCGTGGATGCAAACCTGTTGCACACATCATCCGAAGGCAAGGTTCTGGAAGATCCGGCTATCGAGGCACCGGAGTACGTTTACCAGCGTACCGTTGATCCGGAAAAGGCCCCCGACACACCGGAATACGCCGAAATCACCTTTGCCAAGGGCGACCCCGTTGCTCTGAACGGCAAGGCGCTATCCCCCGCCGAAATGCTGACCGCGCTGAACGAGCTGGGTGGCAAACACGGGGTTGGTCGTCTGGATCTGGTCGAGGGTCGCTATGTGGGCATGAAATCGCGCGGGATTTACGAAACCCCGGGGGGCACTGTGATGCTCGAGGCCCATCGCGGCATTGAAAGCATTACCCTTGATCGCGGGGCGGCGCACCTCAAGGACGAGCTGATGCCGAAGTATGCCGAACTGATCTACAACGGGTATTGGTATTCCCCCGAACGTGAAATGTTGCAAGCGCTGATCGACAAATCACAAGAACGGGTCAACGGCACCGTGCGCCTGAAACTCTACAAAGGCTCCTGTCAGACCGTGGGGCGTTGGTCCGAGGATTCACTCTATTCCGAAGCCCACGTAACATTCGAAGACGACGCCGGTGCCTATGACCAGAAAGACGCGGCCGGATTTATCAAAATCAATGCCCTGCGGCTTAAATTGCTGGCTGCCCGCGACAAATGATAGCCCGGCACAACCATAGCGGCCCCCGTGGCCGCTATATACAGTGCATGAGTGCAACAGATTAGCATCATTTTGTTTTAAAAACCAAATGATGCCCCTTGCGTTCGTTGACCTGTGAATCAAAGCTGTTTAAGGTTACACTAACCTGACAAAGCAGGTTGGTTTAAGCTTGGCAAATCAAGCTCTTCTGATGCGTTCATAAAGAACCGTCACCGTTCACGTTCACAGGCGAACAAAAACGGACAGAGCAACAGATCAAACGAACCAATCCGGCAAAGATCGGGACGTGTAATATTGAGTATATCGGGGGATATGTTGTGGCAGTCGAGAGCAGCACACTTGTGACGGATGAAACCGACCGGATCGTATCTATTGGTCTGGCCGAAGCCAGTTTTGCCGAACCTGAAGAACCACAAGAAACAACACGATCCCGGGTTTCATCGGGCTTGATCCGTGCCGGAATTGGTGGTGCTGTTGTGCTGCTTGCGGTGATCGGCCTGATTGGTCTGATTGGTGGTTTTAGCCCCGGAAAATCAACAAACACCCCCAAGAAAACTGCCGCTGCCCCCCGCAAAGCACCTAACAAAATCAATGGGTACCAACAACTTGTGGCAGAATGGCACAAGGCAAAGGCCCAACTGAAGAATGCTCTGGCAGCGCGGCGTGAACAAACAGCAATGAATGCAACAGACCTGCGACGCATTGAAGCCCAGAAAAACAAGGTCACAAAAGCACAAGCCGCAGTGGATAAAGCCAGCGATGCCGTGGCCGAAGCCCTAAGGGTTTCCTCGGCTGCCCGCGATAATCTGGACGATCTGCTGGGTGAAAAGCTGACCCGTAAATTGCAAGCTGCCAAAGACAATCTGAACGCCGCCGTAAATGAAGCCGAA
>CAMZLM010000087.1 GCA_947311485.1 uncultured Paracoccaceae bacterium
GTCAGCGCATATTCCGCATAGCCGCCACCGGGCAATAAGGCGGTGACAGAATCGCCCACCGACCAGCGGTTTACACCCGGCCCGATGGCCGCGACCGTGCCGGCACATTCCAGCCCCGGCAGGTCCGATGCCTCGGGCGGGGGGGCGTATTTACCCGCCCGTTGCAAGGCGTCGGGGCGGTTTACGCCGGCAGCGGCCAGTTTGATCAGGATTTGCCCCTGTGCGGGTACGGGCACAGGGCGTTCGCACAGTTGCAAGACCCCGGGTCCGCCGGGGGCGGTGATTTCAATAGCGCGCATGGTTGTTGGCAGCATGGCTTTAACCTTTGGTAATGTGACCGGGGAGATCGGTAGGAGCGGTGCGGTGCGGGGCTTTGATCTGGTCGAGCAACCGACCCGGACCGGCCATGAATCCCCTGAACAATGGGTTCTTTCGTAATCCGGCCTTGAAGGTTTCAATTTGCATCACGTTATCAATCCGCCGATCCAGAAAGGCCCAGGTGCCGGCATACTCATCGCTTTCATCGCCAAGCCAGAATAGCACGGTGGCCGAATACACCGCCGACAGGGTGGCGCGTTTGGTGTACCAGTTTACGTCCTCGGATGTATCGCCAAGGGTATTCCAGATCAGATCACAGGTTCCCCAGATCAGGTTCGCCCCTTCGGCTGCGTGTTGGGGCAGGGCAAACAGGGTCACACCGCGCCGCACGGCCTCGTGGTCCTGAGCGACAGCCTCGAGCCGCAAGCGCACGCCCAGAGCAATACGATCCTTGTAGCGCAGGGCCTCCATATCGGCCGCTTGCATTGCGGCCACCATGTTTCGGTCGCCGCGCTTGTGAAAGGCCACTGCCAAATCAATCGCCCCGCGGGGGCAGGCGAGCTGAGCCAATGCCGGATCCACCCCCGAATCAGGAATCGTCATTTTCAGGGTCTCTGGTGACCATCCATCAAACATCACATGGATCAACGCCGCATCAAGCAGACGTTCGCGGGCCTCTGATATATGATCCGCTTCGGTTTTCTCGGTTTTGACCATGGGGGCATCCTTCAGCGTAGACAAAGCATTCACTCCTTGCTATAGGGCACCTTCCTGCACTTCTGCAACTCTAACTCTAGAAAGGTGGTGACACCATGCAGGTATCGGTTCGTGACAACAATGTCGATCAGGCACTTCGTGCCCTGAAGAAGAAATTGCAACGCGAAGGCGTGTTTCGTGAAATGAAGCTTAAGCAACATTACGAAAAACCCTCCGTCAAGAAAGCCCGTGAAAAGGCCGAAGCAGTTCGCCGTGCGCGCAAGTTGGCTCGTAAAAAAGCTCAGCGCGAAGGTCTCCTCTAAGGAAACCACATAGCACCGAAAATTAGACCCCCGGTATTCCCGGGGGTTTTGTTTTATTCGGGAACAGGTTGGTACCAACTATGCCCCGTTGAACTACGCAGAGGCCTGTTGTTGGTTCTCGAATGCGGCCAGCCGTTCCTGCATTTCGCCAGATTCGCGGCGCGCAGCACCAAGCCCTTCCATGGCGGCGGCCAACTCGGCCTCGGCTTGGGTCAACTTATTGGTCAATTCCCATTCCCGTTGCTGTAAATAGGTCATTGCCTGATCTCGGGCTTCTTCGGCTTCGTGCAGGCGGTTTGCCAGATCATCAATTTCGGACACATTCACCGAATTGACATTGTTCAACCGGCCATAAGCCCAGCGCAGCACCCATCCTGCCAGAAAGGTCAGGAAAAATGCCAGTGAAATGATTACGACCAAACTAGTTCTGTCCATCGGTGTTTTCCTCTGTTTCCAACAGTGTAAAAGAAATGCGCCGGTTCTTGGCACGGCCTTCTTCTGTTTTATTATCTGCAATCGGTTTTTCTTCGCCATAGCCTTTGGCCGTGATGCCGGACACCAGCACCCGACGGCCTAGCAAGGCTGCGACAACGGCTTCGGCCCTTGTTTGGGACAGGCGTTTATTTGTGCCTTCGCTACCCTGACTATCGGTATGGCCTTCGATTTCAAATTTCGCGTCGGGACAATCCCGAAGAATTTCTGCAATTGCATCCAATACACCCTGGCTACTCGGTTCAATCGTTGTTGATGATGGGGCAAAGACTATCTGATGTTCGGTTAACACAGCATTAATTTGGCGCGAACATTCCGGCCCAGATAATTCCCGTTCGGTCGGAACCAGTTTTTCATCGTATTTCACGTTGATTTTATAGGTCTCTTTGCCGCCGATACGCACGGAAAACAGACGTGAAATTTCGGCTTCCACGTCAGGATTGGCCCCGGTTCCGCGAATTTCGACGGTGTCCGGATGGACAATAACACTGCCATGATGCAATTGGGCAAGCCCCTCAAGGCCGGCCATAACCCGTTTGGGCCAGCCATCGGGCAGATCTTTGTCGATGCGGGTCTGGTTTTCAATGGCTTTGCGGCCAAACAAGGCGCTGGCAAAGGCGGTTATGCTGTTTTTGGATCGGCTGTTTTGCACACGGCCCCGCAGCTGAACCAATCCTTCGGGGCTGCGGGTTGCGGTGAATTCGGGAGCCTCGGCCGAAGCGTTGTTACCATCGACCAGCACTTTGGGAGGCAGGACCGCGTGGAGTGAAAACAGCTCTGGCAGGGTGTTTTCAAGCTTGGCAACAACCTGGTCGAATTGGGCTTGTGTGGTCTCGTCTACCGTGATCATGGCAATATCGCTGTCGGTAAACGTGAGTGTCCCGCCTCCAAGCTGGTTCAGGGCTTCGATGCTCATCACGACGGCTTTGGCCCAATCGGTTGTCGGTACGCCAAGGCCGATTTCACATTTGGCCCCGACCGGCACCCCGACCTTGTAGGCCGCGCGCAGAATGCGGGATTTCGTGGCGCGGGTATCGGCGGAACAGGAACTCAGTTCGGCTTTGCCGTCTCTTAGGGTCAGGCGCATGCGAAAAGGCGCGATAACCGGACGGGGCGCGGTGATGTCCAACACAAGCTGGGTGTTCTCCGGCTTGTTTGCCTTTAACATTTTTTCCAGCCGTTTTTGTTCGTCCACAGATTCCGTGGCGGCGGTGACCTTGACCCGTTCAGCTGTGATCGAGATTTTCGACAGGGGCAGTTGCGCCAGACTGTCCAGACCAAAGTCGAGGTTTTCTCTCCAGCCGGCAGGGATTTTATGTTCGGCCGATTCCAGCATGTCGGTCACTGTCCCTTTGCCGACAATCGTCTGGGCGCGGCCCAGAATGTCAGTGCGGCCCTGATGTTCGGGGATAAGCCCGATCAGGGAAATCCGGTCCTGATTCCGCAAGGCTTCCAAAGTGAATCGAGGCACAACGATTTCCCGTGATTGCAAAACCGTGGTGCGATCGTGGATGCGTTTTGTATCGACCAATTGACCCATAATTTCCAACGCGCGAAACCGGCTTACCTCGTCCGGGGCCAAGCCGGTCAGGTTGACCTGCAGTCCATCCGGTCGGATGGTTGCCCAATCCTGTCCGGCAGCGAGCAAGGCTGTCTGGATCTGGGACTCGGCTTCGTCTTCGATGTACCCCACCGCCCGCGTTGCAAAAGTAAATGAAGCCGCCGCTGCTAAAATCATGCAGATAGCGGAAAAAAGCAGTGCCGTGCGGTGCATTCAAAATCCTGGTTACGGATAGGTCTTTGGAATGTTTAGGCGATCTGCGCCTGTGCATCAAGGGAGTGTCATGTCATAAAAATATCGCGGCGGTCCAAATCACAACCGGAATTAATCCGGCATCGCGGTTGGAGCGGAACAGGTTCATGCAGATTTCCACATCATCCACATTCAAGCGGCGTAATTGCCAGGTTAAATGCAGCCCAAAGGCCCAAATGCCGCCAATAACGACAATCAGACCGGCTGGAGAGAGCGTCGAGATCAATTCTCCGTCCGGCCAGATCACAGCAAACAACATCAAAACTACACTCAACAGTTGAAATCCCAGTAACCAACGCGGTGTATTATCGGCGAAAAGTCGCGCAGTGGACTTTACCCCGATCAGGGCGTCGTCCTCTTTGTCCTGATGGGCATAGATTGTGTCGTAAAACAGGGTCCAGCTGATTCCCGCCAGATACAACAGAACCGGCGACCAGCTCAGCGCCCCCGTATGAGCCGCCCAGCCAAGCAGTGCGCCCCAGTTGAAGGCCACGCCCAAAAACACCTGTGGCCACCATGTGAACCGTTTGGCAAAGGGATAGATGGCCACCGGTGCCAACGCCAGAATCCCCAACGCAATGGCAAAGCTGTTGAAGGTCAGCAAAATACCAAAGGCAATTGCCATTTGCACCACCATCCAGACAGCTGCCTGCTTCGGTGTCACCTGTCCGGATGGCAGGGGCCGTGAACGGGTTCGGGCCACTTGTGCATCAATATGCCGGTCGCTGATGTCATTCCATGTACACCCCGCGCCCCGCATTAAAAACGCCCCCATGGCACAGCCAACCGCCAGCCAGATATCATAGGCAGTTGGTCCCGTAGGGTCGCCCAGTATTCCCAATGCCAGCCCCCACCAGCAAGGGATCAACAAAAGCCACGTCCCCGCCGGTCGGTCTGCCCGTGACAGGCGCAAATAGGGGCGTGACCAGCGAGGCGCAAAACGATCCACCCAATTCAAATCGGTGGCATCCGCCACCCGCCCGTCGGTCGGTTGTTCTGGAATCTTCTGAGGATCAGTCATATGTTGCGCCCATGACAAAGAATATCAAACTTCGGCTCTTTGTAGACGGGCCATTGGGGGCAGGGCAAACAGTTTTGCTGACCAAGGAACAGGCACAGCGGCTTTTTACGGTGATGCGGCTTGCGGTGGGGGATTTCGTGGCGTTGTTTAACGGCACAGACGGGGAGTGGCACGCCGAGGTCATGGAAGCCGGCAAACGCAAGGGTGTTTTGCTGTGTCGGGATCAATCGGCCCCGCAACTCAACCCGCCGGATCTGTGGCTGTTGTTTGCGCCGATCAAAAAGGCCCGTACCGAATTCATCGTGGAAAAGGCGACCGAGATGGGCGTGGCACGGGTATTTCCGGTGCAAACCCGCTATACCAATGCAGAGCGCCTGAAACATGACCGCCTACAGGCGCATATGGTTGCTGCGGCCCAACAATGCGGCGGAACCTATGTGCCGCCTCTGGAGCCGGCACAAAAACTGGCGAAATTGCTGGACCACTGGCCCGGGGACCGGCACTTGCTATTTTGTGATGAAACCAAGGTCGGGCAACCCGTTACGCCGCTGCAAAACGCACCGCGCGGAAAATGGGCGATTGTCATTGGCCCCGAGGGCGGGTTCTCCCCCGATGAAACCGCCCGTTTGCGCGCCATGCCACAGGCCACCAGCATCAGCCTTGGTCCGCGTATCCTGCGTGCTGACACCGCTGCCGTTGCGGCGCTCACACTTTGGCAACATGCGCTTGGAGACTGGGGGTCATAAATCCATAGAGGGGGAGACGACCCCCTAATACCCAGAGAAGTTTTATAGGCCCAAAAATCATGCCCCCGCGCGACAATCCGGCGGTGGATTGCCGTGAGCCTGCAGGCCTCCGCATTCAGGGACGCTATTATCTTTGCCTTGCAAATGGCAGGGCTTGGGGGGCGTAGATCGTGTTGGTGTTTTCACCCTGAACCTGCTGATTGTCGATGCGCTCAGTCTGTCCGAGAACCCGTCACCCAAACCCTGTTTGCCAGCGGGTTTAACACCAAATCCAATTTCAACCGCGAATTTTTGCGGATCAAAGGCATACCGCCAAAAGAATGGCTGGCGCAAATACGCCAGCCACAAAAATAAATGTCAGAGTAGACCTTACAGGCCTTCGTAAATCGGGAAGCGCGCGCAGAGATTGGCAACCTTGGCCTTTACCGCAGCCTCGACTTCGCCGTTGTTCTCTTCGCCGTTGGCGGCCAGGCCGTCGATGACTTCGACAATCAGATCACCGATTTCGCGGAACTCGGCCTCGCCAAAACCGCGCGTGGTGCCGGCAGGGGAACCAAGACGCAGGCCGGATGTCACAAACGGTTTTTCCGGATCAAACGGGATGCCGTTCTTGTTTGCGGTAATGTTGGCACGGCCAAGGGCCTTGTCGGCCTGATTGCCTTTGACGCCTTTGGGGCGCAAATCAACCAGCATCACATGCGTGTCGGTGCCGCCGGTGACAATGTCGAACCCGCCCTTGATCAGCTGATCCGCCAGTGCTTGTGCATTGGCGATCACGGCTTTCTGATAGTCCTTGAATTCAGGGCGCAGGGCCTCGCCAAAGGCAACGGCTTTGCCGGCGATGACATGCATCAGCGGGCCGCCCTGAATGCCCGGGAAAATCGCGGAGTTGATTTTCTTGGCAATCACTTCGTCATTGGTCAGCACCATGCCGCCGCGCGGGCCGCGCAGGGTTTTGTGTGTGGTGGTGGTCACCACATGCGCATGCGGAATCGGCGAAGGATGCACACCTGCTGCCACTAGGCCGGCAAAATGTGCCATGTCCACATGCAGATAGGCCCCGACCATATCGGCAATTTCGCGGAACCGTTTAAAATCGATCTGGCGCGGAATGGCGGACCCGCCGGCGATGATCATTTTAGGGTTATGTTCTTTGGCCAGGGCCTCTACCTGATCGTAATCAATCAGGTTGTCATCCTCGCGCACACCGTATTGCACGGCATTGAACCACTTGCCGGACTGGTTCGGTGCGGCGCCGTGGGTCAGGTGCCCGCCGGAGGCAAGGTTCATCCCCAGAATCGTGTCGCCGGGCTGCAACAGTGCCTGCATCACACCCTGATTGGCCTGAGAGCCGGAGTTTGGCTGCACATTGACGAAATCACAGCCAAACAGTTGTTTGGCGCGATCAATCGCCAGATTTTCGGCTACATCCACATACTGGCATCCGCCATAATACCGCCGCCCTGGATACCCTTCGGCGTATTTGTTGGTCATGACAGAGCCTTGGGCCTCCATCACAGCGCGCGAAACGATGTTTTCAGAGGCGATCAGCTCGATTTCGTCGCGCTGGCGGCCTAGCTCGTCTGTGATGGACCCGAAAATCTCGGGGTCGCGGCTGGCCAGTGTTTCGGTGAAAAAACCGGCGTCACGGTGGGATGATGTCATGGGGTGGCTCCTGCAATGTTAATTTCGTTTCCTATAGGAAACTTTCGCGGGTCAAAACGCGCCAAATACGACATTTAACGCGCCATTGGGGACGTAGCGCCCATATGTCCGAAACAGGGGCAAAAGTACATGCATAAATCGCCTTGTCCCCCGTCAGAGCGACAAAAAGCCCTTGCCTTGGCGGGCAGGATGCCCAAACTGGCCCGACAAGATGGGGCAGGAAATGACAACACGCAAGAAACTCGCCTTTGTGGCCAGCAACGCGCCGGTGGCGCAGGCCTCCCGCACGGAACTGGCCGCGCGCTATGGCAATGTACCGCTGGAACAGGCCGATGCGATTGTGGCGCTCGGGGGGGACGGTTTTATGCTGGCAACCCTGCATGACCACAATAACCTGGGAATTCCGGTGTACGGGATGAATCGCGGAACGGTCGGATTCATGATGAATGAGTATGCCCCGCATGGATTGATCCAGCGGCTGGCAAAGGCCGAAGAAGCCGTGATTCACCCCCTGCGGATGCGGGCCCATTGTGTGGATGGTCACACTGTAGAAGCGCTCGCCATCAACGAAGTCTCCCTGCTGCGCCAAGGACCGCAAGCCGCCAAACTACGCATTCTGGTGGATGGTAAACTGCGCATGAAAGAACTGGTTTGTGATGGGGCGCTGGTGGCGACACCTGCCGGTTCTACGGCCTATAACTACTCCGCTCATGGCCCGATCCTGCCAATCGGGGCGGAGATACTCGCCCTGACGGCGGTTGCCGCCTTTCGCCCGCGACGCTGGCGCGGGGCCTTGTTACCCATGTCCGCCAAAGTCCGCTTCGACGTGCTGGAAGCCCCAAAACGCCCCGTTTCCGCCGTGGCCGACGGCAAAGAAGCCCGCGCGGTCAAATGGGTCGAAATCGAAAGCGCCCCCGATATTTCCCACCGCATCCTGTTTGATCCCGATCACGGTCTGGAAGAACGGTTGATTTCGGAACAATTCCAGTAAGGTTTTCCATTTTCGCTAAATATCCCCGCCGGAGGCTCCGGCCTCTCCACGAATACTTCCCTTGCAGAAAGACCTCGTCATGCGCTGCTTGCTCCAACGTGTTACCTCCGCTTCCGTCACGGTTGACGGCGATGTTATTGGCCGGACCGGTTCCGGTTTGCTGGTGCTGGCCTGTGCCATGCATGATGATACCGAGGCAAACGTGGCAAGTATGGCGCGCAAGCTGGTCAGTTTGCGCATTTTTCAGGACGAGGCCGGCAAGACAAACCGGTCCATTTTGGATGTCGGGGGGAGCGCCTTGATCGTCAGCCAGTTTACGCTGGCCGCCGATACCAGCCGCGGCAATCGCCCTGGATTTTCACAGGCTGCACCGCCGGACACAGGCCGGCGGCTTTATGAATTGCTGTGCGAACAGGTTGTTGACCTTGGTGTGCCGGTTGAAACCGGACGCTTTGGCGCGGATATGCAGGTGTCACTGGTGAATGACGGGCCGATGACCATCTGGCTGGAAAGGTAACGCGGCGTTTTTCGTATCCTGCCTTGAAGTTATGGCCGTGATCTATAGATCAGTTTTCATGAAACGCATTTTATTTGTCATCCTGTCCGTTGTCGTGCTTGGCAGCGCCGCTCTGGCGATGGTAACCTTGTTGCCCAAGGCTGCGCCCAAAAGCGAATGTGTGGTTCTCCTGCACGGACTGGCGCGGACATCGAAGTCGTTCTTGCTAATGGAATGGCGGCTGCAACAGGATGGTTATCAGGTGGTGAATGCCAACTACCCGTCGACGGAAAAAACTGTTGCGGAATTGGCCGTACAAACCATTCCCGATGCGGTGCAGAAATGCAGTGGTGCCAAAACAGTCCACTTTGTGACCCATTCGATGGGCGGTATTCTGTTGCGCCAGTTTTTCGCCGACAATGCCAATCGTCCGAAAAATTTGGGGCGGGTGGTCATGCTTGCTCCGCCGAACAAAGGTTCGGAGATCGTCGATGAACTGGCGGATTTTCCGGGGTTTGGCTGGATAAACGGGGTGGCTGGGGCGGAACTGGGAACCGGTGCGGATAGTTTGCCCAACCGGCTTGGTCCGATCACATTTCCCTTGGGTGTTATTGCCGGTGACAGCAGTATCAGCCCCTATTTCTCGTTTCTGTTACCCGGGCCGGATGATGGCAAGGTGAGCGTTGAAAGTACGAAAGTATCCGGTATGACCGATCATATTACCCTGCCGGCAACCCATACCTTTATGATGAACAACCCCGAGGTATACGATCAAGTACAGACCTTCCTCACGAAGGGAAAATTTAACTCGGATGGGTCGTAAGGGGGTGCCCATTTCGAATCCGTCTAGGCAGATATACTGCTGCGATAGCGCCCCGGAGTTAAACCCGTTTCTGCTTTGAAGGCGCGGGTTAGGTGGCTTTGACAGGAAAAACCACAGGCTTGGGCGATTTCTGCAATCGGTTCAGGTCCCGACAGCCGTAATTTTGCCGCTTCGATCCGACGGGCTGTTACCCATTTGTGGGGCGAAACACCCCGGCACATGCGGAACATGCGGTGGAAGTGAAATTCGGAGAGGCCGGTTTCGGCTGCCAGATCTATCAGCCTGATAGATGTATGCAAATGCCCGTCAATCCACGCATCGACACGGCGCATTTGAAAGGGAGACAGGCCCGCTTTCAAACGAGGCATGTTGACCGGCAGATGCGCTACAAGTTCGGCAACGGCTGTATCCGCGTGCAAAATATCCCCTTCTGTTGCGGCCATGGCCATGCGGGCCAGAGGAGCCGCGATTGCGGCGGACCTGATGAAAGTGCTTTCTTGCAGCTGTAATCTACGCGCATCGCAATCGTGGATATGAGCGAAGGATGCCGCAAGTGTGCTGTCGGGGATGTGTAGATGCACAAAACGGAAGGGGGTCGTGATTTTCCAGCGGGAGCTTTGCCCTGCTGGCATCACGCACACGGCTCCGGGCCAGCCGGCTTTTGCCCCGCCATCCAGCCGCTGTGTTCCCTGGCCGCCTTGTAGGTAATAGCTGAAGGTGTGGCCTGTGGGGCTGTCATAGGTAATGCGATCGCTGTGATTTTCCCAAACGGTCACGCTGCGCCCCCGCCCCAGATCCAGCTGTGCGATTGCACAGGCAGTGGGGGAGCGCTTCAAGAATTCTGTGACAGTTGATTGCATGGGGCTTCCTAGCACAGCCCCCACACCGAGAGAAGCCAAGGCCGGAGGATAACCGCAAGATCGTGCAAGAGCCGTATGTGCGGATGCAATAGATCGGCTCCAACAAAGGAGTCTTTTCGTGAATAATGCATCTCTGTTTCTTGTTACGGTTCTGATCTGGGGGACCAGCTGGATTGGTATTGCGTGGCAAATCGGGCCGGTGCCGGTGACGGTATCGGTTTTTTATCGCATCTTGCTTGGGGCGGTTTTGTTACTGATTGGGTTGGTGGTTTCCGGTCGATTGCGCAGGCCGTGCTGTTGGCGGTTTATCGTGTTGCAGGCATTTTGTCTGTTCAGCCTGAATTTTATTGCCCTGTATCATGCGGCAGCATTGATCCCGTCGGGGCTGATTTCTGTGGTGTTTTCGCTGGCGTCTATTTTCAATGCGTTGAATGCGCGTGTTTTCTTTGGTGACAGGATTACTCTGCGGGTGATGGCCGCAGCCCTGATCGGGGTTGGCGGGTTGGTGCTGATATTCTGGCAGAACCTTGTGGTATCGCTGGATATCCCGACATTGCAGGGGATTGGCTGGGCGGCGCTGGGCATGTTGTTTTTTTCCTGGGGAAATATGGCGTCACGGCGCAACAGCAGTTTGGGGATTGCGCCGATACAGGCAAATGCCTGGGGGATGGGGATTGGTTCACTGATCCTGTTGGCGGTGATTATCGGTGGCGGAGAGCCTTTTGTTTTGCCGCCGGACATACGGTATGTTTTGGCGCTGGTGTATCTGGCTGTGTTTGCGTCGATTGTGGGGTTTACCACCTATCTGTTGCTGGTGGCGCGGATGGGGTCGGCGCAGGCGGGGTACGCGACGGTGGTTTTTCCGGTGGTGGCGCTGATCGTGTCAACAGTTTTCGAGGGCTATGTCTGGACGGCCAGTGCCTTTTTCGGGGTAGGGCTGACGCTGATTGGCAACCTCGTGATGTTTTCAGGACGCAGAGGGTAGGGATTGTATATGCACCAAGTCAAATATGCGCTTGACCGAATATTTGATTCGGCGCATAAACCCTGCCATGGAACAAACAGACCTCTTTCAAATTCTAAGCGATTCGACCCGATTGCGTGCCCTTGCCCTGATGGCGGATCAGGGTGAGCTTTGCGTGTGCGAACTGGTTGCTGCGCTGGAATTGTCGCAGCCAAAAATATCGCGCCATCTGGGGGCGATGCGCGAAAGCGGGCTGGTGTTGTCACGGCGCGATGCGCAGTGGGTGTTTTACGGGCTGAACCCGACATTGCCAGACTGGCAACAGCAGGTGGTCAGCGGTGCATTGGCCGGTTTGGCCGCTGATCCGCAAATTTCCAAAGACAAACAGCGGCTGGCCGAAATGCCGGACCGCCCACAACGCTGCGAGGCCTGATATGTTCGCGATTTTCACCCGATTGGCCGATTGGTTGGCCTATGACCTGATGCAGCTTTCTGCCGATAGCCGGCTTGGCTCGGCGGTGCATTTCTTTATCGAGGATGTCACCAAGATTTTTTTCCTGCTGACGCTGATCGTTTTTTCGATTGGTTTTTTCCGCTCCATGCTGACGCCGGAACGAGTGCGCAAGGTCGTGGCAGGGCGCTCGCGCGCGGTGTCTTATCCGATGGCGGTGGGGCTGGGGGCGGTGACGCCGTTTTGTTCCTGTTCATCGGTGCCGCTGTTCATCGGGTTTCTGGAAGCAGGTATTCCGCTTGGCGTGACCATGGCGTTTCTGATTGCCTCGCCCATGATTAACGAGGTTGCGGTGGTGGTGCTGGCCGCGGCTGTCGGTTGGAAGGTGGCGATGCTCTATGTGGCGGCGGGGCTGACAGTGGGAATTATCGGCGGGCTGGCGATCGAATTTTTCAAGCTGGAAAAATGGGTCGAGGAATACGTCTGGAAAATCCGCATGGGCGAAATGCCGGAACAAGCGATGGATACGGGCCTGCGGGCGCGGCTTGATTATGCTTGGGGGCAGGTCAAAGAGATCGTGGGCCGCATCTGGAAGTATGTGCTGGTCGGCATTGCGCTGGGCGCGTTTTTGCACGGGTTTATCCCGCAGGAGTTCTTTATCAAATATGCCTCTGTCGATAATATTTTTGCGGTGCCGAGTGCAGTTCTGATCGGGATTCCTCTCTATTCCAATGCCACCGGTGTCATTCCGATTGTCGAGGCCTTGATGGCCAAGGGGGTTCCCATCGGTACAGTTCTGGCGCTGATGATGAGCGTCGCGGCGATTTCCTTGCCGGAAATGATCATCCTGCGCAAAGTGTTGAAACCGCAACTTATCGCTACGTTTACCGGTATTTTGTTTGTGGCCTTTATCGGGGTCGGGTATCTGTTCAATTCCCTTTTGGTATAGGAACAGATCATGACCTCACCCCGCCACGCGCTTACCGGCGAAATTGATCAACAAAAACACTATGTTACCCGTGCAGGGTGGCTTCGGGCCGCCGTATTGGGGGCTAATGACGGAATCGTTTCCACGGCCTCGCTGATTATCGGGGTTGCGGCGGCGGGTAGTGGCCAGACTGAAATTCTGCTGGCCGGTGTTGCTGGTCTGATCGCCGGAGCGATGTCGATGGCGGCGGGGGAATATGTGTCGGTGTCTTCGCAGGCTGACAGTGAACAAGCAGATCTGGCGCGTGAACAACTGGAGTTGAATGCAAACCCTGATTATGAATTGCAGGAACTGGCGGGCATTTATCAGGAACGCGGTTTAACCCGAGAACTGGCGATTGAAGTGGCGGCACAGCTGACGGAGCACGACGCGCTTGGGACCCATGCGCGCGAGGAGCTGGGCATTCATGAACTGACCATGGCGCGGCCTATACAGGCGGCGCTGGCGTCGGCGTTTACGTTTGCGGTGGGCGCGGGCCTGCCCCTGTTGGCGGTGCTGTTTGCGCCGTTGGAAAATATCATTCCGTTAACCACACTGATTTCGATTCTGGTGCTGGGCATGCTGGGGGCCACATCGGCCATTGCCGGCGGGGCACCGATCGGGCGCGCAATTGTGCGTGTGACGCTTTGGGGGGCGCTGGCCATGGCGGCCACAGCGTTTGTCGGGCACTGGTTCGGGGTGGCGATTGCTTAACCAAAGGAGAAGACCATGAAAACGATTAAAGTTCTCGGTTCCGGCTGCAAGAAATGCGCAACCACTGCCGATCTGATTGCCTCCAAGGCTGCCGAAATGGGCGTCGAAGTCGCGATTGAAAAAGTCACCGATATGGGGGCGATTATGGGGTATGGTGTGATGTCCACCCCGGGTGTGGTGATTGACGAGGTTGCCGTTCACAGTGGATCCGTACCGACCGCTGCCGCGATCGAAGGGTGGCTGTCATGAGCGATCAGCCCCAATTGCACAGTTCGATCGTTGCCATGGTTTCACTGGCCTCCGGCATTGCCGCCAACCATCCGGCCATGGGGCAATGCCAGCTTGACCGGCTGCGTGCTGCCGGTGTGCCGGAACACCAGATCAACGCGGTGATCGAAATCGCCCGCCACATCCGCGATGAAGCGGCGGAAAAGCTCGACTTTTCTTTCGATGAAAAGGCAGGGAAGGTGGAAACCATCGAGGTCAACGACGGCGAAAGCTGTGGATGCAGCCCCACGCCAAGCGGGCAGAGCTGCTGTTGAGTTTCGGAGCTATTCGGACATCAACACCGGCACCGTCATTTGGTGCAGGATGGATTCGGTAACACCGCCAAAGGCCTTTTCGCGCAGGCGGGAACGGCCATAGGCCCCCATGATCAACAAATCGGCCCCGATGTCGGAAACATAGTTCAACAGGATCGTGTCGATCGACAGGTCCGGCACGGTCTGCATGTCGACTTTGGCGTCGATGCCGTGTTGTTTCAGATGTGAAACAAGGTTGTCACCCATGGAACCGCCGTATTCCTCGCCGCGTTGTTTCGGGTTGACCACCAGAACGGTGACCTCGCCGCGTCCGCGCAGCAATGGAATGGCATCATTCACGGCCCGCACGGATTTCTTGTCGCCATTCCAGGCAATCACGGCTCTGCGGACTTTGTGTTTATGCACTCCGATATAAGGCACCATATAAACCGGCCGGCCGGATTGGTGCAGCACCCCGTTCATCAATGCTTCGTGAAAGGATTTGCCGCGTTTGTCGGGGTTGGGTTGTCCGACAAAGGTCAGATCCGCATGGCGGGCATGAAACGCCAGCATTTCCGGCGCTTTGGATGCTGCGCAGGTGACGGTTTTCACGCGGTACTGAATGCCGGCGGCCTCTGCCGCATTGGTAAATTTATCCACGGCATTTTGCGCTGCCTGTTTGACAATAGCATGCTGCTGTTCTGTAAGCGCGGCAGGGAAATCAATGCCGACATAGGTAGAAATGGTCGATTCCAGCGCCAGCGCAATGCCGGTCAAACGTGCGTCCTGCCGTTTGGCCAAGGCAACCGCCGCTGCCACACGCTCTGCGCAAATGTCGCTGTCGTCCAGATGTACGAGTAGGTCTTTGTAAGACATGGGTGAGTCTCCTGCTAGGGGTTCTGCAGGTATCCTACCGTTCCTGAAGTGGGGAAGATATGATTTTGGTCAAGTTCAGGCGGAAAATATGCAAATGTATACGGGAGGTCAGACGCAAACGCCCCCCGGGATTTCTCCCGGGGGGCGTTTCTATTTTGCTGTTAGGCAATAAGCGGGATCTGGCTTTTCGCCATCACTTCACAAATGTGAAGTGATTACATCATGCCGCCCATGCCGCCCATGCCGCCCATGTCAGGCATGCCGCCAGCGGCTGCGCCTTCTTTGGCTGGTTTGTCAGCGATCATGGCTTCTGTGGTGATCAGCAGACCCGCGATGGAGGCTGCGTCTTCCAGAGCGGTACGAACCACTTTGGCAGGATCGATCACACCAAACGAGAACATGTCGCCATATTCTTCGGTTTGTGCGTTAAAGCCGAAAGCCAGGTCGTCGCTTTCGCGAACTTTGCCGGCAACCACTGCACCGTCAACACCGGCGTTTTCAGCGATTTGACGCAGAGGTGCTTCCAGAGCGCGGCGCACGATGGCAATACCGGCGGTTTGGTCAGCGTTGTCGCCTTCCATCCCGTTCAGGCCTTTGGCACCTTGAACCAGAGCAACACCACCACCGACAACAACACCTTCTTGTACGGCCGCACGGGTCGCATTCAGGGCGTCGTCAACGCGGTCTTTGCGCTCTTTTACTTCGATCTCGGTGGAACCACCAACGCGGATCACGGCAACACCGCCAGCCAGTTTGGCCAGACGTTCCTGCAGTTTTTCGCGGTCGTAGTCGGAAGAGGTTTCTTCGATCTGTGCGCGGATCTGGGCAACACGTGCTTCGATCTCTGCTTTTTCGCCGGCACCGTCAACGATGGTTGTTTCGTCTTTGGTGATGGATACTTTCTTTGCGGTACCCAGCATTTCCATGCCAACATTTTCAAGCTTCATGCCGAGGTCTTCGGAAATCACCTGGCCACCGGTCAGGATGGCAATGTCTTGCAGCATGGCTTTGCGGCGGTCGCCGAAACCAGGTGCTTTAACCGCTGCGATCTTCAGGCCGCCGCGCAGTTTGTTCACAACCAGAGTTGCCAGCGCTTCGCCGTCAACATCTTCGGCAATGATCATCAGCGGTTTGCCGGACTGGATCACAGTTTCCAACAGTGGAACCATTGGCTGCAGCGAAGAAAGCTTCTTCTCGTGCAACAGGATCAGAACGTCTTCCAGCTCGGTTGTCATTTTTTCCGGGTTGGTCACGAAGTAAGGGGACAGGTAACCACGGTCAAACTGCATGCCTTCAACAACATCGGTTTCTGTTTCCAGACCTTTGTTTTCCTCGACGGTGATCACACCTTCGTTGCCCACACGCTGCATAGCGTCGGCGATTTGCTGGCCGATGGCAGCTTCGCCGTTGGCGGAGATGGTGCCAACCTGTGCAACTTCGTCGGAGTCTTTTACTTCACGTGAGGCAGCTTTGATGCTGGCAACAACGGAAGCAACAGCGGTGTCGATCCCGCGCTTCAGGTCCATCGGGTTCATGCCGGCAGCAACCGATTTCAGGCCTTCGCGAACGATGGCTTGTGCCAGAACCGTCGCGGTTGTTGTGCCGTCACCTGCGGTGTCGTTGGTCCGGGAAGCAACTTCCTTGACCATCTGGGCACCCATGTTTTCAAACTTGCCTTCAAGTTCGATTTCTTTGGCAACTGTCACACCGTCTTTGGTAATGCGCGGTGCGCCAAAGGATTTGTCGATGATTACGTTACGGCCTTTGGGGCCAAGTGTAACTTTCACAGCGTTGGCCAGAATGTTCACACCGTCCAGCATCTGGTTACGGGCTTCTGTGCCGAATTTTACGTCTTTTGCAGCCATTGTAGCTTGCTCCTTGTCGTAAGGTTAATGTCTTAGGAAAGAAGGCCGAGGATGTCGGACTCTTTCATCATCAACAGCTCTTCGCCGTCAACGGTTACTTCGGTGCCGGACCATTTGCCAAACAGTACGCGATCGCCGGCTTTAACAGCCATCGGGATCAGCTCGCCGCTGTCTTTGCGGGCGCCTTCGCCACAAGAAACGATTTCGCCTTCAGCCGGCTTTTCTTTTGCGGAATCCGGAATGATCAGGCCGCCAGAGGTTTTTTCGTCGCCTTCGGTGCGGCGAACCAGTACACGGTCGTGCAAAGGTGTCAGTGCCATGGAGATTTCTCCCTAACTCTAATAAAATATCTAAGGTGGCCGGTTTTCGAGTGTTAGCACTCGCCACCGTTGAGTGCTAACAGCAGGATAGGTAGGCAACCTGTGATGCAGAGTCAAGACATCTGTCTGCAATTCTTGTTTTGTAAACGGTTTCATACGCAATGTTGAGTAACGGGGAAATGCTGTATAGGTACGGTTGTCTGAACTTAAGGGATACATCGAATGCGTTTTATTGTTTTGTTAATGGTTTTTATCGGGCTGGCTGGAACATCGGGTGCCCGCTGTCGTGCGAAAGACCCAGTTTATACGAACCCAGCGCTGCTCGCGCAACTGCGCCAAAAAACAGCGTCTCAACCCTTTTCAAAGGGTGTTTACTGGGAAGTGCGCAAAAACGGCAAAACCTCGTGGATAATTGGCACCATCCATCTGGATGACGTACGCGTTCGCAAAGTGCCACGCTTTTTCAAGACAAAAATCCGCAAGGCGCGGGTTGTGCAGGTTGAACTCACACCGCAGATGGCAAGTTCGCTCAAGCGTGACAGGCGCAAGAATGCCAAAAAAATGTTGCGTACACGCGGAACGCCCTTTGCCACCTACTTTACCAAACAGGAATGGTCACGGATTGCAAAGATCGCCAAAAAGAAAGGCATCAATCAAATACTGTTGCACAATTTGACACCGGCAGCCGTGTCCGGCTTGCTGGACAAGCCTTTATGCGCCTACAAGCGTAAGAACTTTCTGGATTTAAACATTATGCGCAGCGCCATAAAGGCGCGTGTTCCGCTGCAGGGGCTGGACGATTTGCAGTTTATCCGAAAGTTGAAATCGGTGCGGCATAACGACAAATACTATGTGGCGAAAACCAAGCTTGCTTTGCGTGACTGGAAGAATGGGCCAAGCCATATGGAGGGGATTGTGCAAATGTATCGCCATGGCGAGGCGTTGATGGTTCAGGAATACAGCTTGGCTGCAAGCCGTGCCCTGACACAGGATAAAGCCCCGTTGCGGGCCGCCCGGAGGAGCTATGACGTGATCATCGCCAAGCGAAACAAAATCTGGCTGCCCAAGGTGGTGAAACAGCTCAAAATCGGCAATGCTGTCGTTGCGGTCGGGGCCTTGCATCTGGGTGGTAAAAAGGGCCTGCTTTATGCGTTGCAGCGCAAGGGATTTACGCTCAAGCGGTTGGACTTATAGGCGGATATGGCGAAATCGGTTTCGCCTGTCGTTCTGGTCGGGACAAGTTGCCCTTGTTGGTAAAATAACCATAGAGCTTTGCCGCTGAATATGGCAGACAAGGCGGGATAATTCATGTCAGCGGGCTTTGGGGGCAGTAGTATGGCAAAAAACATCCTGACAGGGGCGCTTGGCGCGGCGGTTTTGATGGCCGCAGGGCCGGCTATCCCGCAATCGGCCCCGACGCTGAACCTCTATGGGACCACTGGCCTGATCGACATGCCCTCTGCCGAGAGCCAGCCAGACGCGCAGGTTACCGGTACTTTCGGCTACAACGGGTCAGGCAGTAAAATCACGCTGGGCTTTCAGTTGACCAACCGCCTGTCGGCGGCGTTCCGGTTTGCGCAATTGTCCGGCTGGACCATTAATGGTGAAAAAGAGGACCGAAATTTCGATGTGCAGTTCAGGCTTCTGGATGAAACCGATGTGCGGCCGGCAATTGCTGTTGGCTTGCGGGATTTCACCGGCAACGGGGCTTATGGCGCGGAATATATCGTCGCGACCAAGGGGTTCGGCAAAAACATCAAGGTTACCGCCGGCCTTGGCTGGGGGCGCCTAAGCAATTCCGCTAGCGTGCGTACCGGTGCCAATCCTCAGGGTGGTGTGCCGACCGCACGCCAATGGTTTACCGGTCCGGTCAGCCCCTTTGGTGGGGTGGAATGGATGACGCCGGTCAAGGGGCTGACCTTCAAAGCGGAGTATTCCTCGGATAAATACACCCGCGAGGTCGCCGCCGGAGCCTATGATCACAAATCACCGCTGAATTTCGGGGTGGAATACCGCACCAAACGCGGGCTGAATTACGGGCTGTATTATTTGAACGGCTCCGAGGTTGCCTTGCGGTTTTCCACTGCGATCAACCCCAAGCGTCCGCCGATGGGGGGCACACTGGAACGCGCCCCGCTGCCGGTTGTGGCACGGCCATTGCGCCATTCAACATCTACGGCGTGGCTAAACACGCCGGGGTTCACCAAAACCACTCGCAAAACCTTGTCGGCCTTGCTCAAGGATCAGGGCCTCGCCGTCGAGGCATTGGCACTGGAAGGGACCCGCGCCGAGCTGCGCTTGCGCAACAAAACCTATAACGCCAGCGCCCAGGCCATTGGCCGCGCGGCCCGCGCTATGGCAATTGCGCTGCCCCATTCGGTGGAAACCTTTGTGGTGACACCGGTTGTGGATGGCCTGCCGGCGGCATCTGTGGTGTTGCGTCGTTCCGATATCGAAGCCTTGGAGCAAAAGGCAAATGGCACCGAGCTGATGTTGGCGCGGGCGCAATTCGTTTCGGCCCGCCCGATGGCGGCTGGGGCAGAATATGCTGACGGCCTGTACCCGAAACTGCGCTGGTCGATTGCGCCCTATGTGTCGCTGTCCCTGTTTGACGGCTCCGGCCCCTTGCGTGCCA
>CAMZLM010000088.1 GCA_947311485.1 uncultured Paracoccaceae bacterium
TGATCAGCTAATAGGCCGGTTCTTCGGAACGGTTGGCTAGATGATGTGCGGTCGGGGTGCCAGCCTTCCAGTCGGCGGCTTGTCCTTCGCGCAGCACGGTTTCGCCGTCGTTTTCAACCAGAACCACCTCGCCCGTTAACATGTAAAGGAACTCGTCCTCGTTTTCATGCCAATGGCGTTGGCTGGACATGCCTCCGGGCAGAAGCTTTTCGATGTTCACACCGAATTGCGTCAGACCGGCTGCCTCGCCCAATGCTGCGGCCTCATAGAGGTTGCAACCCTGATCAAAGGGTTCGGGATAGCCAATGCTGTCCTCGCCCTTGATCAGCGGCAGTTCGTTTATCTTGATCACGGGCATCAGACACGCTCGATAATTGTTGCGGCACCCATGCCGGACCCGATGCAAAGCGTGGCCAGTGCGGTTTCCTTGTCAGAGCGTTCCAGCTCGTCCAGCGCGGTACCGATGATCATTGCGCCGGTTGCACCCAATGGATGCCCCATGGCAATCGCGCCACCGTTGACGTTCAGCTTGGCATGGTCGACGTTGAAATAGGTCTGGAACCGCAGCACAACGGATGCAAAGGCTTCGTTTACCTCGAACAGGTCAATATCGCTGATCTTCATGCCGGAGCGTTCCAGAATGCGTTCGGTTACCGGCACCGGACCGGTCAGCATGATGGTTGGATCGGTGCCGATTTTGGCACTGGCGCGGATGCGGGCGCGTGGTTTCAAACCGCTGCGTTCGCCAAATTCCTTGTTGCCGATCAACAGCGCGGCGGATCCGTCGGCAATGCCCGATGAATTGCCTGCGTGATGCACATGGTTGATCTTTTCCAGCTCCGGATATTTCAACAACGCCACGTTATCAAATCCGGGCATGACCTCGCCCATTTGCTGAAACGAGGGCCGCAACCCGCCAAGCGACTGCATGTCGGTCGGGCGGATCATTTCGTCCTGATCCAGAATGGTGATGCCGTTCACGTCCTTGACGGCGAAAACCGATTTGCTGAACCGGCCTTCGGCACGGGCAGCGGCGGCGCGTTTCTGGCTCTCTACCGCGTATTCGTCGCACATGTCGCGGGAAAACCCGTATGTGGTGGCGATGATGTCGGAAGAAATCCCCTGTGGCACGAAATAGGTTTTCATTGCCAGATAGGGGTCAACCGCAATCGCGCCGCCATCGGACCCCATGGGCACGCGGCTCATGGCTTCGACACCGCCGGCGATATAGGCCATGCCCTGACCGCCCTTGATTTGACCGGCGGCCATATTCACGGCCTCCATGCCAGAGGCGCAAAACCGGTTGATTGATACACCGGCAACGCTTTCGTCCAGATCGGAATACAGCACGGCAGAGCGCGCCAGACAGGCCCCCTGTTCGCCCACCTGGGTTACGTTGCCCCAAATTACGTCATCGACCAGCTTGCTGTCGAAATCATTGCGGCGCTGCAATTCGTTCAGGGTTTCGGCGGACAGGCGCACGGCGGTGACTTCGTGCAGGGAGCCGTCTTTTTTGCCTTTGCCACGCGGGGTGCGCACGGCGTCATAGATATAGGCTTCTTCAGTCATAGGAGGAGTCCTTTGCTTGGTTTATGTTCGGTCCGACGGATTGCCGGGCATAAGGTCATAGGGATGTTTCCAGCCGGGCAGGGATTCAATATTCCCTATCCAGCGATCGATGTTGGGCCATGCGGCGCGCTCGAACCCGAAAGGTTCGGGATAAAACAAATAGCCAACGCAGGACATATCCGCATTGGTGATGCTGTCGCCCACCAGCCAGTCGCGCCCCTCAAGGGCGGCGTTCAGGGTGGCATAGGCGGATTTCAGGCGGCCTTGGGTAAAGGCGATCACCTCGCCCGGGCGTTTATCTTCGGGCAGGAAGTTCATCAGGAAACGGGTCATGCCAGCGGGGGAGGAAAGCTTGTGATTGTCCCACAGGATCCAGCGCAGGACCTCGCGTTTTTCCGCAGGCGTGCTGCCGCCGAATTTGCCGGACAGCCCGGAGATGTAATCCTGAATAACGCCGGATTGGGTCAGGGTCAGGTTGCCGTGTTCCAGCACCGGAATTTCGCCCATGACATTCATGTCCGCGCGAAATTCAGGGGAGCGCGTGGCTCCGCTGAAAAAGTCGAAATAAACCGCGTCCCAGTCCAGACCGGATAATTCCAGCGCCAAAGCGGCCTTGTAGGAATTTCCGCTCTCGCCAAAACAATGTAGTTTGATATCCGCCATGTGTTCCCCTTACAGCTTGCGCGCCGCAAGTTCCTTCATGATTTCGTTGGTGCCGCCATAGATGCGTTGCACGCGGGCGTCTGTCCACATTTCCGCTACGGCATATTCGGTCATGAAACCGTATCCGCCGTGCAGTTGCAAACATTCATCCAACACTTCTCCTTGAACATCCGTCAGCCAGTATTTGCCCATCGCCGCCTGTTCCGAAGTCAATTCTCCGCGAAGATGGGCGGCCATCAGGCTGTCGAAATAGGCGCGTGCCACGTGGGTTTTGGTCTGGCATTCCACCAGCTTGAAACGGGTGTTCTGAAACTGCATCAGATTGCCGCCAAAGGCTTCGCGTTCCTTGCAATATTCAATGGTGCGTTCAACCGCGCCTTCCATGGCCCCCACAGCACCGGCGCAAATGACCAGACGTTCCTGTGGCAATTGCTGCATCATCTGGTAAAACCCCTGACCTTCTTCGGTGCCCAGTAGGTTGTCGGGGCGGATTTCCACATTGTCAAAGAACAATTCGGATGTGTCCGCCGCTTTTAGCCCGATTTTATCAAGGTTCCGCCCCCGGGTGAAACCCTTGGCTCCCTCGGTTTCAACCGCAATCAGGGACACGCCTTTGGAACCCTCTTTTGGATCCGTTTTACAGGCAACCAAAATCAGATTAGCGTGCTGGCCGTTGGTGATAAAGGTTTTGGAGCCAGTCATCTTATAGACGTTGCCATCCTTAATCGCGCGGGTTTTGATTGCCTGCACGTCGGACCCGGCAGAGGGTTCGGACATGGCCAGCGCCGCCACGATTTCACCGGTGGCCATTTTCGGCAGCCAGCGCTGTTTTTGATCTTCGGTGCCATAAGCGTGGATGTAATGGGCCACGATACCCGAATGGATGCCATTGCCCCAGCTGGCCAGATTGGCGCGGCCACTTTCTATATAGATCATCGCTTCATGGCCGAAATCACCGCCCGCGCCGCCGTATTCCTCGGGGATCGAGGCGCAGAGCAGCCCCAACTCGCCGGCCTGTTGCCAGGTTTCCGGATCCATCTGACCCTGCTTGCGCCATTTTTCGAACTTGGGCGCCCATTGCTCGGCGATGAACTGGGCGGTCATATCGCCCAGCATTTGGTGTTCTTCGGTAATCCAGTCGGACTTAAGCGCCGGTATGGTCATGGTGTTTTCCCTTTAAGGTTCTAGAAATTGTCCGCGTCCAGCCCCATCACAACATCCGCGCCGGATTGGATCCGGGCCAGATGCATGCCGGTGGCAGGCAGTTGGCGCGCCATGTAATAGCGGCCTGTTTTCAGTTTGGTTTCATAAAACGCGGTGTCGCCGGCACCGTTTTTCAGGGCTTCCAGCGATGCTTTGGCCATGCGGCCCCACATCAGGCCCAGACAAACATGGCCGAACATGTGCATGAAATCATAGGAGCCGGCCAAAGCTTCGTTCGGGTTTTTCATGCCGTTCTGCATAAAGAACATGCCCGCCGCCTGAAGATCCTTGCTGGCCTGTTTCAACGGGTCGGTGAAATCCTGCATGCCGTCGACATCTTTGTTTTCCTTGATAAAATCCTTGACCAGATCAAAGAAGGCCATCACATATTTGCCGCCACCGGAACTGAGCTTGCGCCCGACCAGATCCAGCGCCTGAACGCCGTTTGCGCCTTCATAGATCATGGTGATACGGGCATCACGGGTGAATTGGGACATACCCCATTCCTCGATATAGCCGTGGCCGCCGTAAATTTGTTGCGCCTGAACGGTCATGTCATAACCTTTGTCGGTCATGAAACCTTTGATCACGGGGGTCATCAACGATACTAGCCCGTCGGCGTCTTTGTCGTTGTTCAGGTGGGCCTGATCAATCAATGCAGCCCCCCAGAGCAGAAACGCCCGCGCACCTTCGACAAAGCTTTTCTGGTCCAGTAGGGATCGGCGGATATCGGGGTGTACAATCAGCGGATCGGCCGGTCCGTCGGGGTTTTCAACACCGGTCACAGCGCGGCCTTGCAGGCGGTCCTTGGCATAGATCACCGCGTTTTGGTAGGCGACTTCGGCTTGTGCCAACCCTTGCATCCCTACGCCCAGACGGGCCTCGTTCATCATGGTGAACATGGCGCGCATTCCTTTGTGCATTTCGCCCAACAGATAGCCCTCGGCCTCATTATAGACCATCACACAGGTGGAATTGCCGTGAATGCCCATCTTTTCCTCGATGTTGCCACAGGTCACGCCGTTTGCCGCGCCAACAGAACCATCGTCGTTGACCTTGAATTTCGGGACGATGAACAGGGAAACACCTTTGATCCCCTCGGGACCACCCGGAATTTTGGCCAGCACCAGATGGATGATGTTGTCGGACATTTCGTGTTCACCCGCCGAGATAAATATCTTCTCGCCGGTGATTTTATAGCTGCCGTCATCCTGCGGGACGGCCTTGGTGCGCATCAGGCCCAGATCGGTGCCGCAATGGCTCTCCGTCAGGTTCATGGTGCCGGTCCATTCACAGGTAATCATTTTGGGCAGGAATTTGGCTTTTTGTTCATCCGTGCCATGCACATGAATGGCGGATTGCGCCCCGTGGGTCAGGCCCTGATACATGGTAAAGGACTGGTTCGCACCGCTGAACATTTCGCCAACCATGGTGCCGATAATGTTGGGCATGCCCTGACCGCCATATTCAGGATCGCAATCAATTCCGGTCCAGCCACCATCGCGTACCTGATTGAACGCGTCCTGAAAACCGGTCGGCACCCGCACCACCCCGTTTTCCAGTTTGCAACCCTCTTTGTCACCCACCACATTCAGCGGGGCCAGAACCTGCGAGGCAATTTTGCCGGCTTCTTCCAGTACGGCACCGGTGAAATCGGGCGCGAGCTCCTCATAGCCGGGGATGCCGGAATCTTCGACTTTCAGAACCTCATGCAACAAGAAGCTCATGTCTTTGGTCGGGGCGGTATAGGATGGCATGCTCTGCACTCCGTTGGTAAATGGTGTTTCTTGTGGATGGACCGCGTTATTCGGCGGCTTTGTCTTGTTTCTGGGCGGCGATCATTTTTTCCCCCCAGTCGATGCGACGTTCCAGATCGGCGATGGCCTCATTCAGATCGTCGCGCCGGTTTTTCATATCGGCCAGATGTTTTTGAGCAACTTTGAAGGTCTCCTCCAGCTGGGTCGCTTGCGCATCGCCCAAGTAGTAGAGGCCAAGCAGCTGACGCAATTCCTCGAGCGAAAACCCGAATTTCTTGCCTAGCAGGATCAATTTAATCCGGCCAACTTCGCGCTTGCGATAGATGCGGCGCTGGCCGTCACGCTCGGGGGCGATCAGTTCTTTAGATTCATAAAAACGCAAGGTACGCGGCGTGACCTGAAACCGATCACACATCTGGCGTATTGTGAAATGTTCGTCGCTCATCGCTGTCCTCCTGTCGGGCAAAAGATAACACCGCTCAGGAAGTCTGCCTATAGTTGACCTTACGATAAACGCTGACGTTTACGTTAAAATACGCGACGTCACTTTGACAGGTCGTCAATTGCACGCTGTCGGCGGGTGCGTAATTCGTCGATGGTTTCTTGCAATTGCTCTTTGCTTGATTCGAGTTCTTCGATCTGGTTTGCGGACATTTTGATCCAGCGTTCCATCTGGGCGCGTTCGCCGCCTTCGTTGTAAATTTCCAGCCATTGACGAATGCGTTCCAGGCTAAATCCGAACCGGCGCCCGCGCATGATCAACCGCATTCGGGCAAACTCCGTTGGCCCGTACAAGCGGGTACGCCCCTGTTTTTCGGGAAACAACAATTCAATATATTCATAATAACGCAGCGTGCGCGGCGTCACGTCGAATTTCGCGCACATTTCCTTGAGGGTGATTTTCTCTTGTGACATCGAATAGCCCTGTTGATTCAGATTCCACAAATTTTAGCGGTTGTCGGGTGATTTACAACCCCGACCGTGGGGTTGGAAACCGTCATATCCCGATCCCGATACGGTGAAAAATCGAATGATTAACAAATTAACGGTTGCACGTGACTTTGGCGGCGCACTAACAAGAAGGCAATAGCGCAACAAAAGGCTGTGCCGATATGGACCTCAAGAAGCAGAAAATGGCAAAGCAGTTCACCGAAGCCTTGCCGTATTGCAAAGCATTGGGCATGCAGGTGGAAGAGGCCGGTGCGGCGATGGCGGTCCTGTCCATGCCCTATAATCCCGCAACTATCGGAGACCCGGACACAGGGGTTGTACATGGCGGTGCGGTGTTTGCCTTGATGGATACCTGTGCAGGGGTGGCAATTTTCATGCACCCCGAGAGCACAATGACAACCGCCACGATTGATCTGCGGGTGGATTACATGCGTTCGGCCACGCCGGGGCAGAAGATTTATGCCAAGGCCGAGGTTTACAAAGTAACGCGCAGTGTCGCCTTTTTGCGGGCAACCGCCTGGGATGACGATAGGGAAAATCTGTTGGCGACGGCTACGGGGGCTTTTACCTTTGAGCGCCCCAAGGAGGCGGAATAATGGTCAAGCATCGCAAGGAACCGCTGCAAAAAATCAAACAACGCCGCGATAACGCGCTGGCGGCGCTGGTGGATCGGGTGCCGTACATAAAATTCATGGGCATTCATTTTGACCGGCGGGGGGATGAATTGACCGCCGTGATGGCCTTTGATGAAAAACTGATCGGCAATCCGATCCTGCCGGCGCTGCATGGTGGCGCGACGGCGTCTTTCCTCGAGGTTACGGCCGTGATTGAACTGGCTTGGGCGCAGGCTTGGCAGAAAATGGAAAATGAAGAGGTCCATACCGCGGCAATGGCGGCGGTGCGTTTGCCCAAAACGATTGATTTTTCAGTGGATTATCTGCGGTCCGGTTTGGCGCGCGATTGTTACGCACGCGCGCGGATCAACCGGTCGGGGCGGCGCTATGCCTCGGTACACGTAGAGGCATGGCAGGACAACCGTTCGCGGTTGTTTGCACAGGCCACAGGCCATTTCCTGATGCCGCAAAATGGCGGGTAACCCCCGCCTGACCCATGGGCGGGTGCTGAAAATAGCCATCCCGATTGTCATTTCCAACGCCACAGTGCCGTTGTTGGGGGTGGTGGATACCGGCGTTGTCGGGCAGCTGGGGCAGGCGGCCCCGATCGGGGCTGTGGGCATTGGCGCGGTGATCCTTGGTGCGATTTTCTGGGTCTTCGGTTTTTTGCGCATGGGCACGGCGGGGATGACAGCACAGGCTGTCGGGGCGGGCGACACTGGCGAAAGCCGGGCTTTGCTGATGCGGGCCTTGCTGATTGGCGGGGCCGCTGGCCTTGTGATTATCCTGTTGCAAATACCGCTGATCTGGGGGGCGTTCCAACTCTCCCCCGCCAGTGCCGAGGTCGAAAGTCTGGCACGCAGCTATCTGAATATCCGTATCTTTAGCGCGCCAGCCGCGATTGCCGGTTACGGGATCACCGGCTGGCTGGTGGCGCAGGAACGCACCCGTGCGGTGCTGGTGCTGCAAGTGTTTACCAATGGCGCGAATATCGGGCTGGACCTGTTGTTTGTGTTGCAACTGCATTGGGGGGTAGAGGGCGTCGCCCTTGCGACGTTGATGTCGGAATGGGGCGGGTTTGGCCTTGGTCTGTGGTTGGTGCGTGACGGGTTTCACGGCGGATACTGGCGTGATTGGGCGCGGATCTTCGATCGGGTGATCCTGCGGCGCATGGCGATTGTAAACGGTGATATCATGCTGCGTTCGGTGCTGTTGCAGGTGGCCTTTGTGTCCTTCCTGTTCTTTGGCGCGCAGTTTGACGATACCACGCTGGCCGCCAACCAGATTTTGCTGCAACTGATGTTTGTCACGGCCTACGGCATGGACGGTTTCGCCTTTGCTGCCGAAGCCTTGGTCGGGCAGGCGCTGGGCGCGCGCAACCGTGGCGGGCTGCGCCGGTCCGTGATGATCACCTGCTTTTGGGGCGGCGTGGTTGTTGTGCTTTTCTCGCTGTCCTTTGCGCTGGCGGGGGGGCTGATGATCGACGCCTTGACCACCGCGCCGGATGTGCGGCTGGTGGCGCGGGATTATCTGCCGTGGATCATCGCGGCCCCGTTGCTTGGCATGGTGAGCTGGATGTTTGACGGTATCTTCATCGGGGCCACCCGCACAGCGGACATGCGCAATATGATGATTGTGTCGGTGTTGATCTACGGGGCCTGTATCCTGACGCTGGTGCCGGTCTGGGGTAACCACGGGTTGTGGGCCAGCCTGAACCTGTTCTTTGTGGCCCGTGGCATCACCC
This sequence comes from uncultured Paracoccaceae bacterium, assembly GCA_947311485.1. Classification (GTDB taxonomy): domain Bacteria; phylum Pseudomonadota; class Alphaproteobacteria; order Rhodobacterales; family Rhodobacteraceae; genus Amylibacter. The sequence continues at coordinate 8,502 of CAMZLM010000088.1, forward strand.
TTGGCCTGCGCTATCCGGCATTGGAACGGGCAGCGGCGTAGGCGGCGTTCGTTTATATCAACCGCTGTTGGCCCCGGTTGCGCCGGCGGGGGCTGTGCAGGGTTTGGCGGAGCAGGGCAATAAATTCCTGCACCACAGGATGAACGGCGTTGCCATGCGTGCCGATCAGCAGGCTTGCGGCCTGTCGGGTATCGAGCGGATCCGGCTGCGCCATCACCCACACCAAAAACGCCGCGCGTGCCAGCTTGTCCGGCTCTGCCGTTTGTTCCGGCACCCGCGCCATGCGGGCCAGTATGTCGATTGACGGATCAAGGCTGTTGCGCTGTCGCATTGCCATTTTGCCTGCTTTCCCCGCATCCCCGCGGAAATTTCGGGGCAAAGACAAGACAGGCCGCTTTTGGCATCCGCCCCGAACCGCGCCCCGCGATTGACGTTTTGCAAGGCTGGTTTCCGGACTTTGGCATGACAGCCATTTACCGTTGCGGGGGCAGTGCCGGATTTTCACCGGCTTCCCAATTCTCCCCTCTGCCTGTCGACTCGGGGCACCTTGCAAGGCCACCATAGCAGCGCCACCGCGCAGGGTCATTCCGAAAACGACGGTTTAGGCGATCCAGTGGTAAAATCCGGCAAACCCGTCAATGATCCAGCCCAACGCATAACCATGATAACCCGCACCGTAGTAAAGCAGGTTCAGCGGTACCCAAAGGGCCAGCACGATCATGGCCGCCAGACCAAGCTGCCCAAACAACCCCAACTGCCCGTCGCCGTCCTTTTGCGCATGTCCCAACCCCGCGCGCACCCAATCGCGCAGGCGGGCGGGGAAGATGGTGAAAAACGCAAGGGACGCAATGACCAGATGCAGCAAGGTGGGCAGCAGGGTTGAAATCAGCATGAACCCCAGCCAGCCATAGTTTTCGCGGTGGTTTTGCAGATCATCAAAAAACGGTCCCAATTCCAGCAAGGGCCGTCCGCCGGGGGTGACAAAGGTGATATAGGTGATCAAGGCCATGCCCAGCAGTGCGAAAATCACCACCGCGCCGAGGGCATCGATCAGGGCCTCCCATCCCAGAAAACCGCCCCGTTCAAGGCCAATACGCAA
>CAMZLM010000089.1 GCA_947311485.1 uncultured Paracoccaceae bacterium
CCGTGTCCTATTCTTGTCATGCGAGGCATTCCCTCGCGTATCCGTTCAGGCCTCATGGAAAAGACGGCGACTGATCAAACTTCCAAACGGTCCTCAAAAACCAAGCCTGAGACGCTCCAGCCGCCGCCGCTGTCCTGCATATACAAGGTGCCGGTCAGCGGCTCCCTTCTCGCACGGGAACCTGAGAAAGTCATAAGACAAGGTGTGACACTTCACTATTTCATCCAGAGCTTGCAGTTTTTCCGCATGAAACCTGCAAACCTGTTATACGGGCGACGAGCCAGGGAACCGATGCAAATGAGCACAAAACAACAATTGATCCTTGCGGAAATACCCCGCCTGCGCCGCTTTGCGCGCGGGTTGGCGCGGGATCCGGTGTTGGCGGACGATCTGGTGCAGGATTGTCTGGAACGGGCGCTGAAACGACTGCATTTGTGGCAATCCGGCACCAATATGCGAGCTTGGCTGTTTACGATTTTGCGCAACCTGTATATCAACCAGATCCGCAAACAGGTGCGCCGTGGTACGGAAATGCCTTATGATGAAACTTTGGATACGGCCGGGTCCACGGGGCCTAATCAAGAACAATCACTGGCGGTGCGCGATATGAAACTGGCCTTGGCACAGCTGCCGGATGAACAGCGTGAAACCCTTCTTTTGGTCGGGCTAGAGGGCATGAGTTACAAAGAAACCGCCGAAATTCAAGGGGTGCCGGTTGGGACCGTGATGTCGCGATTATCGCGGGGGCGGGCGGCCTTGCGACAGCTGATGGAGACTGGAAAAACAGGCGAAAAGCCCAAGTTGAGGAGGGTAAAATGACCCACCCAAAGCAAATAACAGATTGTGATTTAAACGCTTATGTAGACGGTGAACTGGATGCCGAGGCCCGTGGTGCCGTGGCGGCATGGTTGAAAAAACACCCCGAAGACCGCGCTAAAATCGCCGCTTACCAAGCCCAGAATGCGGCATTGCACGGGTTGTTTGATGATGTTTTGACAGAACCACTGCCTGTGGAAATGGCGCAAACTCTGGCGGAACGCCCCGCGCGGGCCGGTCTTCCTGTTTGGGCGCAAGCGGCTGCGGCTGTGGCGTTGGTGATGATGGGGGCCGCGGGCGGTTGGGGCCTGCGCGGTGGCAGCGCGATGCGTGCGGATACGCCGGCCTATGTGCAGCGCGCCGTGGGGGCGCATCTGGTTTATGCCGCCGAAGTCTTGCACCCCGTAGAAGTGCGCGCCGATCAGCAGGACCACCTTGTGGGGTGGTTGTCAAAACGGCTTGGCGCGCCGCTCAAGGCCCCGTTTTTGGGGGATCTCGGCTATACGCTGGTCGGGGGACGTTTGCTTGAGGAGGATGCAAAACCGGCGGCGCAATTTATGTACGAAGATGCCAAAGGCCGTCGTGTAACGGTTTATCTGCGGCATGGGGATGGTAAGAATACCGCCTTCAAGTTTTATGGCGGGAAAGATGCTTCGGCGTTTTATTGGGTGGACGGCCCGTTTTCCTATGCTTTGACCGGCGACATGCCACGGGATGAATTGATGGATATCGCGCATATGGTTTATGGTGAAATTGACTCCTGACGGTTTGATTTCGCGGGCGGATGTGATAGGCGGTGGCCTCCTGTTGAGGCCTGTTTGAAAATGACCCAGAACCCCCGTAAAACCGCGCGGCTGTCCGTTGCCCCGATGATGGACTGGACCGACCGGCATTGCCGTTATTTGCATCGGCTTTTGTCGCGCCATACCTTGTTGTACACGGAAATGGTGACGGCTATGGCAGTGATCCACGGGGATCGGGACCGGTTGTTGGGGTTTGATCCGGCGGAACAGCCGGTGGCCTTGCAATTGGGCGGTTCGGATCCGGAGCAACTGGCAGAGGCCACGCGTATCGGGGCGGAATACGGGTATCAGGAAGTGAACCTGAATGTGGGCTGCCCGTCTGATCGGGTGCAATCGGGGCGTTTCGGGGCCTGTTTGATGCTTGAACCCGAACTGGTTGCTGATTGTGTCGAGGCCATGGCTAGCGCGAGCAGTGCCGAAATCACCGTGAAATGCCGCATTGGCGTGGACAAGCAAAATCCGGCTGAAATTCTGCCGAAATTCATCGAGACCGTGGCCGCGCGGGGTGTTTTGTCTTTCACTATTCATGCACGAATGGCGTGGTTGGCGGGGCTTAGCCCCAAACAAAATAGAGATATCCCACCTTTGGATTATGATCTGGTACATCAGATCAAACGGGATTTTCCGCAACTAAGCATTGGCATTAACGGCGGTATCAGCAGTCTGGAACAAGCAAAGATGCACCTGCAACGGGGCGTTGATTCTGTGATGATCGGGCGTGCGGCCTATCATAATCCGGCAGATATCCTGTGTCAGGCTGACAGGCGAATTTTCGGGGCAGGGGGTGACAGCAGCGCTGAACAGGCGGTGCGGGACATGTTGCCCTATATCGAAAACCATCTGCAACAGGGGGGGAGGCTCAATCAGATCACCCGCCATATGCTGGGCTTGTTTGCCGGGCGCCCCGGGGCGCGGGGGTGGAAACGCTTGCTATCACAAAAGGCGCATGAAACCGGTGCCGGCCCAGAGGTGGTTCTTGCTGCATTGGCCCAAATTCAGCCGCAATAGCCTTGCCAGAGCCGAAAATTTCGGCACAGATAGCCGTGACTGAAAAGGGAAACAATGATGCCTGAGTTTTACACTGCTTTGCCGATGTTGTTGATGCTTGCTGTGATCGGGGCCTTTGCCGGTGTGATGGCCGGTTTGTTGGGGGTTGGCGGTGGTATTATTCTGGTGCCCGCATTTTACTATGCCTTTTCGGGGCTTGGTTATGACAATGCGCAGCTGATGCAGATTTGTTTGGGTACCTCGCTGGCGACGATTATTTTTACCTCGGTGCGATCGGTGTTGTCCCACCATAAAAAAGGTGCGGTTGATTGGAAAATCCTGCGCGGGTGGGCCCCGGGAATTGCGCTCGGGGCTGTTCTGGGGGTGGTCGCGGCAACGGGCCTGCGCAGTGCCACATTGACGGCAGTATTCGGTGTTCTTGGAATTATAGTGGGGATATATCTGGCCTTTGGTAATAGTGCGTGGCGGCTTGGGGAGGTCATGCCAACCGGTATTAAACGCCTGTTTGCCAGCCCGTTATTGGGGTTTATGTCGGTGCTGATGGGGATCGGGGGGGGCAGCTTTGGTGTGCCGATCATGACACTTTTCGGCACGCCGATTCATCGGGCCGTGGCAACAGCGGCGGGGTTTGGCGTGATTATCGCGGTGCCGTCGGTTGCCGGTTTCCTGTTGGCTCACCCGCCTGTAGAAAACCTGCCGCCTTACACCATTGGCTATGTCAATATCGTGGCGTTTCTGGTGGTGATTTCCATGACCCTGCTGACGGCCCCGCTGGGGGTAAAAATTGCCCATGCGATGGACCCCAAGCCGCTGAAAAAGGTCTTCGGATTTTTCTTGATACTGGTGGCGCTCAACATGCTGCGCAAGACGTTCTTTTAACGCCGTTTGCGCCGCTTGCCTTTGATCTGGCCGGCGCGTTCGGGCAGGGTTTCCATCAGGGCCAAGCGTTCCGGACGGGACATCGACGACCAGTTGCTGATTTCATCAATGCTGCGAAAACAGCCCATGCAAATTTTTGCCTCCGGATGCATCACGCAAACCTTGACGCAGGGACTGTCGGGTTCATTGCGTTGCCAGACCTCATCCATTGCGTAAATGCGCCAATCGGTCCAGCGCCCCTTGCAAGATGTAACCGGCAGCCACATGATCGATCACCAAGGCCCGTTTTGCTCTTGAAGTATCCGCCTCGATCAACGCCCGTTCTGCGGCGACAGTGGATAGACGTTCATCCCAGAACAGGATTGGAATATCGCGGCGCGCGGTAAAATTTCGGGCGAAAGCACGGGTTGCCTGACATCGCGGCCCTTCGGAGCCATCCATATTTCGGGGCATGCCCAGTACCAGGCCAGTGATATTGTTATCATCGATCAACTGTTCCAGCCGCGCCGCGTCCAGCCCGAATTTCTTGCGCCGGATGGTTTCGCGCGGAGTTGCGATCGACCGAAAGGCATCACATATGGCAATACCAATTGTTTTGGTGCCCAAATCCAGCCCCATTAGCGGGGTTAGCGCGGGAATGCTTTGAACAAAATCCTCCGCGCCTTCAAACATCTGGCTCATCTGGTGACTTCGGCGGCCTGTGCCGCTTCTTGTAAAACACGCATGGCGTCCGCATCCTGACCGTGGGCTTCTTTTGCGGCTTTCCATGCGGCATCGGCCTTGGAGGTTTCCCCCAGTACACCATAGGCGCGGATCAAACGTGCCCATTCCGCCGGGGTGCCGCCGTCTGTGTTCAGGCGTTCGGACAGGCCGGCAACCATGCCCCGGATCATTTGCTGGCGATCCTCTTCTGACATGCTCTGGGCGTTGCGTACCTGTTCGGCGCTGGGGCCGGGGGCATTCTGATTCGGAATACGGATGCCGGCGGCGCGGGCAACGGATCCGATTTGAGCCTGAATAAGGGCAATCCAAGGGGCGTCTTTGGGGCCTTCATCCAGCAGCCCTTGCCACATGCGATAGGCAATGTCTGGGCGACCATTCTGGGCCAGTGTCAGGCCAGAATAATACCGTGCCCGCGGGGATTTCGGTTGCAGGCGGATGGCCTTGGCCAAGGCGGTTTCGGCCTCGGGTGATACGTATCCCGCGGCCCCGACGATCATGATTTCGGCAAGATCGGTGTAATCTTCGGCAGTGGCTTTGTCGCCCAACAGGTCGATGACCTTTTGCTGTGCTATGCGCGCGTCTTTCAGGTTGCCCAAGCGGGCCTCGTGATTGGCGAGCAGGCGATAGCCCTTGACGTCATCCGTGCGGGTTTGCAGGACCTTGCGCAGTTTGCCGACCAGATCAACATATTCAGGCGCGGCATCCACATTCAGGGGCGGGGCGGCGGCCTCGGCTGTTTCCTGGTCAGGACGGTTTTCGCGCGCCAGTTTGGCGGCTTCCATACGGGCGACAAGGGGTTGGTCCGGCATGCCTGGGACGCCAATTTCCCAATACAGCGCCACAGTGCCGGCCCCGATAAACAGAACCAGAATGACACCGGTGATTATGCCGGTTGTCCGGCTGGTTTGGCTGGCTGCCGTTTCGGCTTGTTTGCGTTTGTCGGCGGCCAGAATGCGGCGGGAAACCTCGATCCGGATGGCTTGGGCATCTGCTTTTGGCAGGGCCCCGCTGGCCACGTCTTTCTCGACTTCGGCGAGCTGGTCTTTGTAGACCTGCAAGTCCAGTTCGGCGGCTTTGGTTGTTGCCACATTGCGCCGTAAAACCACAGGGACAATCATGGCGAGAGTGACCAAAGTCATTGCTGCGGCGATAAGCCAGAACATGGGGAATTCTCCTGTTTTCGTCAGTCGCAGTGATAGTCTGCCTTGGCCTGCTTAGAAACCCCAAATGAAGAGAAAATGACAGCTTCGTGATGCGGCTAAAACGCCGAAAATGTCGAAAAGCGGCATGAAGGTGCCGCTCTGAACTATGGCAGCGATTTGAATTCCGCGTTATGTGGCTGTAAATGTGGCGGGGTGGCCAATGTGCCGCTTAAACCCCGCGCTATTTCTTGATTTCGGAGCAATACCCATGAGACGCTATTCGGCCTTTGCCATCGCAAGAGAAGCCCTGCGGTATCATACCGGTTGGGAGCGTGCCTGGGCGGCGCCGGAGCCAAAATCCGAATATGATGTGGTGATCGTCGGGGCCGGCGGGCACGGGTTGGCAACGGCCTATTATCTGGGCAAGAATTTTGGCATTACCAATGTTGCAATCATCGAAAAAGGGTGGCTTGGCGGCGGGAATACCGGGCGCAATACCACGATTATCCGGTCAAACTACCTTCAGGATCCGTCTGCGGCGATCTATGAAAAGGCCCGCTCACTGTATGAGACCATGAGTCAGGATTTGAACTATAACGTCATGTTTTCCCCGCGCGGGGTGATGATGTTGGCGCAAACTGAGCACGAGATTCGCGGCTATCAACGCACGGCGCATGCCAATGCGCTGCAAGGGGTGCAGACGGAATTCATTTCACCTCAACGGGTGAAGGAACTCTGCCCGATTATTGAATTGTCCGGTCCGCGTTATCCCGTGCTTGGCGCGCTGTGGCAGCCACGCGGTGGCACCGCACGCCATGATGCTGTCGCCTGGGGCTATGCGCGGGCATGTTCCGATATGGGCATGCATATTTTGCAACAATGCGAAGTAACCGCTATTCATCAGGCTGATGGGCAGGTGACCGGCGTGACGACCTCCAAAGGCGAAATAAAATGCAAGAAGCTGGCCATTCTGGTGGCGGGTAATTCCGGTGTCCTGGCAAATATGGCCGGTTTCCGGTTGCCTCTCGAAAGTGCGGCTTTGCAGGCGCTGGTTTCTGAACCTATCAAGCCCTGCATGGATGTGGTTGTTATGGCGAACACGGTCCATGGCTATATGTCTCAATCCGACAAGGGCGAGTTGGTGATTGGCGGCGGTGCAGACGGGTTTAACAATTACACGCAACGCGGCTCTTTTCATCACGTCGAAGAAACCGTGCGTGCCCTGATCGAAACCTTTCCGATTATTTCCCGCCTCAAAATGCTGCGCCAATGGGGGGGGGTTGTGGATATGACAGGGGACCGTTCGCCGATTATTTCCAAAACCCCGCTAGGCAACTGTTTTATTAACGGTGGTTGGGGCACCGGTGGGTTCAAGTCCATTCCCGGGAGTGGGTGGGCCATGGCCGAGCTGGTCGCCAAAGGCGAACCGGGGGAATTGGCGGCTCCTTTCGGGTTGGACCGCTTCAAAGAAGGGCGTTTCATTGATGAAAGCGTTGCTGCCGGGGTCGCTCACTGATGGCAATTCGCGGTCTGAACCATATCACACTGGCCACGGTGGATTTACCGCGTGCGTTGGCTTTTTACACAGGCGCGCTGGGCTTGACGCTAGAATATCGCTGGGAAAACGGGGCCTACCTTTCTGCCGGTGATCTGTGGCTTTGTTTGTCGGTTGACGGGCATGTGGATCGGGTCACCGATTACACCCATATTGCATTTGATGTTTCTGCAGACGAATTTACCTCCATTTGTGCGCGCCTTGCGGCCCATGGGGCTACTCAATGGAAAGAGAACCGTTCCGAAGGGGACAGTTTTTATTTTTCAGATCCCGATGGTCACAGGCTGGAACTGCACGTTGGGGATCTGGCGTCCAGACTGGCACATATCTCTGAACAAACTGCTAAAGGGGAAAAACTATGCGGCGTTTGAACAGCACCCCGTCCAAATTTTCCTTGTTTCTGCTGCTTTTGAAAGGCAATGCACCATGCTTTTGTTAACCTGTCCCTGTTGCGGTGTTGATGCCGATGAAACCGAATTGGCCCCCGGTGGCGAGGCCCATGTTACGCGCTTTGGAGCGGGGGCTTCGGATGATGATTTCGAAGGATATTTGTTTCATCGCAAAAACCCGAAAGGGGTGCATTTTGAACGGTGGCGCCATGCAATGGGTTGTGGAAAATGGTTCCATGCGGCAAGGGCAACCGATACTTTGGAAGTGTTCGGCACCTATTCCGCACAGGTATTGGCCCCCCCTAAAGACCTGATAGAAAAGATAAAACTGAAACGCCCTGACTGGGAAGGTTTTTGACATGAGCACACGTTTAAAAAATGGCGGGCGTATGATTGACCGCACAAAACCGGTTGATTTCATGTGGAATGGTCGCAAGTTGAGCGGCTTTAAGGGCGATACGTTGGCGTCGGCGCTGTTGGCGAATGACCAAATGTTGGTGGGGCGGTCCTTTAAATACCACCGCCCGCGGGGAATTATGGCGGCCGGTCCGGAGGAGCCAAACGCGCTGGTTAACCTCGGTTCGGGAGACCGTTTCGAACCTAACCAGCGCACGACAACAACCGAATTATTCCAAGGGCTTACGGCAAAGTCACAAAATCACTGGCCGAGTCTGGAATTTGATGTCGGTGCGGTGAACAAACATCTGTCACGGGTTTTTCCGGCAGGATTTTATTACAAAACATTCATGTTTCCCCGTTTTGCCTGGAAGCATGTTTTTGAACCGATCGTTCGTCAGGCCGCCGGCTTGGGGAATGTGCCGACGGATCGGGATGCCGATCGTTATGAATATTTTTACCATCATGTGGATATTTTGGTGATAGGCGGCGGAATTGCGGGTCTTGCCGCGACTCTTGCGGCCGGACGCTCCGGTGCGACTGTTATGTTGCTGGAACAAACGGCGGATTTTGGTGGTCGGGCTGTTGTTGATGGCGGTGAAATTGATGGAAAACCTGTGCAGGAATGGGTGGGCGATACGGTCGCGGCGTTGAAAGAACTGCCAAATGTGACGCTCCGGCCCCGCACCATGGGGGCCGGTGTGTATGATCACGGTTATGCAACCGGATATGAACGGGTTAACGATCACGTTCCGGGCGATGGGCGGCCACGGCATCGCTTATGGCGTATCCGCACCAAACGGATTGTAACGGCAACAGGCGCGATTGAACGTCCGATCAGCTTTGCCGGAAATGATATTCCGGGCGTTATGCTGGCCGGATCTGTGCGCGATTTCATGGTAAACCACGGGGTGAGCCTCGGGGATCGGGTTGTGATCGCAACCAATAATGACGATGCCTATCGTACGGCGATTGCAGTGAAAACGGCTGGGTTACAAGTGCCGCTTGTGGTCGATGCACGCGAAACTGTTACCGGTGAATTGCCGGAACAGGCCCGCGCGATGGGCATTCAGATCGCCACCGGCACCGCTATTTCAAGCGTAAAGGGCGGCAAGCGGGTAACGGCGGTTGCGATTACGCCGCAAAACGGTACAGGGCACGTTACCGATGAAATCGCCTGTGATATTGTTGCGATGTCCGGCGGTTGGTCTCCTGTTGTGCATTTGTGGTCCCATTGTGGCGGGAAACTGAACTGGGATGCGGAACAGGCAATGTTCCGTCCGGATGGTTTACGTCCGCCATTTGGGGCGGATGGGCAAGGTTTCGTTCTGGTTGCCGGAACTGCGAATGGCTATCTGGACATGGCGAAGGTGCTGCACGATGCGGTTGCCGCAGGCAAGCGCGCGGCCGAGGAAGCGGGCTTTCAGCCCTCTGACGAGGCCGTCCCCTTGGTGGATACCAAAGCGGAATCGCCCATCCTGCCGGTTTGGACCATGCCGCAGGTGCAATCAGCCAAGCTGCAAATGAAAACCTGGCTGGATTTTCAAAACGATGTGAAGGTATCAGACGTGCGTCTTGCGGCGCGTGAAGGTTATGAAAGTGTTGAGCATACCAAACGGTATACCACACTTGGTATGGCAACAGATCAAGGTAAGCTGAGTAACATCAACGGGTTGGCGATTCTGGCGGATAGCCTGAACGCGGAAATCCCCCAAGTCGGCACCACCACGTTTCGCCCGCCGTACCATCCGATTTCATTTGGTGCGATTGCCGGAGAAGCCCGTGGCGATATTTTCAAAGTGCTGCGCCGGTCGCCGATTCATGACTGGATCGACCAGAACGGTGGTTTCTGGGAGCCGGTCGGTGATTGGCGCCGCCCCTATTGTTTTCAGAAACCCGGAGAGAGTGTCAAAGACGCGGTCCACCGCGAGATCAACCAGACTCGTAACAGTGTTGGCCTGCTTGATGCGTCGACTTTGGGCAAAATCATTGTCAAAGGCCCCGATGCGGGACGTTTTCTGGACATGCTCTATACCAACATGATGTCAACGTTGAAGGTCGGGCGCTGTCGGTACGGATTGATGTGTACCGAAAATGGATTCCTGTCAGATGACGGGGTGGTGGCGCGCCTTTCCGAAGATACGTTTGTTTGCCACACCACATCCGGCGGTTCCGATCGCATTCATGCGTGGATGGAGGAATGGTTGCAGACGGAATGGTGGGACTGGGAGGTTTACACCGCCAATGTTACCGAACAATTCGCCCAGATTGCCATTGTCGGCCCCAAGGCGCGGCAAGTGATCGAAAAAATGGGGCTTGATGGGCTGGACGTGTCGGCAGAAGCCTTGCCGTTTATGGCGTTTGCCGAAGGAAAAATTGCGGATATTCCGGCAAGGGCCTTTCGGATTTCCTTTTCGGGCGAACTAAGCTACGAAATTGCGGTTCCGGCGGCGCGGGGGCAGGCTTTTTGGGAAGCTGCTCTTGCGGCGGGTGCGGAATTCGGGATTTCCCCCTATGGTACCGAGGCCCTGCATGTGATGCGCGCAGAGAAAGGTTTCATTATGATCGGGGATGAAACCGACGGCACGGTCATTCCGCAGGATCTGGGCCTCAGCTGGGCGATTTCCAAGAAAAAGGACGATTTCCTTGGCAAAAGAGCCCAGCAACGCAGCCACATGACCGACCCAAACCGTTGGCGTTTGGTCGGGCTGGAAACGGTCGATCCGCAAGTGGTGTTGCCGGACGGTGCCTATGCCGTGGATGGCACCACGCGGGCGAACGGTATTAAAAATATGATCGGGCGGGTGACCTCGACCTATTGGTCGCCGACCTTGAAACGGTCTATTGCGATGGGACTGGTGGAACACGGACCGGAGCGCATGGGGGACATCATCGTTTTCCCAACCGTTACCGGCGAAGAAATCAAAACCAAAATTGTCGATCCTGTCTTTTATGATAAAGAAGGAGCACGCCAAAATGTCTAATGCAATCAGTGTAAAGAATGGCGCGGAATTTAACGGTGCTGTGCGGGTGAGCGATGCAGGGCTAAAGGGCATGATTACCCTGCGAGGGGATTTGTCGTCGACCAAATTGGCGGCGGCCGTTCAGGAAACTACCGGGCTTGCCATTCCGTCCCGGCGCGAAATTGTGTTCAAGGGGGAAACCGGCATTGCCTGGATGTCTCCTGACGAGTTGCTGATATTTTGTGCCTATGAGCAGGCTGAAATGCAGGTGGCTGCTTTGACCGAAACTTTGACAGGATCACATTTTTTGGCTGTAAATGTATCGGATGCGCGGGCGCAGTTTAGCTTGCATGGGGCTGGAGTGCGCGAAGTGATTGCCAAGGGCAGCCCGGCAAACCTGTCGCCGGCGGTCCTGAACCCGCATGAAATCCGGCGCACACGGTTGGGGCAAGTGGCGGTAGCGTTTTGGCTGTCTGCCGATGATCGGTTGGAGCTGGTCTGTTTTCGCTCGGTTGGGGCTTTTGTCTATGACTGGCTGTGTATTGCGGCAGCAAAGGACAGTTTGCCAGAGGTTTATTAACCCGCTCCCCTTGGAAACAGTGAGTCGTTTTGCATTCGATTATTGCTACAAGAAAAACAATAAAATGCACCCTGCCAAACTTGGGCATAAAGGTGGCAGGGTGCCTTAATGTAATAACTATCAGAAAACATACGATAATAAACTGGTTGTGCCTGTGGTTAGGCCGTGTTTGATATCCGTAGAGGCATGAAAAAGCCCTTAATATTGCCCAAGTTTTCCTAAAATCAGTCGCAATCTGCTGTCATCTATGGTGTCAGAAAAAAGATAACCTCGAATGGGGCTGAGGAGACGGACATGACAAAAATAGGCAAAATCGTACGTATCGCAGGGCTGTTGGCCATTGCAATTTCCACAAGCGCTTGCGTTTCCAGCAATAAGGCTTCGCAAAATGCGATAGAGGCACAACGCCCGCTGGTAATGCCGGAACCTGTGAGCCAGAAACTGGATCTGCCATATGAGCAGGTTGCCCAGCTGGACATTTCACAAACAGGGGCTGCGCAGTTGCTTAATCTTCCTGCGGCTGCAGAGACAACCGCGCCACAGCTGGTTTCCAAAAATGTGAATGCTGACGCAGGAATGCTGATGGCGGCCCCACAGGCAGGATTCAAAGTTGCGCGTGTCTATGTGGATGTTCCCCGGGAGTTGACGGTTTCGGAGGCGAATGTTTACGTTCCTAACTCGGACATCGTTTGGCGTGAAGACCCGTTCGGCGATCGTAAAGCACAGGTGAAAGCCATTCTTGAAAATGCGCTGACCACAGGTACGGCCTCGTTCAATGGTGAAAAAGAAGTGATCATGAGCGTACGGGTTAAAATGTTTCATGCGTTGACTGAAAAGGCCCGCTATACTGTTGGCGGACGTCACAACATTCAATTCGATTATGTTTTGCTTGATGCAGAAACAGGCAAGCCGGTTAGTGATGTGAAAAATGTCGACCTGAAATTCCGTGCCTATGGTGGCCGGCGTGCAGATGCGGCGGTTCAGCGCGGCGAAACTCAGAAAGTGCGCATCAGCCAACATGTGGCCGAAGCGGTCTATAATCAGCTGAGCACACCCAGCGCGATCTAGGGTTTGGCATATAGATTGGTTAAGGCGGTCCACTGGGCCGCCTTTTTGCTTTTTCTTTGGGCGGCAGCACTGTAGGAGGGGGCATGACAACTTCACGCCCCCAAATCCGCCTTCGCCCCAATAAATCCCCCAAACGCTTGCGCCATGGGTTTCCCTGGGCCTATGAAAATGAACTGGTTCTGGACCGGCGCACGAAAAAAATCGCGCCGGGAACCGTGGTTGACTTGCTTGCCTCAGACAAAGAGTTTTTGGCGGTCTGTGCGTTTAACCCGAATTCAAAAATTGCCTGTCGGGTTCTGGATTCGGTGCAATCTGCGGAAATTGATGCCGAATGGTTGGAGAACCGGCTTGTGCAGGCCTTGGCTTTGCGTGAACGCATTTATGACGCCCCTTTCTATCGGCTTGTCCATGCCGAAGCGGATGGCTTGCCCGGATTGATCATTGATCGTTTTGGTGATGTTTTGGTTGTGCAGCCGAATGCAGCCTGGATCGATCAACGGCTGGATGATCTGGTGACCACTTTGAAAAAGGTGACCGGTGTCACGACCATTATCAAAAACGGTAGCTCACGCGCGCGTTCGATCGAAGGTCTTGCGGATGAAACCGCTTTGGTGTGCGGTGCCGTCGAGGGGCCAATTCCGGTTACGATGAACCAGGCCAGCTATTGTGCGGATGTCGTAGGTGGTCAAAAAACCGGCCTGTATTTTGATCAACGCGATAACCATGCCTTTGCGGCTAAACTGGCGGGGGGCGCAACCGTATTGGATGTTTTTAGCCACGTTGGCGGGTTTTCTTTGGCGGCGATTGCGGCGGGTGCTGAATCGTCTCTGGCGATTGATGGTTCACAAGCGGCGCTTGATTTGGCGCAGCAAGGGGCGGAACAATCAGGTTTTGGTGCTAAGCTCACCACGCGCAAAGGCGACGCCTTTGAGGTAATGGCAGAATTGGCGGATGCGGGCGAAAGATTTGATTTGGTGGTTTGCGATCCGCCGGCCTTTGCCCCGTCAAAACCGGCATTGGATGCCGGACTACGGGCCTATGAACGAATTGCCAGACTGGGGGCACGACTTGTGTCCCCGGGGGGGTATTTGGTGCTGTGTTCCTGTTCCCATGCGGCAGATCTGTCGCGCTTTCGCGAGGTTTCTTTGCGGGGCATCGGACGTGCGGGACGGCAGGGACAGGTAATTCACACGGGGTTTGCAGGGCCGGACCATCCGGTTCACCCGAACTTGGCCGAAAGCGCGTATCTTAAAGCGATTTTTCTACGTCTTAGATGAATCGGGTTCTGCTTGATGCCTGTGTTCTGTACCCGTCCATCACCCGCAGTTTGCTGCTGGGGGTGGCGCAGACGGGGTATTTCATGCCGCTTTGGTCCGACCGAATATTGAGCGAATGGCAACATGCAGCGAACAGGCGAGGTGTAGAAAACGGCCAGACGGCCGAAACTGAAATTCTCTTGCTACGTGCCGCATGGCCAAAGGCCAGTATTTCGCTTGAGCAGGCGGAATATGCGGATCTTGCATTGCCTGACAAGCAGGACACCCATGTGTTAGGCGCGGCTATCAAAGGTCAGGCACAAGAGTTGCTCACGGCGAATCTGAAGGATTTTCCCACCCGCACTTTGGCCAGATACGGTATTATCCGGCGTGACCCGGATGGTTTCTTGCTGGAATTTGCCCTCTCCAGTCCGGAAATTTTTCGACCCATCATTGAACAGATGCTCAAAACCGCACGTGAAATGCATGGCAGCGACCTAGCCTTGCGTCCGCTGTTACGAAAGGCAGGGTTGCCCCGTTTGGGCAAGTTTCTGGGCGCGGGTTAGGGCACGGCCAGCAAGACTCTTGGCTCCTTGTTTTTGTTGAAGTTGCGTACCTTGATGCTGAACTGATCCATCTTGACGGCACGGCGTTTTTTTTGCGCGACCATCTGTAATATCTGTACGGCCTCAAGCACATCCAGCTTTAAAAATGGCGGTTTCTTCAGGGCGCGGTAGACGCGCAAAAAATGCGGATCCTCGGAATGGGTTGCGCCGAAATACCAATGGGGGAAGCTCCGTTTTTCACAACGTAACATCGCACGTGCCTTGATGTTGTTGTGTAAATCAGATGCGCCTATCCGCCCCATGGTACTGGTCAGGACATCGGGTTCACCCTCCACCACTTGAAAAATACGCTCGCCATCATGGTAAAGAAAACTGGTGATACCCAGCTCTCGATTGCGCACAATGGCGGATTTTTGTAATGCCAAGAGAACCAGAGGACCAAATTTGCCGGTGATCCGGCTTTCATAGATGGTTTGTACAAACATTTTACCCGCCTTGTTACTGCTCTTGTGCAGGTTAGGACAAACGTCTGAACGGATCGTAAACAAAGCAGAGAATTCATGCCTGCCAGCGGTTTTCCAATGTTTCGATGGCTTCAATGCGACTGGCCGTTTCCGGGTGGCTCGCGAGCCAAGCCAGGGGACGCCCCGAGGCACCGGTTAGGGTGCCAAGCTTTTGAAATAAGGACTTTTGTGCTGCCGTTCCAATCCCTGATTTGGTCAGCAAAGCGGCGGCATAGGCGTCGGCTTCGAATTCGTCTTTGCGCGAAAGTTTTGCCGCGAGCAAAGAAACGATAAAATTTGCCACATATATTCCGATACCCGGTAAAAAACGCCCCAGCACCGTCGCCAGCGCCACTCGGATGGCATTTTGCCCGGAAAAATCAATCATCCGGCGGCGTGAATGACCTAGCGCCACATGGCCCAGTTCATGGGCGATGACGCTGGCCATTTCAGCAGCACTCACCGATCCGTTCCGGTACTTTTCCAAAAAGCCACGGGTAATAAAAATACGCCCATCAGGCGCGGCCAACCCGTTTACCGGCTCGATGTCATAGACAAACACCTTGATTGTCTCGATGTCCAAAGCTTGCGCCATTTTGGTCGCGAGCGCATTCAGTGCGGGATCGGTTAAAGGGGCCGAATTCGCATTCAGCTCTGCATGGGTGCGCCACATGGAAAATCTGTACATAACAAAGCCATACAGGGCTGCCAGCAGCAAAGGCGTTAATTTCAACATAGATTTGATATGGGGTGTTTTCAGCGGAAAGGCAACAAGGGACGGGGTCGGCTGGCCCTGTGTTGGTGGCCAGAGCGATTTTCCGTGTTCAGTACTCCACGTGCTCGTCAAACAACCGCATGTGGGCTTTGATCTGGCCGTGGTCCGAGGCCAGCTTGTTGTAAGGGGCCTCGGGGTGGGATCCGTCGGTGATGTGGTCGTTAAAAACGCTGAAATATTCCATTTCGCCGATGGCTGTACTGTTGTCGGGGTGGAAATGGCGGGACAACAGGATTTGATCGATGCTCTCGTATACACCGCCAAAGGCAGAGGTATAGACCATGTCGCGCAGGCTCTTGCGCACGAACAGTTTTTCGGCGCTGACCATTTGCACCCGCTCGATATCGGTGCGGATTTGCAGGTTTTGTTTGTCGCTATAACGGTCGTTCTTCTGTTTTGCGTCGTGGCGGCGGATCCATGAATAATTCTTGAATGGTTTCTCGCCGGTGATGACGGCAGAGGACACCGCGTTGTCGCTGTCGTTCAGATCACCCAGTACCATTACCGGCTTACCTGCTTCCAGCTCGTCCACGATCAATCCGCGCAGCACGGCGGCCTCGGCGGTGCGGCGCAGCATGGCGCGCAATCCGCCAATGGCGCGTCCGACCGGATCATAGGCTGTCAGGTCGGTTTCAGGGGCGAAATCGGCCCCCTCGGGGCGGATGAATTCGCCGAGCTTGGATTTGAGATGGCAGTTGAATACGGTGATCACCTGATCACCGACGGGAATGCGGGCTTTGATGATCGGGCGCGACAGGCGGGTGAGGGTAAAGCTGCCTGCGTCACCGCCCCCGAGTTCCGGGAAGTTTATTGTCAGCGGATGCGGGAGTTCCTGCACCACGTCAGGCGTGCCGACAAATCCGAACCTTGACAGAATCGCAAGGCCCGGGCGGCGCTGTCCCGGTTCCCCGTCAAACAGGTTGGGGGCAAAAAACAGGCCCTTATCGCCATAAGTTTCATACAGCAGCTTTTCGAAAATCTTTTTGCGGTGATAGCGTTTGGATTTGTCGGGGATCACATCTTCGTTGCTGGCAGTTCCGCGGGCATCGGTTTGGGCAATCACGGCCTCAAGCGCGGGGCGTTCGAATATTTCCTGAAACCCGACGATGTCGCTGTTCATTTTCAACAGCTGATCGGCAAGCCAGTCTTCCTTCCACGCGTGTTCCTCGGGGGTGTATTCTTCGAACCGGTAATATTCCTGACCGGCAGAAATCAGGTTTTTGACGTTGAAGCTGGCGATGCTGAACTGGGTCATGGGGTGGTCTCCAACGCGGTTTGAAACATGTCGCGATCCACGTTGCCACCAGAGGCCACAACAATCACGTTGTTGCCGGTTAATACATCGCCATGAAACAGCGCGCCGGCAAGGGCGGCGGCCCCACCGGGTTCGATGACGACTTTTAGCCGGTCAAACGCCAAGGCCATCGCCCGCAGGCATTCCTGATCGGTGACAATAACAGGCGCGGTACAATGGCGTTGCAGCAAAGGAAAGGTCAATTCGCCGGGGGCGGCGGTGATGATTGAATCGCAAATGGAACCGGTGGCGGCGGGATTGGTTTCGATTTTACCGGAGGCCAGCGAGCGGGCGACATCGTCAAAACCTTCGGGTTCACAGGGATGCACGCGCATATCCGGTGCATCGGCGGCAAGGGCAATAGCCACGCCGGAGGTCAATCCCCCCCCGCCACAAGGCACGAGAACGGCAGCGTCGGTGACGCCTTCCTTGGCGGCCTGTGCCGCGATTTCAAGGCCAATGGTGCCTTGGCCGGCAACCACATACGGGTTGTCAAAGGGCTTGATCAGGTTCAAATTCCGGCTCTCGTTGTATTTGGCGGCAACATCGTCGCGGTTTTCGGTGGCGCGGTCATAGAGCACCACTTCTGCACCCAAGGCACGGGTGTTTGCAATTTTGATGGCCGGTGCGTCGCTGGGCATAATAATCACGGCTGAAATGCCGTGGCGGGCGGCGGCCAGCGCTACACCCTGCGCGTGGTTGCCGGATGAAAACGCGATTACCCCGCGTTTGCGATCCGTGTCGGACAGGGCGGAAATCGCGGACCATGCGCCGCGAAATTTAAAGGAACCCGTATGTTGCAAACATTCCGGTTTCAGCCAAAGCCTGCGCCCGGCGATGTCATCCAGAAATGGCGAGGACAACAGCGGCGTGACGCGGGCTTTGCCCTTGATACGGTCGGCGGCAGCGCGGATCATGGTGATGTCGGTCATTGTATTTTCTCCAGCCATTGGCGAATGGTCGTCAGGCTTTCTTGCTCGTCAAGGAAAGGGATATGCCCGCGATCGGGGACTTCGGCGAAAACCATGTCGGGCCGGCGCGCGCGCATTTCGGCGGTGGTTTCCAGTGTCAGGAGATTGGAATTCGCCCCCCGCAACAATGCCAGCGGCAGGTCGGCCATAGCATCGAAAAACGGCCACAGGTCGGGCGCATCCGCCGTTAACGTGCCAATCACGGCATCGCGCAATTTGGGGTCATAGCGTAGGGTCAACCCGTCGTCGGTTTCAAAATACTGGCCGGAGACCTCGGTCAACCAGCGTTCATACGGGACATTGGCGAAATCGGGCATCACATTGGGGCGGTCGGCGGCGGCCTCGGCATAGGTTTTATAGGCCGGTTTGCGCCCGATATAATCCGCAATCAGCGCAAGGCCCGTGGCATCCAGTTCCGGCCCGATGTCATTCAGCAGCACGCCAGACAACCGGTCCTTGGCCATCATCGCCAACACCATTGAAATCATCCCCCCGCGCGAGGTGCCGATCATCGCGGCCTTTGGCAGGCCCAGATGATCCAGCAACTCTACCACGTCGCGGGCTTCTACCGGTACGGAGTAATTTTGCCAGTTCGGATCATAATCGGATTCCCCGCGCCCGCGATAATCAAGCCGGATCAGCCGCACATC
>CAMZLM010000090.1 GCA_947311485.1 uncultured Paracoccaceae bacterium
GCGGTTCATGGACAAACATATCATGGTCTGGGTGCCGGATTTCTGCCGTTTGATGTCGGAACGCTGTGAACAGCCGTTTATGGTTGCGGGGGCCAAACTGACCGCGCATTATCTGGACGGGCTACGCGATTTGCTTGAGGATTTAACCGGTGAGCCGCGCTGGGTACCGTCGGAAAAAGACAAGGTTATACCCTATAGCCTATCAGAACTGAGCGATGACATCGCCTATGTCCCGGGGGCTGCCGAAAGCTGGTAATCTATGGGTCACAGGGATAGTGTAACGTTACAAATTGACGGGGTCGCATGTGTGCGGCCTCGTTTGCTATTGGCCAGTTGCGATGCCTGTCAAACGGTTTGCCCCGTGGATGCGATTGATCTGTCGCGGGGCGCGCCGGTTGTGGATTTGGCCACCTGCACCGATTGCGGTGCCTGTGGTGCGGCCTGCCTTGAAGGGGTGTTCCCCGCGCCCGCGCCCCTGCCTGTTGCGCAGGATCAGGCTGTGTTTAAACCTTGTACTGATGTGCTTGGCCTGAAAGAGCTGTCGCAACTTTGGCTCGAGGGGGTGCGCCGGATTCTGGTGGCGCTGACCCATTGCGACACCTGCAAGACCGCATCCATTGCGCCGGTCGACATTGTTGTGGCCGATTTTAACCGCCTGATCGAAAGCCGCGCCTTGCCGGAAATCGAACTGGTCATTGCCAGCAAGCAGGATTTGCAGGGCTGGCAAAAGGCGCGGATGCAAGGCGAGGCTCCGGATCCGTCGCGTCGCGCCTTTTTGCGCCGCTTTGTTGCCCCGCCGCCAGAGGAAACCCACACGGATGATGATCCGTTGCTTACCTTTTTGGCTCAGGGGCAAACGGGTGATCCAGACCAAACCCTTTACCCGTTTTTCCCTGATATCAACCCTGAAAAATGTATCGGTTGTGATGATTGCATTCGCATTTGCCCTCATGATGCTTTGACCCTGATCAAGGCGGAAAACGGCAAATCTTTGTATCATTGCGCACCGGAACATTGCACCGGATGCCGATTGTGCAGTGATGTTTGTGACGTAGAGGCAATAAAGGTCAACGAGATGGATTTACGAGGTGCGGATATTTTACTGACCCGTTTTCAATGCCGCGCCTGCGGGGTTGAAACCCATGTGACCGATGCGCAGCCCCCTGATGACGGGTTATGCAGAGTTTGCCACCAGACCAACCACCGTAAAAACCTGTTTGTGGTTCTGGATTGAACCCGAAATCCATCATATCAAAATTACACCACTGGATTGGCACCAGCCTTCAGCGCAAGCTGGTGCTGGCCATTGGATTGATGCTAGCCACAATGTCATTGGTCTTTCTGGTGATCCTTGGCAGTGTTTACAAAGACCGTCTGGTCAATGACCACACCCGCGCCTCAATGCAGATCAACCGATTGTTGCAGGCCTCGTTGGAAAACGCGATGCTGAAACGCGACATTCCAGGCCTGAAGGCGATCCTGCGCGATATGGGGGATCAGCCTTCAATTGCGCGGATCATGATCCTTAATCCGGACTACAAAGTGCGGTTTTCGTCTGATCCTGCCCGGATCGACACTGTGTTAAAAGAAGACATTACAACCCGCGCCCTGACCACGGTTTCGCGCCAGTCCCGTTACCTGCAATCGGCGCAATTTGGCGAGGTGCTGCGCAGTGTCAATCCCGTGCGCAATCAGCAGCCCTGTAGCGTCTGCCATGGTGAAATCGCCACCCATCCGGTGAATGGTTTACTGGTGGTGGATTATGACGCGCAATCCATCCGGCGGGACGCCACCCGATCGGTGTTGATTCTGGGGGCGCTGGGGGTATTGGTGGTTCTGGCGGTATGTGTGGGCATCTGGTTTGCGCTCGTGCGATTGGTGATCCGGCCTCTGGACGCGGTGGAACAGGCCACACATGCCCTTGCCGATGGTCAATTCGACACGGTTGTGCAAACCCGTGGCCACGACCAGATCGCCCGCTTAAGCCACAGTTTCAATCGGATGTCCGAGCGCCTGCGTTTGGCGATGGCACAGCACCAGCAGATCGAGGATTTTTTGCAGGGCCTGATCGATGCCATTCCTGATGGTATTCGGGTCATTGACGCCAATTTCAACATTATCAAGGCCAACCGCGCCTATTGCGAGCAGGTGGGCCAACCGATGGATCAGGTTTTGGGTATGAAGTGCTTTCATTCCAGCCACGAGCGCGACACGCAATGCCCGCACACGCTGGTAAATTGTCCCGTGGTTGAAACCTGCTTGAATAGCAACAAGAGGCTGACCACGCAGGACAAACACATGGATGGCAACGGCAATGATATCTATGTTGAGGTGTCTTCCGCGCGGGTGGATATGGTGGTGAATGGCGTTTCGAGGCCATGCGTTGTGGAATCAATCCGCAATCTGGATGAACAGGCCAAGATTTCGCAGCAACAACGCCTGTCGGAAATCGGATTGCTGGCTGCCGGTGTGGCCCACGAAATCTATAACCCGCTGTCGTCGATTGATCTGGGGTTAACGGCGCTGCAATCGGGTATGAATGCTGAAGCAGGCTTTGATACACCAGATTACTTTGATCTTATCCGCTCGGAAATCCAGAACTGTATCAAAATTACTGATAGTCTGCTTTTGTTGTCAGCTCCGCCAGGCGATACAAAATCCCTGATTTCGTTAACAGAAATCCTGCCCAATATCATCTCTCTGCTGCGCTATGAGGCTTTGCAAAGGAACGTGGAAATTGCGTTTGATTTTACCGGCCCTGTCCGGATTCTGGGATCGGATAGCGATATAAGGATGTTGCTGGTAAATCTGACGATGAACGCCATCCACGCCATGCCTCAGGGCGGCCTTCTAACCATTGCGGTATATCGCGACAAAGGCGAATCCATGCTTCAGGTGATAGATCACGGGGTGGGCATTGCCCCGGGAGATCTGGATAACATTTTTATGCCATTCTGGTCGCGCCGCGCCGATACCAGCACCGGGCGCGGTTTGGGGCTTTCGATTGTCAAAGCCATTCTTGAGCGCAACAATGCAAAAATTTCAGTCAAAAGCAAACTTGGCAAAGGCAGCACATTTACGGTGCGCTTTGTCGATGCGGATCGTGAGGAATAGAAAATGGACGATGTAAAATCCCATCACAAAGTGCTGTTGATTGAGGATGACAAAACTCTGAACCGGCTGATGACAGATCAGGTTTCGCGGTTGGGCTATGACACCCGCAGCGCCGGATCGCGCGAAGAAACCCTAGAGGTATTGCGGGGTTTTTCCCCCGATTTGGCAATTTTGGATATCCGCCTGCCCGATACCGATGGTATTACCTTTCTGCCCGAATTGCGCGAATACTGCGCGGTGATGGTCCTGACGGCCTATGGCTCGATCGATCAGGCGGTAAACTCGGTCAAGGCGGGCGCTACTGAATTTCTGGTTAAACCGGTGTCGCCGCAAAATCTGGAACTGACACTGTCACGATTCTTTGAAACCGTGACCTTGAAACGCGATCTGGCCTTTTGGCAGGCGCAGGCCCAAAGCGCCACGCGGGTTGATCTGATCGGAAACAGCGCCGAAATGGAGGAGGTGCGGCGCTTGGTGTCTATCTTTGCGAGTGCCGATACGCCGGTGCTGATTTGCGGAGAAAGCGGGGTTGGCAAAGGGTCGGTCGCCGCGGCGATACATGCCCAAAGCCCGCGGGCAAACGGGCGGTTTATTGCGGTGGATTGCGATGAGTCCCTGAATGACGCCGATCTGTTTGGCCGTGAAACCGGCACCCCCGAGAAAAAGGACGGCCTGATTGCTGCCGCTGGAAACGGAACAATATTTCTGAATGATATCGATAAACTTGCCCCCGCCATGCAAACCAAATTGCTGCGGATAATGGAAACCGGCACCTATCGCCCGCTTGGGGCAACGGCATCCCTGCCCTCATCCACGCGTTTTTTGGCTGCCACTAGCGAAGACCTTGAAGATATGGCATTGCTGGGGCGATTCAAGACCGAACTTTACTACATCCTGTCCTCTCTCAAAATCCATGTGCAGCCGTTACGGGTGCGGCGCGCGGATGTGCTGGCGTTGGCAGGCTATTTTCTGGAGACCCGCAGTTTCCATCGCAGCGGCCATAAATCCTTTGCCTCCGATACGGTGGCGGCACTTGAACACTATGACTGGCCCGGAAATGTGCGCGAACTGCGCAATGCAATTGAACGCGGGGTGATTATGTCGGCAGGGGCCGATCTGGTGTTGCCGGAACATATCGCCTTGCCGCGTTTTTCATCGGGCATGTCGTCAAATACGGCAACTGCGGGGGTGACGTTGCGATTTAACCACGAACCGACACTGGATGAAATTCGCGACACCTATGTGAAACTGTTGCTGGATACCTATGGCGGCAATCGCAAACAGGTGGCCGAGGCCTTGGGAATGAGCGAACGCAACACCTACAGGATGCTGAAAAAGATGGAAGACGAATAGAGACCGGTATTCTGTGGCCGGTTTTGCGTATCTGTATTCTGTTTCACACAGGGGGATCGCATGAATAGCACATTGGGTTTGCAGAGGTGAGTATTGTCTGATTCAACTTCTTCCAGAAGATCAATCTGGAGGAGAGCATCTTGGAAAAAGCAACCTCGTTTCAAACCCTTGTATCGACACTGGA
>CAMZLM010000091.1 GCA_947311485.1 uncultured Paracoccaceae bacterium
GCACCCGCCAAAGCTACTCGCTAAAAGCCGCCTCACGGGTGATTAGCTCAGTTGGTAGAGCGCTTCGTTTACACCGAAGATGTCAGGAGTTCGAGTCTCTTATCACCCACCATTTTCCTTTCTCGTCACGATAAACCCGGTTTTGGCTCTGGCCATTCGCTGGACAATGGGTAACATGCGCCCATGATAAATTTACCCACGTCGATTGATGAAACGCAGGCGCTTTTGAGCCGCGAAAACTATGTCTGTGATCGGGCCTTGGCCACGCTGGTTTATCTGGCGCTAACGTTGCATCGCCCCATTTTCCTTGAGGGAGAAGCGGGTGTTGGTAAAACCGAGCTGGCCAAAGTTGTGGCAAAATCTCTGGGGCGCCGTTTGATCCGTTTGCAATGCTACGAGGGATTGGACGCCAGCACCGCAGTCTATGAATGGAATTTTGCCGCCCAAATGCTGGCTCTGCGCGCGGGCGAGGAAATCGACATCTACGATGATCGTTTCTTGATTCGACGTCCGTTGCTCGAGGCCATGCAACCGGATGCCGCCGGGCCGCCGGTTTTACTCATTGACGAAATTGACCGCACAGATGAACCCTTTGAGGCATTCCTGCTTGAGGCATTGTCGGATTTTCAGGTCACCATTCCCGAGCGCGGCACCATCAAGGCCCCCGAGCCGCCGATTGTGATCCTCACCTCCAACCGCACCCGCGAAGTCCACGACGCGCTGAAACGGCGCTGCCTGTACCACTGGGTTGAATACCCGAGTTTCGCGCGCGAGCTGGAAATCCTGCACGCCCGCGCACCGGAGGCCGCCGAAACCCTGAGCCGTGAAGTCGTTGCTTTTGTTCAGGAATTGCGCACGGCCGACCTGTTTAAAAACCCCGGTGTTGCCGAAACCATTGACTGGGCGAAATGTCTGGTGGCGCTGGATGCGGTGGCGTTATCCCCCGAGGTCATCGCCGATACATTGGGGGCGGTTCTTAAATATCAGGATGATATCGCCAAAATCGCCGGCTCCGAAGCCACCCGTATTCTGAATTCGGCCCGCGCAGAATTGCGCCAGCGGCAATGAGTGCCTTGGCAGAGGGGCGGCTGGAGCAAAACATCGTCTATTTCTGCCGCGCCCTGCGCCGTGCCGGTGTCGCGGTGGGACCGGCGCAAACACTGGATGCAGTGCGCGCGATCGAGGCCGCCGGTTTCACCCGTCGGGGCGACTTTTACACCATTCTGCGGGCCTGCCTGATTACCCGTGTGGAACATCTGGATATTTTCGACCGGCTATTTCACATGTTTTGGCGTGATCCGGAATTTCTCGACAAAATGATGTCAATGATGCTGCCGGCCCTGCAGCGCGAAAGCGAGTCAAAAGCAGCCAAGGCCGCGCGTAAACGGGCGGCGGAATCATTGGTGGAAGGCGCGCCCCAGGCTGTGCCGCCGCGGGAACAGGATGACGAGCTTGAGGTCGATGCCAAATTCACCGTGAGCGCCAATGAACGTTTGAAAGCGATGGATTTCGAGCAGATGAGCAACGCGGAAATGGCCGAGGCCAAAACCGCCCTGACGCGGATGACCCTGCCGATCAAACCGCTGCAAAGCCGCCGGTTGAGGCCCGCAATTAACGGGCGGCAGATGGATGCGCGTGCCACGTTTCGCCAGATGATGCGACAGGGCGGTGAAATCACCCGACTGCCGCGCAAGACCCCGAAACAGCGCTATCCCGATCTGGTGGCGCTGTGTGATATTTCCGGTTCCTGTTCGGTTTATGCGCGCATGTTCATGCATTTTTTGCATTCGGTGGCGCGTACCAAAGGCGCGGGCTGGGCGCGGGTGCATGGCTTTACCTTTGGCACGCGCCTGACAAATATCACCCGCAATCTGAACCTGCGTGATCCGGATGCGGCACTGGATGCCGTCGGGCAACAGGCGCAGGATTGGGATGGTGGCACCCGCATTGGGACCTGTCTGGCGGATTTCAACCGCCACTGGTCCCGCCGCGTTTTGTCGCGCGGGGCAGTGGTTTTGCTGATCACGGACGGATTGGAACGCGACGGGCTGGACCAGCTGGCGCAACAGGCAGAACGGTTGCAGTTATCGGCAAAACAGGTGATCTGGCTGAACCCGCTGCTGCGCTGGGACGGGTTTTCGCCGTTGGCACAGGGGATCCGCACGCTGTTGCCTCTGGTGGACAGCTTTCATTCTTGCCATAATCTGAACAGTTTGCAGGACCTTGCCGGCGCGTTGTCAAATGACGGGCAGGGTGAAAAACAACGGATGATGAGGATGCTATGAGCGATCAGGACGAAATTTTGCACGTGGCGCTGGACTATCTGGAACAGGGCCACGAGGTGGCGCTGGCAACGGTGATTGAAACCTGGGGGTCCAGCCCGCGCCCGGTGGGGGCACAGTTGGCGATCCGTGCCGATGGTGTTTTCATGGGGTCGGTATCGGGCGGTTGCGTCGAAGGGGCCGTTGTGGGCGAAGCACAAGAGGCGCTCGCGGATGGCCAGTGCCGCGTGCTGGAATACGGGGTGTCTGACGAGCAGGTTTTTGCGGTCGGGCTGGCATGTGGAGGAACCATCAAAGTGCTGGTGGAACCGATCGGCAAGGGGCAGGGACCGGGGATTGCCGTTCTGGAATATCTGGCGGCGCGGCGTGCGGAGCGGGATCCGGTGGGCTATCAGGTCAATCTGAAAACATGGGAACGCGCCCTTGTTGAACCCGCCGATATGCCGGAGCGTTTCACCAAAGATCGTTCCGGTCTGGATGGTGATGTATTTACCCTGATTTCCAACCCTCCCTTGCGCATGGCGATTGTCGGGGCGGTGCATATTGCACAGGCCCTTGTGCCGATGGCAAAGCAGGCGGGCTATGCGGTGACCCTGATTGATCCGCGCGAAGGTTTTGCCCATGCGGCGCGGTTTCCGGATCAAACCGTGGTGTCCGATTGGCCCGACGAGGCCCTGCGCGCGCTTGTCCCCGATGCGCGCACGGCGGTTGTCACCCTGTCACATGATCCGAAAATTGATACTCCCGCACTGGAGGTCGCCCTGAACAGCGCAGCGTTTTATATTGGATCGCTTGGATCAAAACGCACCCATGGCAAACGGGTTTCGGCGTTGACGGATCTGGGGTTTGATGCCCCCGCCATTGCCCGGATTCACGGGCCGGTCGGGTTGAACATCGGTGCGGCAACGCCGGCGGAAATCGCGGTGTCTATTCTGGCCGAGATCACGCAAACCCTGCGCCAACCGGATACGCGGAAATGAAATTCGGCCCGCTGGATGTAACACAGGCCAAAGGGGCCATTCTGGCCCATTCCCAACGGGTTGCTGGGCGGCATTTTGCCAAGGGATCGGTGCTGGAGCAGGCGGATTTGGCGTTTCTTCGGGAACATGGCGTGCAACAGGTGGTGGTCGCCCGTTTGGGGCCGGATGATCTGGATGAAAATACGGCAGCGGCGGCTTTGGCGGCTGGGCTGGAGGGGGTGCATATCTCCGTGACCGAACCCTTTGCAGGGCGGGTCAATTTGATTGCCAAAACAGCGGGGGTGCTGACGATAGATACGGCGGCGGTGGAGCAGCTTAATCTTGTGGACGAGGCAATCACGCTGGCCACTTTGCGTTCTCATGTGCCAGTGCGGGAGGGTGCGCTTCTGGCGACGTTCAAGATCATCCCGTATGGTGTTGATAAAAAACATGTTATGTCCGCAAAGTCGGCAATATCCGGGGCGTGTATAAATCTGCATCCCTATCAGGCAGGTGTGGCCGATTTGATCCTGACCCGCACCAGTGGCTTCAAACAATCCTTGCTGGACAAAGGCCGCGCGGCGGTTGCGCGCCGTTTTGCGGCTTTGGGCTGGCATCTTGGCCGCGTGAAAATCGTGACGCATGAACAAGAGGCGGTGACGGCTGCTTTGAAAACCTGTGACGGGGATATGGTGTTGATCCTCGGGGCTTCGGCCACATCGGACCGACAGGACGTGGCACCGGCAGCGGTGGTTTCTGCGGGGGGGCGGATTGATCGTTTCGGGATGCCGGTTGATCCGGGTAATTTGTTATTTATCGGGGCCTTACACGACAAAGCTGTTGTTGGTTTGCCGGGCTGTGTGCGGGCACCGGCGTTGAACGGGGCGGACTGGATCTTGGCGCGACTGGCTTGTGGATTGCCGGTGGGCAACGGCGAAATCGCGGGCATGGGCGTGGGGGGCTTGCTGAAGGAAATTCCCGAACGCCAGCAACCGCGCCGCGCACGCGGGCCTGTGGCCAGGGGCAAGGTCGAGCTGGTGTTGCTCGCTGCCGGAAAATCCAGCCGCATGTGCGGGCAAAACAAGATGTTGCGCCCGATTGACGGCGAACCGATGTTGCGCCGCGCCGCGCGTGTGGCGCTGGCCAGCAAGGCCGCCAGGGTCCATGTCGTCCTGCCGCCGGATGCGCCTGAACATGCTGCTGCCCTGCAAGGGTTGGATGTACAGGTGGTTGTGGCACAGGAAGCACGGCTGGGATTGTCGGCTTCGGTTCGGGCCGGAATTACGGCAGTATCACCGGATTGCGCAGCAGTGGTGATGGCGCTTGCAGATATGCCGGAGGTCTCTGCGGACCATTTTGACGCATTGATGGATGCTTATGACCCTGAAAAGGAACGTTTTATTGTGGTGCCGCTGGCCCCGAACGGCAAACGCGGCAATCCGGCGCTATTTGACCGGCGCTATTTCGAAGCCCTGACCAATTTGCAAGGTGACCGTGGAGCCAAACCGATTATTGAACAGGCGGCGGGAGCTGTCACGACGGTGGCGATGGATGCGGCGGTGCTGCTGGATCTGGACACACCGGAGGCCTGGACCCTGTGGGAAACTGGCCGAAACGAAGTTGACAAAAGTTAGCACGCCCTGACAAAACACGAAATTTTTAACGGCACAATGGCCGACTACCCTTGCTCTGAAACGGTTTTCCACCTTAGAGTGACACACGCCCACGAGAAAAGTCACGTGCGACAGGTATTTTTTGTGGGGAATGGTTAAAAAAACAACAAAAAAACCAACGCTCTGGGAGGAATACATGACCAAAATTTCGATGACCGTGAACGACAAGGCCGTTTCGCGCGATGTTCCCGACAATACGTTATTGGTGGAATTTATCCGCGAAAACCTGCGTTTGACCGGCACACATGTGGGCTGCGACACCAGCCAATGCGGCGCTTGCGTTGTGCATGTGGATGGTAAGGCAATCAAATCCTGCACCACTCTGGCCGCCAGTGTTGACGGTGCGACCGTCACAACCGTCGAAGGATTGGCCAACGGCAAGGAACTGCATCCGGTGCAGCAGGCGTTCAAGGACAACCACGGTTTGCAATGCGGATTTTGTACCCCGGGCATGATCATGAGCGCCACAGACATGATTGCACGCTATCAAGCGAGCGGTGAGGAACTGACCGAAGCCGCCATTCGCCACGAACTGGAAGGCAACATCTGTCGCTGCACCGGTTATCACAACATCGTAAAGTCCATTCAGGACGCAGCAGCCAAAATGGCAAACGCTTGAGGGGGCGAATGATATGACTGAAGGAATTGGCGCCCGTGTCCTGCGCAAAGAGGACAAACGATTTATCACCGGCAAAGGCAAATACACCGATGATATCAAAATGGAAAACCAGGCCTACGCAGCCTTTGTCCGCAGCCCGCATGCCCATGCCAAGGTAACCGGCATCAATGCCGATGCGGCCAAGGCCATGCCCGGTGTCGAGGCGGTTCTGACCGGTCCCGAACTGGTGGCAGATGAAATCGGCAACATCATTTGTGGCTGGGCTGTCAGCTCCAAGGACGGCAGCCCGATGAACATGGGCGCGTGGTCCGCGCTGGCCACGGATACCGTACGCTATGTGGGGGATGCGGTTGCGGTTGTTATCGCTGACAGCATCGCCGAAGCAGAAGCCGCCGCCGAAGCGGTTGAGGTCAGCTATGAGGAACTGCCCGTGGTGGTGGGTTCCGTCAAAGCCCTTGCCGATGGCGCGCCGCAAATCCATGAAAACGCCCCGAACAACATGATCTTTGATTGGGAAATCGGCGAAGAAGCCGCCACGGATGCCGCCCTCGCCGGTGCGGCCCATGTCACCAAGCTGGACATCGTCAACAACCGCCTGTCGCCAAATGCGATGGAACCGCGCGCCGCGATTGCCACCTATGACGAGGCCGAGGAACATTACACCCTTTATACCACCTCGCAAAACCCGCATGTGGCGCGTCTGGTGTTATCGGCGTTTTACAACGTGGCACCGGAAAACAAGCTGCGCGTGATTGCGCCCGATGTTGGCGGTGGTTTCGGGTCCAAAATCTATATCTACCCCGAAGAAATCGTTTGCCTCTGGGCGTCGATGAAAACCAACCGTTCGGTGAAATGGACATCGACCCGCGCCGAAGCCTTCCTGACCGACGCCCATGGCCGTGACCATGTGACAACGGCCACCATGGGTTTTGACGCCGGCGGTAAAATTGTCGGGCTGAAGGTGGACACCAAGGCAAACCTCGGTGCTTATATGTCGCTGTTTTCCTCGGCCACGCCAACCTATCTGTACGCAACCCTTTTATCGGGCCAGTACAATATCGAAAACGTGTATTGCAACGTCAAGGCGGTGTACACCAACACGGTGCCGGTTGATGCCTATCGCGGGGCAGGGCGGCCAGAGGCCTCCTATGTCATGGAGCGCCTGATGGAAACAGCAGCGCGTGAAATGGGCATGTCGCCGGCGGATTTGCGGTTGAAAAACTTCATCACCGAATTCCCGCACCAGACGCCTGTGATCATGGCCTATGATTCCGGCGATTTCGCCGCCAATCAGAAACAGGCGATGGAAGCCGCCGATTATGCCGGTTTCGAAGCCCGCCGCGAAGAGGCCGCCAAACGCGGCAAACTGCGCGGTATCGGCTTTTCCAACTACATCGAGGCCTGCGGCATCGCGCCATCGGCGGCGGTGGGATCGCTCGGGGCCGGTGTTGGTCTGTGGGAATCTGCCGAAGTGCGGGTGAACGCCGTCGGCACAATCGAAATCCTGACCGGCTCTCACAGCCACGGACAGGGCCATGAAACCACCTTTGCCCAGGTCGTCGCGGATCGTTTCGATCTGCCGCTCGACGGTATTTCCGTGGTGCATGGCGACACCGACAAGGTGCAAATGGGCATGGGCACATACGGCTCTCGCTCCGGTGCGGTTGGCATGTCGGCCATCGTCAAGGCACTGGACAAGGTAGAAGCCAAGGTCAAGAAACTGGCCGCGCACACGTTGGAGGCCTCCGAAGACGACATCGTGATCGAAGGCGGTGCCGTCAAGGTCGCCGGCACCGATAAACAGATGCTCTGGCATGAAGTCGGTCTTGCCGCCTACCTCGCCCATAACCTGCCCGAGGGTATGGAGCCGGGCCTCAAGGAAGGCGCGTTTTATGACCCGACCAACTTTACCTTTCCGGCAGGCTGTTACATTTGCGAAGTCGAGGTGGACCCGGATACCGGAACCACCGAGATCGTGCAATTCGTGGCATCTGATGATTTCGGCACCATCGTCAACCCGATGATCGTCGAAGGTCAGGTTCATGGCGGCATTGGTCAAGGCATCGGTCAGGCACTGCTGGAAGGCGTGGTCTATGATGACGCGGGACAGTTGTTGTCCGGTTCCTACATGGATTACACCATGCCGCGGGCCTCTGATTTGCCGAGCTTCTCTGTGCACCACCAGTCCACCGTTTGTCCGGGCAACCCCATGGGGATGAAAGGCTGCGGCGAAGCCGGCGCAATCGGGTCACCCCCTGCGGTGATCAACGCGATCACCGATGCGATCGGCAACAATGACCTGTCAATGCCGGCCACACCATCCAAAGTCTGGGCCGCAATTCAGGCCGCAAACGCTGCCACCGCAGCAGAATAAGGGGACGTTAGATATGTTTGATACAACTTACCATCGCGCAGCTTCGGTTGCAGACGCCGCCGAAACAGCGGCCAAGGCAGACGACGCGGCATACCTGAGCGGCGGGCAAACCCTGTTGCCGACAATGAAGCAACGGCTGGCATCGCCAAGCGACCTTGTCGACCTCAGCCAAATTGCCGAGATGCAGGGCATTTCAGTTGCCGGGGATACGGTTACCATCGGCGCGGGCACGCCCCACGCGGATGTGGCCGGTTCAACCGATGTGCAAAACGCCATTCCCGCGCTTGCGGCACTGGCCGGCAACATCGGCGATCCTGCCGTGCGGGCGCGTGGCACCCTTGGTGGCTCCATCGCCAATAACGATCCGGCGGCGGATTATCCGGCGGCCTGTCTGGGCCTGAACGCAACCATCGTCACCAACACCCGCGAACTGGCGGCGGCGGATTTCTTTGAGGGCCTGTTTGAAACCGCTCTGGAAGAAGGCGAAATCGTCACGGCCGTGCGCTTTCCCGTGCCAAGCCGTGCAGCCTATGCCAAATTCCCCAATCCGGCATCGCGTTATGCCATGGCGGGGGTAATGGTCGCCCAAACCGGCGACGGCGTGCGTGTTGCGGTGACAGGGGCCGGCAACGACGGTGTTTTCCGCCACGAAGCCATGGAAGCCGCGCTTGGTACCAACTGGTCTGCCGATGCACTGGCCGATGTGTCAACCGATGCGGATGACATGCTGTCCGACATGCACGGCTCCGCCGAATACCGCGCCCATCTGGTGGGCGTGATGGCAAAACGGGCAGTTGAAAGCGCATAAAACACAAAAGGGGGGCAAATCCGCCCCCCTTTACCATTCCATTTTCTCTAAATATCCCCGCCGGAGGCAAATCCGCGCGCCAGCGCTCAGAGGAATGCCCCGCAAGGGGCACCTTTATTTAAAAGAGTCCCCCCCTAAACATCCAACTCTTCCACAAACTGCGCGTTTGCCTGAATGTATTCAAACCGCAACTCCGGCTTTTTGCCCATCAAACGA
The DNA here is from genome assembly GCA_947311485.1 of uncultured Paracoccaceae bacterium. Taxonomy (GTDB): domain Bacteria; phylum Pseudomonadota; class Alphaproteobacteria; order Rhodobacterales; family Rhodobacteraceae; genus Amylibacter. Next base: position 8,932 of record CAMZLM010000091.1, read on the forward strand.
TCCACCAGATCGGCGGTTTCGCCCGGTTCGTCGTCATCGATGGTGACGCGGATCAGCTTGCGTGTGGTTACGTCCATGGTGGTTGTCTTCAGATCCTTGGCGTTCATTTCGCCCAGCCCTTTAAACCGTGACACCTCTATTTTACCGCGCCCGCCCAGTCCTTTTTCCAGCCACTCGTCGCGCTCGGCCTCGTCAATCACGTACACACTGCGCGCGCCCTGGGTCAGGCGAAACAGCGGGGGGCAGGCCAGATACAGATGCCCGTGATCAATCATTGGCCGCATCTGGGTGAAAAACAATGTCATCAGCAAAGACGCGATATGCGCCCCGTCCACATCCGCGTCGGTCATGATGATGACTTTCTCGTAACGCAGGTCTTCGACGTTGAATTTGGTTCCCATCTGCACGCCGAGCGCTTGGCAAAGGTCGCTTATCTCGTTGTTTTGCATCATTTTACCTGATGCAGCGCCCAGCACATTCAGGATTTTACCCCGCAGCGGCAACAGGGCCTGTTTCTTGCGGTCACGGCCCATTTTGGCGCTGCCCCCCGCGCTGTCGCCTTCCACGATGAACAGCTCTGTGCCCTCGCGGCTGGAGGAGGAGCAATCCACCAACTTGCCGGGCAGGCGCAGTTTTTTCGTGGCGGATTTACGGGCGGTTTCCTTTTCCTTGCGCCGCGCCAGCCGCTCTTCGGCGCGCAGCACCAGAAAATCAAGGATCGCACCGGCGGATTTGGTATCGGCCGCAAGCCAGTTGTCAAAATGGTCGCGCACAGCGGCTTCGGTCATTTTCTGTGCGATTTCAGAGGACAGCCGGTCCTTGGTTTGCCCGACAAACGCCGGTTCCGCAATGAAACAGGACACCAGAGCACAACCGCCGCTGGTCAGATCCTCGCGGGTGATTTGCGAGGCCTTTTTGTTGGACACCAATTCGCCGTAAGCGCGGATCCCCTTGAGGATCGCAGCCCAAAAGCCGCTCACATGGGTGCCGCCCTCGGGCGTGGGGACCGTGTTACAATAGGACTGGATAAACCCGTCGCGGGCCGGGGTCCAGTTGATCGCCCATTCCACATAGCCGGGCTGGTTGAATTTTTTCATGAAGTCAACCTTGCCGGCAAAGGGGACATCGGCATAGGTGGTGGATTTCCCAAGGGTTTCATTCAAATAATCGGCAAGTCCGCCGGGGAAATGGAATGTGGCCTCCAGCGGGGTTTCCTTGTCGTCGATTTCGGATTTCCAGCGGATTTCGACACCGGAAAACAGATAGGCCTTGGACCGGATAGAATTAAACAGGCGTGCCGGTTTGAACCGGTGGCGGCCAAAAATCTGTTCGTCGGCGTGAAAGGTTACCGATGTGCCGCGCCGGTTGGGGGCATTGCCGACCTTTTCCACAGGGCCAAGCGGTTTACCACGGGAAAAACGTTGTTCATAAAGTTCCTTGTTGCGGGCAACCTGCACTACCATACTGTCGCTGAGCGCATTCACAACCGACGCCCCGACCCCGTGCAAACCGCCGGAGGTCTGATAGGCCTTGCCGGAAAATTTACCGCCCGCATGCAGGGTACACAAGATCACCTCGAGCGCGGATTTATCGGGGAATTTGGGGTGCGGATCAATCGGAATACCACGCCCGTTGTCGCGAATGGTGATGGCATAATCCGCGTGGAGTTCGACCTCGATCCGGTTGGCGTGGCCGGCAACGGCCTCGTCCATGGAGTTGTCGAGCACCTCTGCCACCAGATGGTGCAGCGCACGTTCATCGGTGCCGCCGATATACATGCCGGGACGTTTGCGCACCGGTTCAAGCCCTTCCAGAACCTCGATGGAATCCGCGTTGTAATCGCCCTCTGACGGGGCAATCGCGGCGGTTTTTTGCGGCTCTGGTGCCGTGGGGGTAGATTTTTTCGGTGTTTCGTCGTCGGAAAACAATGAGTCAGCGGCCATGGGTGCTCGAATCCTGATTATTGGCTCTGTTGGTGGGGCATTAGAACATTTCACACAGGCTGACGCAATATGTTGTGGCAAATGCGGAATACCTGTAATCCAAAAGAACCACAAAACAGGGCAGGTCGGTTTATGTATAAAGTAATGATAAACGTTTTGGCGCTGGTGCCGCTGGTTTTGCTTTTGCTTGGGGCCTTGCCGGATTTACACCCGATTGCAGATAGTCTGGCGGTGTTTCGGGTGCCGCTTGGCGGGATCACGGTGCTGGTGGGGGCGGTCTTTCTGCCGCTCTGGCCGCGCAAGCTGGCGTGGATGACCCTGGCGCTCGGGGCGGGGGCGGCCTTGCCGATTTTGTGGAATGCCTTTCCCGATACACCGGATCAAACCGCGCGCTATGGCTTATACCAAAAGAACCTGTCGTTCCGGAACAAACAAATCGGGGATGTCGCGCAGGACATTTTGCAGAAAAAACCGGATTTTGTTACTTTGCAAGAGGTCACCATGGCGCATAAGGCCCTGTTGAAAACCCTTGCAGAGACCTATCCGACCCGGCTTGTTTGCCCTTTTGGCACGGTGGGGGGCGTGGCGCTTGCATCGCGCTGGCCGCTGATTAAGGGCAGTGAAACCTGTATGGACGGGCTGGGGATGGCCGCAGCACAGGTGCGTACGCCCGATGGGCCGGTGTGGCTGGTTTCGACCCATTTGCATTGGCCCTATCCCTTTGGTCAGGCGGAACAGGTCGCGATGTTGTTGCCCGGGCTGGCGGCGCTTGACGGGGTGAAAATCATTGCGGGTGATTTCAATATGGTGCCTTGGTCCGGCACAATTACACGGATCGAACAGGTGGCAAAAGTGAACCGGATCGGGCATATCAACGGGACTTTCTGGCTCAAACAGATGTTCCCCCTGCCGATTGACCATGTGCTGATATCTGTTCCCAATACCGGCACGGTGGAAACATTGCCCTTGCTGGGGTCGGATCACAACGGGGTGTGGGCGCGGTTTTCGCTGAACAAACAGACAGAGCCTACTGAGCGCCCGTAAAAAACGCTTGTCGCACGCGCATAGCCATCCAGACGGCCAACGCACTGCCGCCAAGCAAAAGCCCGAGATAGTAAAACGGATGGCTTTGCGCAAATCCCGCGACGGCCAGCATACCGGCCAAAACGAAATCGGCCCACAAAAAGGCCAGCAGCACCATCAAAGGCGCCAGCCATAGGTGCAAATCATCCACCCGGTTGGGGGTTTTTCCGAGCTGCGCCCGTAGGGTCACAGGGCGAAAGCTGGTCATGAGGAACACCGATAAACACAGATAAATCGGCAGATAAAACGCACGGATCCACAGGTCAATCGTGGTGGACGGGCCGGTATCCGTCGGAACGATTGTCAAGAGTATCAAACCAATAGACAAGCCAAATAGCCCCAGATACCGCAATAACAACAGCATTGTTTTTCTCCCCTTTTCAGGCCAGTGAACAATGCAAAATGGTATTTGTCAAAGAAAACACACCTCTTGCAATTTTGTCGCAGGTTTGATCTTGTGGACGGGTAATTCATTCACGGCATTGCCTTCAGAACCTCGGACCACCATGACCCAGAAACCGACTCCCGCGCGCAGCTGGGGAGACCACATTCGCGCTTCGATCAAGCTGGGCTTGCCACTGGTGGGCAGCCATCTGACACAGATGCTGACCAACACCACCGATGTGGTGATGATGGGGTGGTATTCGGTCGAGGGATTGGCCGCCGTTGTGCTGGCGACCAGTACCTATTTTCTGTTTTTCATTTTCGGCGCAGGGATCGGGATTGCGGTCATGCCGATGGCGGCAAATGCGCTTGGGGCGGATGAACCGGCACAGGTGCGCCGGTCGGTGCGCATGGGCGGGTGGCTGGTGCTTTTGTATAGCGCGCTGGCGCTGGTGCCGCTGTTGAACATGGAAAACCTGTTGTTGATGTTGCGTCAGGAACCGGAACTGGCGGCTGTTGCCGGCGATTACATGGATATCGCGGCGTGGGCGATTGTGCCCGGGTTGTTGATTATGTTGCTACGTTCGTTTTTCAGTGCGCTGGAACGGGCCGGCGTGGTTTTGGCGGCAACTCTGGTCGGGGCGGGGGCCAATGCGGTGTTTAACTATGCGTTTATCTTTGGCAACTTCGGCATGCCGGAAATGGGGGCCGAAGGCGCGGCCTTTGCGACCTTGTTGACAACCTTGGTCAGCTGTTTGTTTTTGCTGCTTTACGCCGGATTGAACCGTGATTTCCGCGCCTTTGATTTGTTTCGCAACCCGCTGCGCCCCGACTGGCCGGCATTTAACGAGGTGTTTCGCCTTGGCGCGCCGATCGGGTTTACCTTGCTGGCGGAATCGGGGTTGTTTTCCGGCACCGCGTTGCTGGTTGGTTGGCTCGGGACGGTGCCGCTGGCGGCGCATGGCGTTGTTATCCAGATTTCCGCGCTCAGCTTTATGATCCCTTTGGGGATTTCCAATGTGGCCACCATTCGCGCAGGCAATGCCTTGGGGCGCAAGGACCCACAGGCGCTCTGGCGGGCATCGGTTGTGGCCAGCCTGATGGGGCTGGGGGTGTCGCTGGTTACGGTCACGATTTTCCTGTTGTTTCCGGCACAGCTCGTGTCCCTGTTTATTCGCACCGGGGAAACCGAAACCGCCGAGATCATCCGCATCGGCACGTCTTTGATGCTGGTGGCGGCGGCCTTTCAGATCGTTGATGCCACACAGGTTGTGGTGCTGGGTCTGTTGCGCGGGGTCAAGGACACCACCGCGCCGATGGTGATTGCGGTGATTGCCTATTGGATACTGGGCATGCCCAGCGGATATTGGCTCGGGTTTCATGCGGGTTTTGGCGCGCAGGGGGTCTGGATGGGGCTGGTGATCGGGCTTGGGGTGGCCGGCATGTTGTTGCTGTGGCGCTATGGTGTTATTTACCGGCGGATCAAGACGCGCTTGACGGCATCAGCCGAGCAACAGGCCCAACCCGAATAGCAACGCCGCACGCCGGACATTTCCGCGCCCCAATGCCCCGAATTCGCGGGTGGTTGTCCGCACGGGGCCGTTCCCTTGTGCCAGCCCGAAACAGACGCGGCCTTCGGGTTTGTGATCGGATCCACCGGGGCCGGCAATGCCGGTTATGCTCACCGCGATTTGGGCGTGTGAATGGGCCAAGGCTCCGGTTGCCATTTCCTGCGCCACCGGTTCGGATACGGCCCCAAATTGCGACAAGGTTTCGGCGTCCACGCCCAGCATCGTGCTTTTGGCATCGTTGGAATAGGTCACAAACCCGCATTCAAACACATCCGAAGATCCGGCAATATCCGTCAGCGCCGCGCTCAGCAACCCGCCGGTGCAGCTCTCGGCGGTGCTGATCCGCAGGCCTTTGGCGCGGCAAGAAGCCAACACCCGTTCCGCCAGTGCGGTGATTTCGGGATCAAAAATAGCCATGCGCAAAACCGGCCAGCACGGTGGTGAATGTCGCGGCGTAAATACCGGCAAGCACGTCGTCAAACATCACCCCGAACGGCGTGGATTTCCGGTCGGCCCAGCTCACCGGCCACGGCTTCAGAATGTCAAACAGACGAAACAACACAAACCCGCCGAGCAACCCGGGCCAAGGCAGGATCAGGATGTCCAGCTCCAGAAACCAAAGCGTGCCGGACAGGGGGAACAGAGTGATCCACATGCCCACGACCTCGTCGATCACAATTTCGCCGGGGTCGTGATCGTCCTTGCCCGCCGTTTCCCGCGCCGTGGCCCACCAGCCCAGAAAAAACACCAGCAGCGTTGCCACCGCCAGCGCTGGAAACCCGCCAAGCGCATGCAGCAGCACCGCAAAGGGAAGGGAGGCCGCCGTGCCCCATGTGCCGGGGGCCGGGCGCAAAAGCCCGCTGTAAAACCAAGTCGCGATAAAACGGGTCATATTTTCACCAATGTTGCGGTTGCGAGCGCGGCGATCCCTTCGCCACGGCCAGTAAAACCGAGTTGTTCCGATGTGGTGGCCTTGACGCTGATCCGGTCCGGATCAAGGCCGGTTATTTCGGCCAATGCGGCGCGCATGGCGGCGGCGTGAGGGCCGATTTTCGGGTGTTCGCACACCAGCGTGCAATCCAGATGGGTAATGGTAAACCCGCGTGCGCCCGCGCGTTCGATGGCTTTGCGCAGAAAAATATCCGACGCGGCCCCTTTCCATTGCGGATCAGAGGGCGGAAACCACTGGCCGATGTCGCCTTCGGCCAAAGCCCCGAAAATCGCGTCGGTGATTGCGTGCATGCCCACATCCGCATCCGAATGCCCGACCAGCCCGTGGCTATGCGGGATCGAAACACCGTTCAGCGTGACCTGATCTCCGGGGCCGAATTTATGCACATCAAAGCCGTTTCCCGTGCGTACATCCATGTTTTGTCCCATTATTTTTTCCGCCAGCGCAAAATCCGCTGCACGGGTGATTTTCAGATTGTTTTCATCGCCCATGACGATTTCAACAGCAATCCCCGCCGCCCGTGCCACGGCAACATCATCGGCCATGGGTTCGGGGCTGTTCGCATGTGCCGCGCGGATCAGGTTCAGGTCAAATGCCTGCGGTGTTTGCGCCCGCCACAGGTTTTCGCGCGATTGCGCCCTGTCCGCCTGATCGCCGTTTCCGTGCCACAGGGCATCGTTTACCGGCACCGCCAAAAACGCGGCCTTGGCCGTTTGCATGCGCGCGACCAGCCGTGTCAACGCATCGGGGGGCAACAGGGGGCGGGCGCCGTCATGGATCAACACCACATCCCCGTCACAGGCTGCCAATCCGTTAGCCACCGATTGCGACCGGCTGTTCCCGCCCATAACCGGCGCTTGCAGGCGGGGATCGCCAAGCGGCGCTGCCGCGTTCTGGTACAGGGACAGGTCATCGGGGTGGATCACCGTCACCACCGCCGTGATATCCCCGTTCGCCAACAGCGCGCGCAATGTGTGGCGCAATACCGGCGCGCCGTACAGGGCGCGGTATTGTTTGGGAATGCCATCGCCGGCACGGGTCCCCCGACCGGCGGCAACTACAAGGGCGGTAATATTCATATGTGTTCCTTTTGCCGACTTTTACGCCATGGCCCCGCGCAGGGCAAGCGGTGGAAAAATACCGTCTTTGTACGCTTTGCCGCATGTAAAGCATCTTTCCTGCGCGGGCTTACTGTGTTCTAAAGAGGCGATAAACCAACAAACGGGCAGAGCATGGCACGCAGGCCGACCTTAAAAGACGTGGCAGAACTGGCAAGCGTCAGTGAAATGACCGCCAGCCGGGTTTTGCGCGGCAAGGGCGAGGCATCGGTCGGAACGCGCGACCGTGTCCACAAGGCCGCAGCAGAGGTTGGCTATGTGCCCAACCGCATTGCCGGATCGCTGTCGTCACGCTCGGTCAATCTGGTGGGGGTGGTTGTGCCCTCCATTTCCAGTTTCGTTTTTGCCGAGGTTCTGACCGGCATTTCCCAAGTCCTGAAATCCACGCCCTTGCAGCCGGTTTTCGGGGTGTCCGATTACGATCTGGACACCGAAGAAAAGGTCATCCGTGAAATGCTCAGCTGGCAACCCAAAGGGTTGGTTGTGGCCGGACTGGAACACACGGACGCGGCCCGCAAAATGATGGCCAATGCCGGCATTCCGATTGTCGAGATCATGGATCTGGACGGGGAGCCGGTGGATATGAACGTGGGCCTGTCGCATTTCCGTGCGGGCTATCAAACCGGTCTGGAAATCCTGAAACGGGGCTATCGCAAGCTGGGATTTATCGGCACAAAAATGCCGCTGGATTTTCGCGCGGCCAAACGGTTTGACGGGTTTGTCAAAGCGCTGGACGAATCCGGTGTGCCGTTGCAAGCCATCGAAAAATATTCGGGATCGTCTTCTGTGTTGCTGGGTCGTGAATTGACGGGGCAAATGCTGGAGCGCAACCCGGATATTGAAATGATTTACTATTCCTCCGATACCATGTCCTGTGGCGGGTTGATGCATTGCATTATGAACAACATTTCCGTGCCGGATCAATTGGCGCTGGCGGGGTTCAATGGGCTTGATCTACGCCATGGTATGCCACAGTTGACCGCCACCATGAATGCCTACCGGTTTGAAATCGGCAAAAAGGCCGCCTCGCTTATTCTGGAACATATGACACCGGATTATACGCGTGTGGGGCAGGTGGTTGAATACATGCCCGATCTGGAAATCGGCGACACTCTGTAGCCAGATGGTCGCACGCGGTTTAATCCGCTTGCCTTTTGCTGCGCTTGCCTAAAAAACAGGCACCATGACTCTTGTGATCGAAAATCAAGCAATCGACCCGCCGGTTTTGCTCGCCCCTTTGGCGGGGATTACGGATTTGCCGTTTCGAAATCTGGTGGCCTCTTTTGGCGCGGGGTTGGTGGTCTCTGAAATGGTGGCCAGCCGCGAACTGGTTTACGCCAAGCATAAATCGGCAACGCAGGCCAAGGCCCGGGCGGAATTGGGGCTGGATGTGGAAAACACGGCCGTACAAATCGCGGGGACAGAAGCCGATCTGATGGCCCGTTGCGCGCAGATCTGTGCGGATAACGGCGCGCGGATGATTGATATCAACATGGGCTGTCCGGCGAAAAAGGTTACCAATGGCTATTCGGGGTCTGCCTTGATGAAGGATCTGGACCATGCACTGCGCCTGATTGGTGCGGTGGTGGCGGCGGTGGATGTGCCGGTAACGTTGAAAACCCGTTTGGGATGGGATGACGCCCTGCGCAATGCGCCCACACTTGCCAAACGCGCGGAAACGGCGGGGGTGCAAATGATTACAATCCACGGGCGCACGCGCTGTCAGTTTTACAAGGGCAGCGCCGACTGGCGGGCCATTCGCGCGGTCAAGGATGCGGTGAACGTACCGGTGATTGCCAATGGCGATATTACCGACATTGGCCGCGCGCGCACAGCGCTGCAGCAATCGGGGGCCGATGGGGTGATGATCGGGCGCGGGGTGCAGGGCAGGCCGTGGCTGCTGGCACAAATCGGCGCGGCGCTCTATGGGAAACCGGCACCGGTGCCCCCCACCGGAAGCAAATTAATCAACATGATTTCAGATCATTACGAGTCAATGCTCACCTTCTATGGACCAGTTTTGGGCAATCGGGTCGCGCGCAAACATTTGGGGTGGTACATGGAACAAATGCAAACCCCGCCGGATCTGCGCAAGACGATTTTGACCCAAAAAGACAGCAAACAAGTCCTTGCCTTATTACAACAGCTCCCCCGTACGGAGGTTGCCGCGTGATGGTTGATTACGAATCCATCTGGAATATCCTGCCGTTTCCGGCCTTTGTGATTGATGATCGGGACTATTTCATCGATGCCAACGGGGCCGGTGAACAGTTGGTGCAAACCTCGCGCAAGCAAATGCGCAAGCGGTGCATTTCCGATATTTTCGGGACCGGATCGGTGATTGCCGACACGGCGAACACGGCGCGACACAATCACGGCTCCTTGATGCAATACAATGTGGATGTGGCGCTGCTCGATCAACCCAGCCAGAGCTGTAACGTACATGTGGGGGTGATGGGGCGCGACAGCAACACGTTGCTGTTGATCATTCAACCCACCGGCGTGGCCCAGAAAATGAGCCGCTCGCTCACCCATATGGCGGCGGCGCGTTCGGTGGCGGCGATGGCGGCGATGCTGGCGCATGAAATCCGCAACCCGTTGGCGGGGATTTCCGGCGCGGCGCAATTGCTGGGTATGACGGTGGGCGAGGAAGATCGGGAACTGACCGAAATGATTACCTCTGAAACGCGGCGTATTGGGGAATTGGTGGATCGGGTGGAACATGTGGGCGATCAGCGCGAAGTGACGCGTAAACCGGTCAATATCCACGATGTTCTGGACCGCGCCCACCGCGCGGCCAAGGCCGGTTTTGCGGCACATGTAACGTTTAGCGTCGAATATGACCCGTCTTTGCCCGATGTGGCAGGGGATAGCGATCAATTGTTGCAAGTGTTTCAAAACCTGTTGAAAAACGCTGCGGAATCCGTGAGTGGTGCCAAAGGAGCGATCAAAATCCGCACTTCGTATAATTCCGGTGTGAAACTGGCGATGGCGGGAACCCATACGGAAAACCTGCCGTTGCAAATCGAAATTATCGACAACGGGGCCGGCATACCCGACAGCTTGATTGCGGATATTTTCGACCCGTTTGTCACCAGCAAAGCCAACGGCAGCGGGCTTGGCCTGCCGCTGGTATCCAAAATAATTGCCGCCCATGGCGGACTGATTGAATGCGCCAGCACTCCGGCGCGCACCGAATTTTGTGTGCGCCTGCCGGTCTGGCGCCCCGAAATGGAGAAACCCTGATGCACGGGACTGTTCTTGTTGCCGATGACGACCGCACCATTCGCACGGTTTTAACCCAGGCCCTGACCCGCGCCGGATGTCGTGTGCGGGCGACATCCAACACCACAACCCTGTGGCGCTGGATTGAGGAAGGCGAGGGCGATGCGGTGATTTCGGATGTGATGATGCCGGACGGCAACGGGCTTGACCTGTTACCGGCCATTGTACGCAAACGTCCCGATTTGCCGGTGATCGTGATTTCGGCGCAAAATACGGTGATTACCGCGATCAAGGCCTCCGAAGCAGGGGCCTATGATTATCTGCCCAAACCCTTTGATCTGCGCGAATTGCTGTCCAAGGTGAACAAGGCCCTGACCCGCACCGAGCCGCCCAAACCGGATGCGGAGTCGCAGGACACACAATCGGGCCTGCCCTTGATCGGGGGGTCTGCGGCCATGCAAGAGGTCTATCGCATTGTGGCGCGGGTGTTGAACACGGATTTGAACGTCCTGATTCTGGGCGAGAGCGGCACGGGAAAAAACCTGCTGGCCAATGCCCTGCACAAGCTGGGCGGACGATCCCGGCGTGATTTTATCACGCTGAATGCCGCCACGACGTCGGGCGAGGAAATCGACCGGATTTTATTGGGGGATGATCACGGCAACGGCGGCACGGTGTATCTGGACGAGATTGGCGAAATGTCCAGCAGCTGCCAATTGAAACTGCTCGGCCATTTGCAGGACCCGATCGTGCAGGCGCGGAATTTCCGGTTTGTTTCGTCTTCCAGCCAACCGTTGGCGGTGCTGGTTGACGAAGGCGTGTTCCGCGAGGATTTGTATTATCGGTTGAATGTGATGCCGATCAACCTGCCACCGTTGCGCGAACGGATTAACGATGTGGCCGACCTGACCCGCCATTTTTTGCAATCGCACGCGGTGTCCGGTTTGGGCAATAAAACCATCTCTCCCGATGCGCTCGATAAAATGCGTCAATCCATGTGGCCCGGCAATGTGCGTGCGCTCGAGAATTTTGTTCGCCAATTGGTGGTTCTGTGCCCTGAGGATGAAATCAATGCGGATTTTGTTGTGGCGCAACTGGCGCAACTGCCGTCCGAGAAGATCAAGCCACAGGCCGGAAGCGGACAAAACCTGTCGGCCAGTGTGGGGGAACATATCGAGCGGTATTTTAATCAACACGGTGATTCCCTGCCACCGCCCGGCCTGTACAACCGGGTGATACGGGAGGTCGAACTCCCGCTGATCGCGCTGACGCTGTCTGCGACACGCGGAAATCAGATAAAAGCCGCCGAATTATTGGGCATAAACCGGAATACCCTGCGCAAAAAGATTCAAGAACTGGATATTGTGGTGACACGCGGTAAAAGAATGATGTAAACCTGCCACATAATCCGGTGTAATCGGTCAAGGTAGGTTTATTTGTGCAACAGTCCAAGGTGAAAGTAGTCTGGCGACAGTTAAACCTGTGGCGGAAAAGTCGCCGGGCGCAGAGCTTCTTTGCCATGGTGATGGCGTTGATTGCGCCGGTGCTGGTTTTTGCAAACTACTATGTTTTGCGGCCATCGAGCGGCGGGGTTTCCAATGATCTGCTGCGATTGGTTCTCCTGTTTGATTTGATTTACATGCTGGTGCTGGCGGCGCTGGTGGCGCAAAAGGTCATGCGGATCATCAACGCCCGCAACGCCAAAACCGCCGGATCGCGGCTGCATTTGCGGCTGAGCGGGGTGTTTTCAATCGTGGCGCTGGTGCCAACCATTGTGGTGGCGGTGATTTCCACGATTTTGCTGAACTTCGGCTTTGAAAACTGGTTTTCGACGCGGGTGCAAAATGTGGTTGGCAACTCTCTGGCGGCGGCGCAGGCCTATGAATTTGAAAAACGCAATGACCTGAGCAACGACGCCCGTTTGTTGGCGCAGTTTTTGGAACAACAACACCGAATTGCCCCGAATGCTGGCGATGCCGAGCTGCGAACTGCCCTGACGCTGGGCCAAAAACGCATTCAGCGCGGGTTGAAAGAGGCCTTTGTCATTGATGGCGGTGCCCGGTTACGTGCCCGCGGCGAACGAAGCTATCTGTTTGATTTTGAAGAACCGTCACCGGATGAATTGGCCCGTGCCGAGGCCAAAGAACTGGTGATTATCGAGGATTGGGACAACAACGAATTCCGCGCGCTGTTGCGGTTGAACGGGTTTGTCGATCGCTATGTCTATATTTCGCGCAAGGTAGACGGAAAAATCCTCAGCTTGCTGGATGAAACCAAAGAAACCGTGGCCGTGTACAACCAGATGGAGCGCGAACGCGACAAGTTGTTGTTTGATTTGGCGTTGATTTATCTGGGCTTTGCGCTGGTGGTGATTTTGGCGGCGATCTGGCTGGGATTGTGGTTTGCCGAACGGCTGGCGCGTCCCATGGGCCGGTTGGCGGGGGCGGTGCAACGGGTCGGGGCCGGCGATCTGGGCGTGAAGGTGCGCGAAGAGGAGGGCGACGATGAAATCGCCATGCTGGGGCGGGTGTTCAACCGCATGAGCCAACAGGTGAAACGCCAGCATGATGACCTGCGCGAGGCCAACGCCCGCACCGAACGCCGGCGCCGGTTGTTTGACAGCGTGCTGTCCGGGGTGACGGCCGGTGTGGTCGGCCTGACGCCGGAGGGCCGCATCGAGGTGATGAATTCGGCCGCGTCGCGGTTGCTCAACCTGCAACGGGATGATGACATCGATCTGGAGTTGACCGAAGCCGTGCCGGAGTTTGCCGAACTGTTCAACAAATTGAACGAAACCGGAGCCAAATTCACCCAAAAGGAAATCCGCCTGACCCGTGCCGGCAGTCCGGAAATCTTGCTGGTGCGGATTGCGATGCGGCTGTCGGAAACCGGCCTGCTTGAGGGCTATGTCGTGACCTTTGACGATGTCACCGATCTGGTATCGGCGCAACGGATGGCGGCCTGGGGGGATGTGGCGCGCCGGATTGCCCATGAGATCAAAAATCCACTGACACCGATTCAGCTGTCGGCCGAACGGATGCGGCGCAAATTCGCGCCTTTGGTCGGGGATCAGGCCGAAACGCTCGAGCAATATTCGGACGTGATCATCCGGCAAACCAATGATCTGCGCCGGATTGTGGACGAATTTTCAAAATTCGCCCGCATGCCGGAACCGGAACGCCGGATGCATGACCTTAGTAAACTGATCAGTGACGCCGTGGTTTTGCAGCAGGATGCGCTGGCCCCGACAGTGATCACGCTGGACAATCAATGCGATCCGATTATGGCCGACATTGATGCCACCATGATCAATCAGGCGCTAACAAACCTGATCAAGAACGCCGGAGAAGCCATTGATACCTACAGAAAAAATAATGACAATCCGGAATTTGAAGGCCGCATATTTGTGCAGGTGAATTCCGGAAATGTCAGCACCGAAATTCTGATTCAGGACAACGGCATCGGCCTGCCGGTGGAAAACAGATCGCGGTTGTTTGAACCCTATGTGACCCATCGCGAAAACGGCACCGGTCTTGGCTTGCCGATTGTGAAGAAAATTATCGAAGAGCACGGCGGCTCGCTCGAGCTGCTGGATGCACCGGTATTTGACGGGGCAACCCGATGCGGGGCCATGGCAAGGATCGTTTTGCCATTTGCCAGTGAACAGAGTACAGTAATCGAAAAAGGTAAAGTGGCATAAAATGTCACTGAAGGAGCGGTAAAGATGGGCGATATTTTAGTCGTAGATGACGAAAAAGACATTCGGGAACTGGTGTCGGATATTTTGGTGGACGAGGGCTACACAACCCGCAAAGCCGCCAATTCGGACGAGGCATTCAAGGAAATCAATTCGGATCCGCCGGATCTGATCATTCTGGATATCTGGCTCAAGGATAGCCGGCTGGACGGGATTGAAATCCTGAAAAACGTGCGCCGCGACAATCCCGATATTCCGGTGGTGATTATTTCCGGCCACGGCAATATCGAAATCGCCGTGGCGGCGGTGAAACAGGGCGCGTATGATTTCATCGAAAAGCCGTTCAATATCGATCAGCTGATGGTGGTCATTGCGCGGGGGATGGAGACCTCGCGCCTGCGGCGTGAAAATGCCACGCTCAAGGTGCGGGATGTGACGTCTTCGGTGATGATCGGACAATCGCCGGCCTTTCGCAATTTGGTTGCCCAGCTTGACAAAGTAACCCGCACCAACGGGCGCATTATGCTAACCGGCCCTTCTGGTGCCGGCAAAGAGGTCGCCGCGCGTTATATCCATTCCAAATCCAACCGTGCCAATGCGCCGTTCATTTCGGTAAATTCGGCCACCATCGATCCCGAGCGCATGGAAGAGGTGCTGTTTGGCCGTGAAGGCACCGAACGGGGCTATGAACCGGGGTTGCTGGAACAGGCGCATGGCGGCATTGTTTTCTTTGACGAAGTTGCCGATATGCCGATTGTCACCCAATCCAAAATCCTGCGCGTGCTGGTCGAACAACAATTCACCCGTGTGGGCGGTTCGGACAAAGTGCGCGTCGATATCCGCGTTATTTCCGCCACCAATCGCGATCTGATGGCCGAAATTGCCGCAGGACGGTTCCGCGAAGAGCTGTACCACCGGCTGAACGTGGTGCCGATCAACGTGCCGTCGCTTGAAACACGGCGCGAGGATATCCCCCTGATTGCCAGTCATTTCATACAGGAATTCAACCGCGATCAGGGCCTACCTTTGCGTGAACTGACCGAGGAAACTTCGGCGCTGTTGCAAACCATGTCCTGGCCCGGAAACGTACGCCAGTTGCGCAATGTGATCGAGCGGGTGTTGATCCTCGGCCCGGAAGGCGGCCCGATCGAGGTCAAGGAAATTCCCGGCAATGACGAGGCCGCCACCGGTTCGGGCGGGCTGTCCAATACCTATGCCACCCTGCCGCTGCGCGAGGCGCGCGAAATGTTTGAACGGGAATATCTGATGGCCCAGATCAACCGGTTTGGCGGCAATATTTCCCGCACCGCCAGTTTTGTCGGCATGGAGCGTTCGGCCCTGCACCGCAAGTTGAAAACGCTCAATGTGGTGACGACAAACCGGGCGGGAACGCGGGTTGCCCAAATCGAAGACCAGCCGGAAGAATAGGGGGCACCAATGAAAGTAATCGTATGCGGGGCAGGGCAGGTGGGCTGGCAAATTGCCCGTCATCTGGCGGCCGAAGACAATGACGTTACCATTGTTGATAAAAACGAAGCGCTGGTAAATCAGGCCACGGATACGCTGGACGTGGGCGGGATTACCGGATTTGCCTCCTATCCGGATGTGCTGGAAAAGGCCGGTGCACGGGATGCGGATATGATCATCGCCGCAACCTATCTGGACGAAGTCAACATGGTCACCTGTCAGGTGGCGCATTCGGTGTTTGGTGTGCCGCGCAAGGTGGCGCGTTTGCGGGCGCAATCCTATCTGGATCCGGCCTATTCCGATTTGTTTCAACGCAATCACCTGCCGATCGATGTGATTATTTCACCGGAACTGGAGGTCGCCGCCGCCGCCCTGCGCCAGCTGGCCGCCCCCGCGACCTTTGACAGCGAGCCGTTTTTGCAAGGCGGGCTGGAAATGGTCGGTATTATTCTACAAGAGGACTGCGCCGTTCTGAACACGCCCTTGCGCCAGTTGTCCGAACTTTTCCCGACCCTGCGGGCCATTGTCAGCGGTATTCGGCGCAATGGTAACCTGTTTAGCGCCTCCCCCGATGATCAGCTTTTTATCGGGGATCAGGTGTTTTTATTCACCCACAAAGAAGACCTGAAACGCTCGCTCGAAATCTTTGGCAAAGCCAATAAAAAACGCGAACGGGTGATTATTATCGGGGGCGGCAATGTGGGGCTGGCCGTGGCGCAGAACCTCGAAAATCAGAGCGAACGCATTCGGGCCAAGTTGATCGAACGCGACCGCAGCCGCGCGGAAACCGCGGCAGAAGCCCTTGAACGCACGATTGTTTTGCATGGCGACGGGCTGGATATGGACTTGCTGGAAGAGGCCAACCTGAAAACCGCCGATGCGGTTCTGGCGGTGACCGATGACGATAAAACCAACCTTTTGGTGGCCACACGGGTCAAGGCGGCGGGCTGTCCCTCTGCGATTGCGCTGGTGAATGATCCGACGCTGTCTTCCTTGCTGGAACCGTTGAACATCGACGCATTCATCCAGCCACGCGCCACGACAGTTTCCTCTATCCTGCGCCATATTCGCCATGGCCGCGTGCGTCAGGTTTATTCCATTGGCGACGCCGAAGCCGAGGTGATCGAGGTGCAGGTCATGGCGTCTTCGTCCATTTCCGGCCAGAAAATCCGCAACATCGATTTCCCCGAGGGGGCGATGGTCGCCGCAGTGCAGTCGGGCGATAAAATCGTCCGGCCCAACGGGGATACGGTGCTGAATGACGGTGATTTCGCGGTGATTTTCTCGTTGGTGGCCGATGTGCCAGAGGTCGAGCGCCTGTTTCAGGTCAGCATCGACTATTTCTAGGGTAGGGAAAACCATGGTGTCAGCGATGTTCCTTGCCCGGCAAATCGGAGGTGTGCGATGAAATGGCTGCGCACATTGCCGCTGTTTGTGGTTCTGCTCGGCATTGCTATCTTGTCGATGTATGTGCCGATGGCGCTGGCGATCCGGCAGGAAAACTGGCTGGTGGCCCGTACGCTGTTTTTCTATACCACCTTTGAATTCATTGTGGTTTCCATGATCGCGGTGGCGACATCCGGTTATGTCCCGCGCAACACCGCGCGCAGTTATTTGCTGACGGTTTTTGCCGCATTGATCACCATTCCCGCCGTGTTGGCGCTGCCGTTTGATCAGCTGGTGAAATCGGTCAACTTCTTTCAGGCCTATTTCGAAATGCTGTCCAGTTTCACCACCACTGGGGCGACGCTGTTTGACAATCCATCGGCCATTCCGGACCCGTTGCATTTGATGCGGGCGCTGACCGGCTGGATGGGCGGGTTTTTCATTCTGGTGGTGGCTCTGTCAATTTTTGCGCCGTTGAATATTGGCGGATTCGAGGTTTTCACCGCCGCCAATACCGCCAAGGCCATGCCCCAGTTCGGCACCGCGCTCGCCACCCAACGGCTACAGCGCTACACCCGCCAGATTTTTCCAGCCTATACGGTGTTAACCGCTGTGCTGGCCTTTGTCCTGCTGGTGGTGGGCGATCGCTCGCTTGTGGCGGTGTCCCATGCCATGTCGATCATGTCGACCAGCGGCATTTCCCCTGTCGGCGGTCTGAGCCACAGCAACAGCGGCATTGGCGGGGAAATATTGATGTTCCTGTTCCTGATTTTTGCCGTGTCACGCCATACCTTGCTTCAGGACAGGGACGGGCAGGGGCTGCGCAATTTACGCAAGGACAAAGAGCTGAACCTGATGCTGATTTGTCTGGTTATTTTGCCGATACTGCTGTTTTTGCGCCATTGGTTCGGTGCGCTCGAGGTTGACGCCCAAACCGATTTCAAAACCGCCATTTCCGCGCTTTGGGGCAGCATGTTTACGGTACTTTCCTTTCTGACCACCACCGGGTTTGACAGCGTCGCCTGGGGGGGAACGCGGGCCTGGTCCGGGCTTGGCACGACCGGGCTTATACTTATGGGGTTGGCGATTATTGGAGGCGGGGTTGCCACCACCGCCGGCGGGATCAAGCTGTTGCGGGTCTATGCGCTGTTCAAACACGGCCAACGCGAGGTCGCCCGCCTGAGCCACCCGAATTCCGTTGGCGGCAGTTCCAGCCGCGCAAAGGCGATCCGCCGCGATGGCGCACAGGTGGCATGGGTGTTCTTGATGTTGTTCACGCTGTCGCTGGGGATCATTGCTCTGGCTCTGTCACTTACCGGCCTCAGCTTTGAGGATTCGCTGGTTTATTCGGTGGCGGGGCTGTCCACAACCGGTCCGGTGGTGCAAATGGCCTCGGATAGCGGATTGAATTACGCGCATATTTCGGATGCCGCAAAGGCGATTTTATGTGTTGCCATGGTGCTTGGCCGGCTAGAGGCATTGGCGGTGATTGCCCTGCTCAACCCGAATTATTGGCGCTAAATTCATCCGGTTAACGAAAACTTGCATATTTTTCCCTGTAGCGGTGTAAATTTCGCTGGCAAATCTTCTATTTCTCTTCATAATCGGCCGGAACGAACTCAACGACAACAACATCCTGCGACAGTTAACGTGGGGCTATAAAACTTAAGGCTTGAAAATAATGGCTGCCGATCGACAAAACCTGCAAGACGCGTTTTTAAACAACGTGCGTAAATCAAAAATTTCCGTGACGATCTTTCTGATCAACGGGGTTAAACTTCAGGGGATTATCACCTGGTTTGACAATTTCTGCGTGCTGCTGCGCCGGGATGGGCAATCGCAACTGGTGTATAAACACGCGATTTCCACCATCATGCCGAGCCAACCTGTGCAGCTCTATGACGGAGAAGACAGCTGAGCGATTCCGTAACGCGCGTTTGCGTTATCCATCCGGAAATCCCCGGTAAATTCACCCGACGCACCCCTGAACATGCCTTGGCCGAGGCCGTTTCGCTCGCCCATGCGCTGGAACTGGATGTGGCGTTTGATCTGGTGGTCAAGCTGCGCAAGCCCCATGCGGGTTTGTTGTTTGGCAAGGGAAAACTGGAGGAGCTGGCAGGGATACTGTCAGCCGAGGATATTCAGCTGGTGTTGATCGACGGGCCTGTTTCGCCGATCCAGCAACGCAATCTGGAAAAACACTGGGGGGTCAAGGTTCTTGACCGTACTGGCCTGATCCTCGAAATTTTCGGCGAGCGTGCCCGCACGCGTGAAGGTGTGTTGCAGGTCGATCTTGCCGCGCTGGAATACCAGAAATCCCGTCTGGTTCGCAGCTGGACCCATCTGGAACGGCAACGGGGGACCGGTGGCGGGGCAGGTGGCACAGTGGGCGGTTCCGGTGAATCGCAGCTGGAATCCGACCGTCGCGCCATTGATGACGCGATTGTTCGCCTGCGCAAGCAATTGATAAAGGTAGAGAAAACCCGCACCCTGCACCGCGCGGCGCGGGCCAAGGTACCCTATCCGATTGTAGCGCTGGTGGGCTATACCAATGCCGGGAAATCAACGCTTTTCAACACCTTGACCGGTGCCGAGGTAATGGCCGAAGACATGCTGTTCGCCACGCTCGACCCGACCATGCGCGAAGTGGAATTGCCCGAAGGCCAGAAAATTATCCTGTCCGATACGGTGGGGTTTATTTCCGAATTGCCGACCCAACTTGTCGCCGCGTTCAAGGCGACATTGGAGGAGGTTCTGGACGCCGATCTGATCTTGCACGTGCGCGATATTTCGCACCCCGAAACCGAGGCCCAAGCCGCCGATGTGCGCGAAATCCTCACCACTTTGGGTATTACCGAACGCGCGCAGGAACATTTGATCGAGGTATGGAACAAAATCGACTTGCTTGACGATGCCGCGCAGGAAACCGCGTTAAATCAGGCAAATCGCGACGATGCGGTTTTGGCCGTTTCGGCCACAACAGGGCAGGGCATGGATGCACTGCTTGCCGGGATTGAATCCGCGCTTGAAGACCCGATGATCACCGAAGTCGTGCGCCTTGCCTATGCCGAGGGCCGGCGCCGTGCGTGGTTGTTTTCCCAAAATGTGGTCGACAGTGAAGAACAGGATGAATTGGGGTTTCTGGTCACTGTGACCTGGACCACCAAACAAGCCGCGCAATTTGCCAAACACGCCTAAAGCATCTCGCCTTTAACGCAGTGAAAACCGTTTTTTAGGCGTGTGCGCGTGTTCGTCGATGTTCACATGATGGTTCAGCTTGCGTCCGAAATAGCTGAACACCGCGCCGATCAGCACCACTGAAATGATGAAATACACCGCCACAATCGGATAGGCGACAAAAGGGTTAAAGGTTTTTTCCGCAAAATAATTGGCATAATACAGCGCGTCACCTTCGCGCCGCCACGCCGGAAACCCCGAGAAAAACACCAGTGTTGTCGCATGAAACAGGAAAATCGCCTCGTTTGAATAGCTCTCCCAGGCCAGACGCAGCATGGTTGGGAAAATGATCCGGCGGAACTTTTTATAGCCCCCCATCCCAAAGGCATCTGCGGCCTCTATATCGCCCCGCGGAATGGTCCGCAGCGCGCCGGCAAAGATTTCCGCCGTATAAGCTGCTGTATTCAAAAACAAAACAAAGGTCGCCCCAAGCCATGCTTTGGTCAGCCAAGCCGTTTGCAGCGTGACCGTGGTAAAACCGAGCGGAATATCCACGCCCATGCGGGGGATCTGGGTGAACAGCTCGTAAGCAAAGAAAAACTGGATAAACAGGGGGGACCCGCGAAATGCAAAGATAAACATGCGGGCAGGATACCGCAGCCAGACCGGCCCGCTTTCCTTGGCCACGGCAAGTGCCACGGCAAAGAAAAATCCGAAAACCACTGCGATAACCGCAAAATAAACATTCCAGATCAGGCCGGACCCGATCAACACCACCTGATCACACAGGCCGATATCGCCCTTGGGCAACAGGCGGTCACCCATTCCCAGCGCGCGCAGGCCATAGGCCGAGAGGGTGTCCAAACAGCTCATCTTGCGCCTCCTTTGACGGTGGACATGCCCTTGGCAAGGCGGGTTTCCAGCCAGTCAAACACCTTTTGGCTGGCCCATGTGACGAACAGATAAAACACCAGCAGCGCCAGAAAATACCACATGCGCCAATCGCCATGCGGATAGGTAAAATAACTGGTTTTGGTGCCGCCGAGTTCACGCGCCCAATAGACGATTTCCTCGATCCCGAGCAAAAACAGCAAAGGCGAGGCTTTGACCAGAATTTGCCACAGGTTGGACAGGCCGGGCAGGGCGTAAACCCACATTTGCGGCAGGTGAATGCGCCAGAATGTCTGGCGTTCGCTCATGCCATAGGCCCGCGCGGTTTCCAGCTGGTTCTTGGGTACAGCCATCAGCGCGCCGTAGATAATGTTGGCGGCAAAGGCCCCGAACACGATCGCAAAAGCCGTGATCGCCAGCGACAGATTCCAGGCATTGTGCATCCATTGCGGCGACGAACTTTGCGGCATTTTTGCAATGGCACAGACGACAAAATCATTGCCCTGATAAATTGGTTCGGCCCAGTCAGGGCATTTTACCTTATGGCGAACCAGTTCAACAAACTGATCCAATGCAATGGGAACAAACAAGAAAAAGGCAATATCTGGAATGCCGCGCACCATAGACGTATAGCCAAGGCCAAACCAGCGGATCGGCGTGACGCGTGAGCGGCGTGCCAACGCGCCCAGAAACCCGAACAGAATAATAAAGGGAACGGTCCCCGCCAACAGCAAGATTACGGTGCCAAAACTGGCATAAAATTGCATGTGTTTGGCCGTGGTCAGGTAACACCATAACCAGCCAAGGCCGTCGAGCAAGGAGGGGTCAGCACACATGGGAATTGTCCCGTCAGACAAGGGAAAGGGCCACACGCGGCGGCCCTTTCACATTCAGGTTTTAGTAAGGGCCTTTTACGCCATCAAACCATTTTTCAATCAGCGCGTTCAGCGTACCGTCTGCTTTGACGGCGGCAATCGCCGCGTTCAGCTTGGCTTTCAGCTCGGTGTCACTCTCGCGCACACCCATGCCGACACCGCCACCGATGCTTACTTTGTCAGCGATTACGAACATGCCGTTGCTCTCGTCTACGAATTTTTGCAGATAGGAACCATCGGCCAGAACCGCGTCTGCCTCGCCGTTTTTCACGGCAGCAATGGTTTCATCCGGTGTGGCGAATTCAACCAGCGTTGCGCCGCTGGACGCCACATAGGACGCCTGAATGGTGTTCACCTGAGCGGCAATAACGCCTTTGGGATCAAGTTTAGTATCTGCCAGTGTCATATAGACACTTGGATCCGGTGGGTAATATTCCGATGTGAAATCAATCACTTCGTCGCGTTCGTCGGTGATCGACATGCCGGCGATGATCACATCGTAGTTGCCCGAAACCAGATTGGGAATAATGCTGTCCCAATCGTTTTTCACCCAGGTGCAGTCGAGCTTGGCAACTTCACAAAGCTTGTCGCCCAATTCGCGCTCAAAACCGTCGATTTCGCCACCATCATTGACGAAGTTCCAGGGAGGGTAGGCACCCTCGGTTCCCATGCGCACGGTGTCAGCGGCAGTTGCCCCCGCCGAAATCGCCGCAATTGCGGCTGCGATAAGTAGGTTTTTCATATTTTCCTCCGTTGGTTATCTTTTATTAATGGGTCGAGCTTAAGAATTGCTTCAAACGCTCGGATTTTGTGTTGCCGAATACGTCTTCCGGCGGGCCTTGTTCTTCGATTTTTCCCAGATGCAGGAAAATCACATGGCTGGCCAGATCACGCGCCATTTTCATGTCGTGTGTCACCAAAACCATTGTATTGCCTTCTTTGGCCAAGGCACGGATCACTTGCACGACCTCGGCTTCTGTTTCCGGGTCAAGCGCGGATGTCGGTTCATCAAACAGCATGGCCTCGGGACGCATACACAACGCCCGCGCAATGGCCGCCCGCTGTTGTTGCCCGCCTGACAGCTGCGCCGGATATTTGTCGGCCTGATCGGCAATCCCGACCTTTTCCAACAGTGCCATGCCGCGTTTGGCCGCCTCGGCACGGTCTTCGCCAAGGACTGTAACCGGGGCCTCGATCACATTATCCAGAACCGACAAATGCGCCCACAGGTTAAACTGTTGAAATACCATAGAAAGGTCGGTGCGCAACCGGCGGACCTGATCCTTGTCCGACGGAACACGACCGGCCTTGCCCGGTTTCCAGCACACCGGTTCGCCCTTGATTTTAATCTCGCCTGCCTGAGAATTTTCAAGCAGGTTAATACAGCGCAACAGGGTGCTTTTGCCGGAACCGGACGACCCGATCAATACCACAACGTCCCCCGCATGGGCGGTTAAATCAACACCTTTGATCACCTCCACGGCACCATAACTTTTATGAATATCGGTCAGTTGAATGACAGGTTCTGTTGGGGGTATGTTCGACAAAAGTATGTTCCGTTTTTTCTTATATGATTGGTTTGATCCGACCAAAGAGTCAACCGAAAGCGAGTCATAAAACCCAAAACACATGCTTCGCTTAAGTAACTTCGTTTTTCAGTTTAAATTCAGGCACATCCCACAGCCGTTTCGCCATAATATCCTGCAATATTTCCACCGCCGCCATGACATCTGATTCGTCTACGTATAACGGGGTAAAGCCAAAACGCATGATGTCAGGGGCGCGGAAATCACCGATAACACCCCGTGAAATGAGCGCCTGTATCGCCGCATAACCTTCTGAAAAATGGAACGAAACTTGTGAACCTCGTTGTTGCGCATCGCGCGGGCTGGCCAGGGTCAGGGCAGGGCAGCGGGCCTCGACTTCACGGATGAACAAATCACTCAGCACAATCGAACGTGCCCGCAAATCCTGCATATCCACATCATCCCAAAGATCCAGCGCCGCATCCAGAGCTGCGAATTGAATAACGGGGGGCGTGCCGACCCGCATACGTTCAATCCCGGCACCCGGCCGATATTCCAGATCAAATTCAAACGGTGCCTCGTGACCCAGCCACCCCGACAAAGCCGGCTCCACCTGATCCGCCAAGTCAGCGCGCACATAAATAAATGCCGGCGATCCCGGACCACCGTTCAGGTATTTATAGGTACACCCCACGGCAAATTCGGCGTTGCTGCCCAGCATATCCACCGGCAGTGCGCCTGCGGAGTGGGCCAGATCCCAGATCACCACAATGCCCAAATCTTGCGCCGCGCGGGTGAGGGCGGTCATATCGTGCAATCGCCCTGTGCGGTAATCCACCTGTGTCAGCATCAAAACCGCCACATCCGAATTCAGCGCATCGGCCACGGCCTCCGGCGCGACGATTTTCAGGCTGTGGCCCTGATCCAACGATTTTAACAGGCCTTGCGCCATATACAAATCTGTCGGGAAATTTCCCGTGTCCGACAGCACGACCTTGCGATCCGCGTTTAA
>CAMZLM010000092.1 GCA_947311485.1 uncultured Paracoccaceae bacterium
CAATTTCCACGCGGGGGAATAGAACACTGTTGCGCGGGCATCGGCCCCAAAAACAATTCCAATCCGTAAATGGCTTGATTCTTGGTGGTGTCAGGGTGAAAAGTCCCGGAACGCAATCAAACCAAACCGGAGCCGATAATGTCTATTGCCGCTTCCTGGCCGGATGCCAAAGCCAGCTCTCTCTGGGAGGACGTATCGCCGCGCTATCCGTTCAATGACCCTTTGCGCGGGGATCATCGGGTGGATGTCGTGGTGATCGGGGGTGGATATACCGGCCTGTCAACCGCGTTGCATCTGGCGCAGGCGGGGTATTCTGTGGCGTTGCTGGAGGCCCGCGAAATCGGTTGGGGCGGATCAGGGCGCAACAACGGGCAGGTGATACCGGTATTGGCCGGGGCAGAACCCGAGGCCATCACACAGCGTTTCGGCGATACGGGGGCGCGGTTCGTGGCTTTGGTACGCGATTCTGCACAGTTTCTGTTTGATCTGGCCGCAGAACACGGGATCGATTGCGAAGCAGAGCAGGCCGGCTGGTTTCAACCGGCCCACACACCGGCGCATCTGTCGGTGAGCGAAGCGCGTTGTACGGCGTGGGCGGCTGTCGGGGCACCCTGTGAAATGCTGGACAAACCGGCCGGTGACCGGCTGCTGGGGTCCGGTTTCTGGCATGGTGGCATGCTGAACGCGCAAGGCGGGCATATCAACCCGCTGATGTTGGCGCGGGGGCTGGCAGAGGCCTGCAAACGCGCCGGTGTGCAGGTGTTCGAGGATAGCCCTGTCAGCAGCATCACCCGTGAAAACGGGCGCTGGGCGGTGTCGGCGGGGACGGGGCGTTTGCATGGTGAAACCGTGGTGCAGGCAACCGGTGCTTACGGGGGGCCAAACGGCAGGCTGGCGCGCTCTGTGGTGCCGTTGACGGCTTGGCAGCTGGCGACCGAACCGTTGAGCGACGCCTTGCAGCGCGAGATCCTGCCGGCGCGTCAGGCGATGTCGGACACGCGCAACGATTTATACTATTTCCGCTGGGATGCGCGCGGGCGGTTGATCACGGGGGCGGCAATGATGGTGCCGGTGTCGGTAACCAACCGGCTGCAAACCATGTTGCGGGCGCGATTGTTGCGAGCCTATCCACAGGTGGGGCCGCTGCGGTTCAGCCATATCTGGTCCGGCTATGTGGGGGTCACACCGGATCATTTCCCGCATTTTCACCGGCTGGATACCGGCTATTTTGCCGCCACCGGTTTCAATGGGCGCGGTGTGGCCTTGGCGGTTTCTGCCGGTCTCGAACTGGCCCAACTGGTGGGCGGGGAACCGGATGTGGCGCTCCCGTTCAGTGATCTGCACCCGATCCCGATGCAACCCGCCCTGCGCCGCGTTGCCCGTGGCGCGCTTGTCTATTACCGCTGGAAAGACCGGCAAAAACCCTGAGGAATGCTTTCATGTCATCTGACAACCCTTTGCCCATGCTCGAAAAACGCCGAATAGAGGCAGAAGTCATCAAAGAGATATTCGATGTTCTGGTCGCGAAGTATTCCCGCGCCGAGGCCGAAGAAGTTATCGGCGAGGCGATCCAGCAGTCCGCCATCGCCCAAGGGCGCGAATTTCGCGAGGCGCTGGGCCATACCCCGGGGCTCCAGGATTTCGCGGCGCGCTCGGATCTGTGGGAAATGGGCGGTGCGTTGAAAAAGGACGTTTTGGTGTCAGATGACAAGCGGCTGGAATACAACATGACCCACTGCGCCTATGCGGACATGTACCGCGCGATGGGGCTGGGTGATATCGGGCATTTGTTGTCCTGCAACCGCGACGGCAGTTTTTGCATTGGCTACAACCCGAAAATGAAGCTGACCCGCACCCAGACCATCATGGAAGGCGCGGAATACTGTGATTTCCGTTACCGGATGGAGGACGATTAGGCCGCTGCCTCAAACACCCGGTCAAAGGCGCGTTTCAGGGCCAGATCCAGATCATCCATAGTGACCGGCAGGCCCAGATCAACCAGCGAGGTCACCCCGTGTTGCGCAATGCCGCAGGGGACAATGCCGCTGTAGTGTTCCAGTTCGGGTTCCAGATTGATGCAAATACCGTGAAAGCTCACCCATTTGCGCAGGCGCACGCCGATGGCGGCGATTTTGTCTTCTGGTGGCTGGCCAAGGGCGGTGAGCGGTTTGTCATGGCGCACCACCCAGACCCCGACACGGCCTTCGCGCCGTTCGCCGCGCACGTTGAATTCGGCCAGTGTTTCAATCACCCATTCTTCCAGCATCCAGACAAACCGGCGCACATCGCGGCCACGCTGGTTCAGGTCCAGCATCGCATAAACCACCCGTTGGCCCGGCCCGTGATAGGTATACTGCCCGCCACGGCGGCTGGGATAAACGGGGAAACGGTCCGGATCCACCAAATCGGCACGATCCGCGCTGGTGCCGGCCGTATAGAGCGGCGGATGTTCCAGCAGCCAGATTTCCTCGGGGGCGGACCCGTCAATGATCTGTCCCACACGGGTTTCCATGTGTTCAATCGCCGCCGGATAGTCGATCAGGTCTGCGCTATGTGTCCATTGTACCATAGGCGCGTGGTGCCTGAATATTCGCGTGGTGTCAAACGATTGAAAACTTGCGGCTTTGTACCAAAGGTCACTGATTTGGCCGGATAAACACGGTAAAATAGGTCAGAGCAGTGCCATTTCCCGTAAAAATGAGAAATTTTACTGCAAATACACAGCGAATCATCTTAGGGTGGCGTTAGTTTATTTTTGATAGGAGTTAGGTTGTAATGCTTGGAAAACATTTAGTGGCTGCGTTGACGGCCACCGCGATACTGGGAATGCCCGTCCCCGAAGCCCGGGCCGGAAATTTGGCCGCCGGGATTGCCGGAGCGATTATCGGCGGGGCGCTTGTTAGCGCCGCACAGCGCAAAAAACGCCGGACGACGACCTATCGCAAGGTGCGTAAATCCTCGTATAACCGTCAGGAAAACCGCGAAATACAGACCTCGCTGAATTATTTCAGCTTCCCTGCCGGTACACCGGACGGGGCATTGGGGCGGCGGTCGCGTCAGGCGATTTCCAGTTATCAGGCCTTTATGGGGTATCCTGTAACCGGACATCTGTCCCAATACGAAAAGGAATTCCTGCTGGATTCCTATCATCAGGCGCAGGCCGGTGGGTCCACCACATCGCAACTGATTGCCAGCAACGGGCAGGGCGTGCGCGGATTGTTGCTTGCCTATCGGGATCAACGCGCCAATGGCGGCGAACGCAACTTTGCCGGTATGGGGTCGTTTGGCGGGTTGCCACCGGTTGTTGCTGCGGCCGTACGCGAGATCGCCAAAAGCTCTGATCCAACCGCAGAACAGCTTATCCAGCGCGCGGGTTTTGTGCAGCTGGCCGACATCAACAAGGATGGCCAGACCGATTACATTCTGGATACCTCGGTCACCGGCAGCGCGTTCTGGTGTAACCAGCAGAGCTGTGCTGTGCGGGTGTTTGCCTCCACCCCTGATGGCTATCAACGCAACGATTTTCAGGCCTTCAACGTGCAGCCCGCAATGTTCAAATGTTTGCGGGGCAATTGTGAAAAAATCGATAACGGTCCTGTAATGGCGATGGCACCGGCACAACAGGCACCACAGCAAACCTTGCCTAATACCTATCAGGCCAGCACGCAGGGCTCCCCTGTGCCTACGGCTCAACCGGTTGTGCGCGGTGCAACGGCCCCGGCGAGCGGCGGCTTTAGCATCCCGAGCTTTGGCGGTGGGTCGACAACGGTTTCGATGAACAACCATTGCAACAAGATCAGCCTGATCACCAACACCAATGGCGGCTTTACCAATGCCTCCACCATGCAGGATCCGGTTTTCGCCCTGAACGAACAGTTTTGTCTGGCGCGGATCTATGCCATTTCCCAAAGCGAGGAAATGATCAAACAGGTACAGGGTATTACCGCCACGCAAATGCAGGCGCAGTGTGAAACCCTTGGTCCGGCATTCAAGGAACAGGTTTCTGCCCTGTCTCTGGGACAGCGCGATCAGGTGATCGCCAAAACCAGCGACATGATCCTGTCCACCGGCATGTCACCGGCACAGCTGACCCATACCGCCAAGATTTGTCTGGGTGTCGGGTATCGCACGGATAACGCGGATGTGGCGCTTGCCTCGACGCTTATTCTGGTGACGCTGGGTGAACCGGTTTACGGCGAACTTCTGGGCCATCACCTGTTGAACGGATTTGGCACCAGCCAACGCAAAGACCTTGCTGTACAGTGGTATGCCGCGGCCAATAACGCCATTGAAATGGGAATGCCTGCGGTGTTTGTCCCCGGTCAAACTGACCGTCCGGCCCTGATTCAGACGGCTGTTGCCCGTTTGTCGGCACCGGTTGCTGCAGAGGCGGCCCCAACGGCCCCGCAGAGTACGGGCTTTGTGGTTCCCACCTTTGGTGCGTCCAGCAACTAATCCGCTGACCTCCTAAAACACACCCTCGCGCAAACCGGAATTTGCGCGGGGGTATTTTTATGGCCAAGCGCGTTTTAGGCCTTCACAACCCGCCACAGGGCGCTTATAGAAACGCGACCAAGCTTTGGCAGTGCGGCCGTGGCGGAATTGGTAGACGCGCAGCGTTGAGGTCGCTGTGGGGTAACTCCCGTGGAAGTTCGAGTCTTCTCGGCCGCACCATTACTACTCTCCCTATACAAAACACCCCCTAAAGCCTTGAATGGTAAAGCTATTTTGGTGGTTC
>CAMZLM010000093.1 GCA_947311485.1 uncultured Paracoccaceae bacterium
ACCATCCCGCGACATCACAACAATGGCGGCCTGCGCCTTGGATGATTTCGACACTTTCGTATCAAAAATATAGTTCAACGCGGTTTCCGCAGCCTTTTGAATGCGTCGGTCAAATGTCGTCCGGATCACGATATCCTCGGTTGTGTCCTTGAGAATGAACTCCGGTCCAGCCTCCATGATCCAATCCGCAAAATAGCCCCCGGTTTTAGACGCGGCCTCGACGGATAACCGCGCCGGATTGGCACGGGCTTGTTCCATTTCGGCCTTGGTGATGTAACCTTGATCGTACATCAACCCCACGATCAGCCCCGCCCGATCCTGCGCTTTGGTGATATTCCGTGTCGGGGCCGTTGACGAAGGCGCCTTGAGCAAACCCGCCAGCATCGCGGCCTCTGGCAGATTCAACTCGGTTGCGGATTTGGAAAAATAGCGCTCGCTTGCGGCGGCAAAACCATGGCTGCCCGCCCCCAGATAGGCACGATTCATATAAATGGTCAGAATTTCGTCTTTGGTATATTTCAACTCCAGCGCCAGCGCCATCGGCACCTCTTTGAGCTTGCGCTCAATTGACCCCAAATCGGAAAAGAACACCCGTTTGGCCACCTGTTGCGTAATGGTCGACCCGCCGTTCCCCTTAAGCGGATTGCGCCCGGCGCGCATGTTGATCCGCATTGCCCCGACAATCCCGCGCGGCGACAGGCCGAAATGCCGATAGAATCGCTTGTCCTCGGTCGCAACCACAGCATTTCGCAGCTGCGGTGCCACGGTTTTACTATCGACAAGGCCACCGAATTGATCCCCGCGCCAGGCAAAAACCTGACCGGCGCGATCCTCCATCGTAACCGACCCGCGTTTGCGGTCATCCATCAGGGCAAGAGCATTTTCCGGCAGGGTTTGGTAATAATACCCCGTCGCCGACCCGATGACCAAAAACAGAACAATTGCCACACGCAAGGTAACCCACCAAATAATGCGTAATATCCCGCCGAAAAACCACCACAATGCGCGCACCAGAAAGTTACCCTTTTTGCTTTTGCGGGCTGGCGCTTTGCGTTTTGCCGTGCTTTTGGCCTTCGGCTTGGGTTTAGGTTTGGATGGCTTGGGTTTTTGGGGGGTCTTTTTGGCAGCCCCCGGCATCATACGGGACGCCAGGCTCCCTGCGACGCCGCCCTTGGGAGCCGCCTTTTTAGAAGCAAATTTACGTTTGGGGGCGACCAATGAAGGACGCTTTTTACCGGAATTGGCCATGACTGCTCGTTATTCGTTTTTATCGTTCCCCCTAAGATAGACACTTTATCAGGATTTGTAGAGGGGCTGTGACATTCCGTGCAAGATTGTTGCATTGCACAAAATATAAGCATTTTCTCAATCGTGGTCAATTTTTATGCAGACTCCACCGACTCGTCAAAATGGCGCACCCCGTTTTCTTGTTTCAAAACCGATTCGCCTGCCATTTAAACCCGAGATTCACGGGCGCTCCTGTCCGCAGACCTAGCGAGGAAAACATGAAACTGATCATTGCGACGATCAAACCATTCAAACTTGACGAAGTGCGCGAAGTGCTGACCACTGCCGGTGTTAACGGCATGATGGTAACTGAAATCAAAGGCTATGGCGCGCAGTCCGGCCACACGGAAATTTACCGTGGTGCCGAATACGCCATCAATTTTGTCCCCAAAATCCGGCTCGATATTGTGGTGCCCGACGATGTGGTCGACTCGGTTGTATCCGCAATCGAAAGCACCGCCAAAACCGGCAAGATCGGCGACGGCAAGATTTTCGTGCTGCCTGTAGAGCAAGCCATCCGCGTGCGTACCGGCGAAACCGGCGACGAAGCTATTTAACCCCGACACTGGAGGAAAAGAAAATGTCCAATAAACTGAAAATAACGGGGTTGCTTGCTGCGGCTGTTACCCTGCCGTCACTGGCGCTGGCACAAGATGCCGCCCCCGCCGTAAACCCCGAAGTGGGTTTTATCCTGAACACCTTTATGTTCCTTGTCACCGGATTTCTGGTGATGTGGATGGGCGCGGGTTTTTCCATGCTCGAGGCCGGTCTGGTGCGCTCCAAAAACGTGACCATGCAGCTGACCAAAAACATCGCCCTGTTCGCGATTGCCGCCGTTATGTATTATCTGGTGGGCTATAACCTGATGTATCCGGGCGATGCCTGGACCATGGACGGCATGATCGGTGCCTTCAGCCTTGCCGCGCTCGAACCGGTTGGCGTGGGTGCCGACAAGGTAGACCTGACCTATGCGTCTGTTGGCTCCGACTTCTTCTTTCAGCTGATGTTCTGCGCCACCACCGCATCGATCGTTTCGGGCACATTGGCCGAACGGATCAAACTGTGGCCCTTCCTCGTGTTCGTTGTTGTCCTGACCGCGCTGATCTATCCGGTTCAGGCCAGCTGGAAATGGGGCGGCGGTTTCCTCGATGCCATGGGCTTTCAGGATTTTGCCGGTTCCACGGTTGTTCACTCTGTAGGCGGCTGGGCTGCCTTGGCTGGCGCGTTGATCCTTGGTCCACGTATCGGCAAATACAAGGGCGGCCGCACCGTACCAATGCCGGGTTCCAACCTGCCGCTGGCAGTTCTGGGGACATTCATCCTGTGGATGGGCTGGTTCGGCTTTAACGGCGGATCGCAGCTGTACATGAACACCGCTGGCAATGTCGCCGATATCTCGCGCATTTTTGCCAACACCAATGCCGCGGCTGCCGGTGGGGCCATTTCCGCCCTGATCGCAACCCAGCTGTTGTTCAAAAAGCCTGACCTGACCATGCTGCTCAATGGTGCGCTGGCCGGTCTGGTATCGATCACCGCCGAACCCCTGGCTCCCGGTTTGGGCCAAGCAACCCTGATCGGTGCTGTTGGCGGTATCATTGTGGTGTTCGCGGTGCCCTTCCTTGACAAACTGAAAATCGACGATGCGGTCGGGGCCATTCCGGTTCACCTGATGGCGGGTATCTGGGGTACGATGGCTGTGCCAATCACCAACCACAACGACGGCGTCAGCTTCCTTGTGCAACTGAAATCCATCGTGATTGTGGGCGTGTTTACCTTTACCGTCTCCGCGATTGTCTGGTTCCTGTTGAAAATCACCGTTGGCATCCGTGTTGGCGAAGAAGAGGAAATCACCGGACTGGATATGTCAGAGCTGGGTATGGAAGCCTATCCAGAGTTCTCTCACCGCTAAGAGAACCTGCTTTTGAAAATATGGTCGGGCCTTCGGGTCCGGCCATTTTTGTATGCACAAGCCAGCACCCAGCAACGGATAAAGGGGCCTTATGGTAATTTACGACCCCCCGTTCATCCCATGCGGTCTGCAACCAATTCAAAATTGAACATGGAACACTGGCCGTAAACGAGAGTATCTGACCAAAAACGACATATCCGCGGGGAAACAGACAAGACGGGGTATACAGCACAGCTAGGCTGAGCAAAAAAGTGAAGGGAATTCCCATGCAGTTTGGCCTGACCGAAGAACAAGAAATGATCGTTTCCACTGTCCGCAGTTTTGTTGAAAACGAAATCTATCCCCATGAAGATCTGGTGGAACGTACCGGCGAGGTTCCCGCCGAAATTGCAGCTGACATCAAACGCAAATGTCTGGAGTTGGGGTTTTATGCCTGCAATTTTCCCGAAAATGTCGGTGGTGCCGGCCTGAGTCATCTGGAATTTGCGCTGGTGGAACGCGAACTCGGGCGTGGATCAATGGCGCTCAATCATTTCTTTGGCCGCCCGCAAAATATTCTGATGGCCTGCAACGACGAACAGCGCGAACGCTATTTGTTTCCTGCTGTCCGGGGCGAGAAAATGGACGCGCTGGCGATGACAGAACCTGGGGCCGGTTCGGACGTGCGCGGCATGAAATGCAACGCGGTGCGCGATGGCGGGGATTGGGTTCTGAACGGCACCAAGCATTTCATTTCCGGTGCCGACCACGCGGATTTCATCATCGTTTTTGTGGCCACAGGCGAAGACCAGACCCCGCGTGGCCCCAAGAAACGGATCACCACATTTTTGGTGGACCGTGGCACGCCGGGATTCACCATTCGGGATGGTTACAAATCGGTTTCCCATCGCGGCTACAAGAATATGATTCTCGAATTTGACGATTGCCGCCTGCCGGATGCGCAGGTTTTAGGACAGGTCGACGGCGGGTTTGCGGTGATGAATGAATGGCTCTATGCCACACGGATCACCGTTGCCACCATGGCGGTCGGACGGGCGCGGCGGGTGTTTGATTACGCGCTCGACCATGCGGCAGAGCGGGAGCAATTCGGCCAGAAGATCGGCAAGTTTCAGGGCATCGGATTTCAGATTTCCGACATGATTACAGAGATCGACGCGGCAGATTTACTGACGCTGGCCGCAGCAGAACGGCTGGATCGGGGGATGCCGGCCAACCGCGAAATCGCTTCGGCCAAACTCTATGCCAGCGAAATGCTGGCACGTGTCACCGACGCCGCCATTCAAATTCACGGCGGGATGGGGTTGATGGATGATTACCCGCTGGAACGGTTTTGGCGGGATGCGCGGGTCGAGCGGATCTGGGACGGCACCAGCGAAATTCAACGCCACATCATCAGCCGCGAATTGCTGCGGCCTCTGGGGGCCTAGATGCTGCGCCGTCTGTTCAACCCGCGTTCAATCGCCGTTGTTGGCGGCGGGGCGTGGTGTGGTGCTATCATCGAACAATGCCGTAAAATCGGGTTTGACGGTGATATCTGGCCGGTTCACCCCCATGCGGAAACGCTGGCAGGTTTGCCGGTATTCGGTTCTGTTGCCGATCTACCCTCCGCACCGGATGCCTGTTTTCTGGGGATCAACCGTCACGCCAGTATCGAGGTGATGGCCCAACTGTCCGCCATGGGGGCCGGCGGTGTAGTGTGTTTTGCCTCCGGTTTTCAAGAGGCACAGGCCGAGGACACCAGCGGGGCCGACTTGCAAAAACAGCTTGTGTTGGCAGCAGGTGACATGCCCTTTCTGGGGCCGAATTGTTACGGTTTCATCAACTATCTGGATCGTGTGTTGCTCTGGCCGGATCAACATGGTGGTTTGGCCCTGGATCGCGGGGTCGCGATCCTGACCCAATCTTCAAACATCGCCGTCAATATCACCATGCAGCAGCGGGCGTTGCCGCTCGGAGTGTTGGTTTGTACCGGCAATCAGGCGCAAACCGGTATGGCTGAAATCGGCATGACCCTGCTGGACGATCCCCGTGTCACCGCGCTGGGACTGCACATCGAAGGCATCAACGACATTCGCGCCTTTGAAGCCTTGGCTGCCAAGGCCGCGCTGTTGCAAAAGCCGATTGTGGCGCTGAAGGTCGGAAAATCCACACAGGCGCAGGCAGCAACGATTTCGCACACGGCCTCGCTTGCCGGGGGGGACGCGGGGGCACAGGCCTTGTTGGACCGGCTGAACATCGGGCGGGCCGATGACCTGCCAACCTTTCTGGAAACGCTAAAGCTGTTGCACCACACCGGCCCGTTACCAAGCAACCGGATTGCCAGCATCAGCTGCTCGGGCGGCGAGGCCAGCCTTGCCGCTGACATGGTGCATGACCTTGATCTGGAGCTTCCGGCGCTGAACCCAACCCAGCAAACCCGGCTGCGCACCGCCCTTGGGCCGATGGTCGCATTGGCAAACCCGCTTGATTATCACACCTACATCTGGCGCGATGTTGCGGCCATGACCGCGGCCTGGTCCGCGATGATGGATCCGGCACTGGCACTGACATTTCTGATTGTTGATTTCCCCCACAAAGACCGCTGTGACGTCAGCGATTGGGACTATGCGGTGAATGCTGCGATTGGGGCGAAACAGGCGGCAGGCGGCAATCTGGCAATGGTTTCTACCCTGCCGGAAAACCTGCCCGAAACCGTCGCGGCAAATTTGGCAGACAACGGAATTGTGCCTCTGCATGGCCTGCGCGAAGCCTTGAAAGCCACCGAAATAGCGGCGCGTTTATCGGGCCTAAAACCGGCGACACAGTCCATTTTGTTACCGACAAGCAGCAGCAATAGCGTAACTCGGAGCGAAGCACAGGCAAAACAGGCATTGGCGGCCTTTGGTCTCTGCGTACCGAAATCCGAGCAGACCAAAGACCCCGCGTCCGTGGCGGAGCACATCGGCTATCCGGTTGTGCTGAAAGGCGAAGGTATTGCCCACAAAACCGAAGCAGGTGCCGTGGCTTTGGGGTTGCAAAACCGGCAAGACGTGGAACAGGCCGCCCGAAAAATGCCCTGCAACCGCTTTCTGATAGAGGAAATGATCCCTAATGCCGTGGCTGAATTGCTGATCGGCGTGGTCAAGGATCCGGCGCATGGTTTTGTGCTGACATTGGCCGCCGGGGGTGTTTTGACCGAACTTCTGGCCGACAGCTGTTCCTTGTTGATCCCAGCCAGTGACACGGATGTTATGGCCGCGTTGAACCGTTTGAAAATTGCAAAACTGCTGCATGGCTATCGCGGCGCGACAGCTGCCGATATGGTGGCGGTGATCCGGGCCGTTCGGGCCGTTCAGGACTATGTCATCGACCAAGCCGATGGGCTGGAAGAAATCGAAATAAACCCGCTGCTATGTTGCCCTGATCGGGCGGTAGCGGCGGATGCACTGCTAAGGAGAACCCCATGAGCGCCCCCGTAAAAACCCAAACCCGTGACGGCATTTTTCTGGTAACGCTAGACCGGCCCAAGGCGAATGCAATCGATCTGGCCACCAGCCGGATCATGGGCGATATTTTCGCCGGTTTTCGCGATGATCCGGCCTTGCGCGTGGCGATTATTACCGGCGCAGGGGAGAAGTTCTTTTGCCCCGGATGGGATCTCAAGGCCGCAGCGGACGGGGACGAGGTGGATGCAAGTTATGGTGTCGGCGGTTTTGGGGGCCTGCAGGAATTGCGCGACATGAACAAACCGGTGATCGCCGCTGTGAATGGCATTTGCTGTGGTGGCGGGCTGGAATGGGCGTTGTCGGCGGATATTATTCTGGCGGCGGAACACGCCAGTTTTGCCTTGCCTGAAATCCGTTCCGGCACGGTTGCCGACGCGGCAAGCATCAAAATGCCCAAACGAATTCCCTATCACATCGCCATGGAAATGCTGCTGACGGGACGTTGGCTCGATGCAGAAGAGGCCCACCGCTGGGGGTTTGTGAACCACATCTACCCAGCGGACCAGTTGATGGACAAAGCTTGGGAAATGGCGCGAATGCTGGCGTCCGGCCCACCGCTGGTTTACGGCGCAATCAAGGAAATCGTCCGCGATGCCGAAGATTCCAAATTTCAGGACAGCATGAGCCGCATTACCGGCCGCAAACTGCGCACGGTGGATGAACTGTATGCCTCCGAGGATCAACAGGAAGGTGCCAGAGCCTTTGCCGAAGGGCGCGATCCGGTTTGGAAGGGGCGTTAGAGCATCTCGCCTTTAACTTGAGGAATAATATACCAAAAGCCTGAGCGCACCAAAGGTGTGGCAAGGTTGTGGTGATTCAGGTTTTAGGCAAGGTACTTTAATAGCGCAGCTCTGCCAGTAATGCAAAATGGTCGCTGGGCCAGATACCATCCACCGGTGCGTTGGCTGCTATCCGGCAATCGGTGATATGCCCGGCCCCGTCGGGGCGGGGCCAGCCGGTGAAAATATAGTCAATCCGCCGGTCCGGTTCATGTTCGAGCGCCACAAACGGGTTCACGTTATCCCATGTATTTCCGACCGCCGCCCCATGCACAAAGGCCCATGCATCGTGAAACACCAGCCCCGGTAACGCGGCTGTCGTTTGCCCCGTGAACATGCGGATTTCCTCGGATATCGGATCCGCGTTGAAGTCACCACAAATCACCGGCGGGAATTTCCAGCCTTTGTTAGCCTTCACGAATTTTGCCAGATCCTGCACCTGCATCTGACGAATATGGCTATGGGCCATTTGCCAGTTCAGATGCGTACAAAATACCGGAATTTTCCCGCGCGGCCCGCCCACCTGTGCAAAAACCGCCACGCGCATTTCCTCGTTTTTACCGTCGCTGCGCAGCTGGATGGTTTCGGTTTTCAGAATTGGCCAGCGCGACAGGATCGCATTGCCCATGCGCACCCCGTTGATGATCGCCCCCGGTGCATAAACATGGTGATAACCCAGCTCCGCTGCCAATAGAGCCGCCGAATCGCGGCCTTCCTCGCCCCAGACCTCCTGCAAGCCAATCACATCGGCATCCAGATCCCGCAGCGTTTTTACAATCGCAATCGCCCGTTCCTGCCACGGGCCGAACTGCCACCAGAGATTCCAGCTCAGCACCCGCAAACGGGTTTCAATGGCGGGGGATTGTTGCGTGCTGATCATTTTCGTGCCCTTTGCTCTACCATGTCCGAAGGATACCGTGATCCACAGTAAAGCGTCAAACGGCTTTGACCGGCCAACCCCATTGACTCCGCTGTGCGGCTCCTTATAAGCCCCCTATCTGCGCAAGCGGATTCTTGGTGTTGGTGGCCCTCGCAAGAGGATGCCTGTCTCCCGCAAGGGGAAGGACAACGCCCTTCACGCCC
>CAMZLM010000094.1 GCA_947311485.1 uncultured Paracoccaceae bacterium
CCGTAAGGTTCTGGCCGATCTGGCCGTGCATGAACCGGCTGCTTTTGAAGCCATCGTTGCACAGGCGAAGGGCGCGCTGGCTTAATTATTGGCCGGACTGAAATTTGAAAGCCCTGCGCCCAGCGCGGGGCTTTTTTTGTTTGAGTTAAGTATCGGTGCGTGTTGTCCGTGCTTGACAACGTTTTCCTGCACCGTTGAACGGCGAATTTTCCCATCATTTATCGGAGCGCGTCCTTGTTCCCGTTTATCCTGCTCTGTACTTACGGGCCTGGGACCTAAGGTTTTGCCTCCAGCGGTGACAGCTGGGGCTTGAGGGGCAAAGAATGAAGCCCTCTTCACACCGAACAGCAAAATGCTTGCTTCTCGGCTCAATTCCAATAACGCTTAAGCCGGCGCTTTTACAGATATTCATACATTCTTTGTGATATTTACGCATTGTTAACGCCTTTCCGGCTGGGTGGTAAGGGGGCGGTGCAGGCGTTGCTAAAAGCTGCGCGCCATTCCTCTTTTTTAATATGGGGATACTCAATGCCGATAAGGGTTTCATCAATTTTGAGGCTATACGAGATTTCCTTGATGTCTGGGGGAACCGGGAAATCTTCATCATTTTCCTTCTGCAGCGTTTCTGGTTCAGTCCACCGCTGGCGGTGCTCAAAAAAATTGTCGTAATGTGGCGTGATGTTATCTTCCAAAATGCTTTTCAGCACTTCTACAGCAAGAAA
Source organism: uncultured Paracoccaceae bacterium (assembly GCA_947311485.1). Classification (GTDB taxonomy): domain Bacteria; phylum Pseudomonadota; class Alphaproteobacteria; order Rhodobacterales; family Rhodobacteraceae; genus Amylibacter. The sequence goes on from CAMZLM010000094.1 coordinate 723, forward strand.
GATAATGTCGTCGTCAAAGCGGGGATCCTCCTCCAGTGCGGCCCAAAAATTGTCCGGCAGGTTTTCGTTATTTAAGTCTGTGCCAAAGTTCACAAAATCAGCACAAAACCTACGAATCAACGCCCTACTTTCTTCGGCTCCTGCAAAATCAAGTGCATTCTGAAAGGTTGAAATGCCGCTTGCGAGAATCTTCCTCTTGTGGCGTGATTCATTTTTGGATGCGCGGTCGAGAACTGCAAAAGAATTGCCATCGACAACAACCAAACGATCTTTGTTCGTTGAAATGTCACGCTCCAACGCTGCTTCCTTATCTTCTGTTTCTTTGGAGATGTAGGTTGCCATCACTGTATTGGCCAACAGCCGCTTTGCGTATTCAGGAAAGGTTTTGGACGCGAACCAATTGTTCACGGTTGGGGATTTGACCCCTAAGAAAGCCGCGAAACGTTTCTGAGACTTAAAGAAGTGTTTAATTGCGCCGAGCATCCACGCATCATCTACGATGTCCGCTACAGCGCGATACCCATTCTTATAGAGCCCGTCAGCCCACCAATTTTTGCCAAACGGGAAGCTTGAGTTGAATTCAGCCATTGCTTTCGCCTTTTCATATTTTAGGTTGCGTTTGGGGTTTGCGGCGGTTTTTAGTCGATGTAAATACAGAAAAACGTAAATGTGTAAAATAAAAAATACAAAATATGAACAATTTACACCTAGTAACTTATATTTTTGAAAAAATTGACTTATGGGGGCGGTGGTGCGATTTCAGTCCGCTGCGATTGGGTGTGTGTTCCTATGTTCTGGTTGCTGCTTCAAGTATTCGTTGGTTGCAAATTGCAGATGGTGTGATAATTCAAATCCGCTGGAATAAGGAATGGTTTCATGAACGGTTTGGACGATCTTAAGGCGAAATATCTGGGCGGGATTGCCGCGGCCAAGGATGAGGTGGCGCTGGAAGAATTGCGCCTTGCCGCCGTGGGCAAAAAAGGCGAGGTCGCGTTGATGATGCGTGGGCTTGGCAAGATGACACCGGAAGAACGCCAAGTGGCGGGGCCGGCGTTCAATGCTTTGAAGAACGAAATTAACAGCGCGTTGACGGCAAAAAAGGCTGGCCTTGCGGATGCGGCGCTGAATGAGCGGTTGCAGTCGGAATGGATTGATGTGTCGCTGGCCGGGCGTCCGCGCCGTGAGGGAACCATTCATCCGGTGTCCCAAGTAACCGAGGAAGTGATTGCCATTTTCGCCGATCTGGGTTTTGCTGTGGCCGAAGGCCCGCAAATCGAGAGTGACCATTACAATTTTGATGCGCTGAACATCGCGCCGGAGCATCCGGCCCGTCAGGAGCATGATACGTTTTACATGCACCGCGACGCTGGCGACAACCGCCCGCCGCATGTGCTGCGCACCCACACCAGCCCGGTGCAGATCCGCTACATGGAAAAACACGGCGTGCCCTGTCGGATTATCTGTCCGGGCCGCGTGTATCGCGCCGACTACGACCAGACCCATACGCCGATGTTTCATCAGTACGAGGGGCTTTGCATCGACAAGAATGTTTCCATGGCCAATCTGAAATGGGTGCTGGAAGAATTCTGCCGCGCGTTTTTCGGGATTGATGATATTGAACTGCGGTTTCGTGCGTCACACTTCCCGTTTACGGAACCTTCTGCCGAGGTGGATATCCGCTGTTCATGGGATAATGGCCAGTTGAAACTGGGCGAGGGCGACGACTGGATGGAAATCCTTGGCTCCGGCATGGTGCACCCCAAGGTGCTGGCCGCTGCCGGTGTGGACCCCGAGGAATATCAGGGTTTTGCCTTTGGCATGGGGATCGACCGGATCGCGATGTTGAAATACGGCATCCCCGACCTGCGCGCCTTCTTTGACAGCGACTTGCGCTGGCTGAAACATTACGGATTTGCGGCGCTGGATGTGCCGACCATGCACGGGGGGATTTCACGATGAAATTCACACTATCCTGGCTCAAAGCCCACCTAGAAACCGATGCGCCTTTGGATGACATCCTTTATGCGCTGACCGACCTTGGCCTTGAGGTCGAAGAGGTCATTAACCCGATGGACACATTGGCCGCATTTACCGTGGCCTATGTGAAGTCCGCCGAAAAGCACCCCGATGCGGATCGTCTGAATGTGTGTCAGGTGGAAACCGGCAAGGGGGTTCAGCAGATTATCTGTGGTGCGCCGAATGCGCGGGCGGGGATCCATGTGGTTCTGGCCAGTCCGGGCGTTTACGTGCCGGGCATTGATACCACCATCGGCGTCGGCAAAATTCGCGGGATCGAGAGTTTTGGCATGATGGCATCGGAACGCGAGATGGAATTGTCGGACGAACACGACGGTATTATCGAACTGAAAGGGGAGCCGGAGGTCGGCTCGCGGTTTGTCGATTATCTGGCAGAACACAGCCCGGACAAGATTGATCCGGTGATCGACATTGCGATTACCCCGAACCGCCCCGATGCGCTGGGCGTGCGTGGTATTGCGCGTGATTTGGCGGCGCGCGGGATTGGCACGTTGAAGCCAATGCCGGTGGCGGATGTTAAGGGGACGTTCAAGTCGGACATCGGTGTGACGATCGATGGGGATGTGCTGGAAAAGGGCTGTCCGTTGTTCACGGGGCGGCTTATCAAGGGTGTGAAAAACGGGCCAAGCCCCGCGTGGTTGCAGGCGCGCCTTCGGGCGATTGGTTTGCGGCCTATTTCAACGCTGGTGGATATTACCAACCTGTTTACCTTTGAATACAACCGACCTTTGCACGTGTTTGACGCGGACAAGGTCGCCGGTGATCTACGGGTGCATTACGCGCAGGGCGGCGAGGTGCTGCAAGCGCTGGACGAGAAAGAATACACTTTTGACGCGGGCATGATGGCGATTTCGGATGATAACGGGGTCGAGAGCATCGCGGGTATTATGGGGGGGATGCCGTCTGGTTGTTCCGATGTCACGGTGAATGTGTTTGTCGAAAGCGCCTATTGGGATCCGATCACCACTGCCAAGGCGGGGCGCAAGTTGAAAATCAACTCGGATGCGCGCTACCGGTTTGAACGCGGTGTTGATCCGGCGTTTACACCGGAGGGGCTGGATCTGGCCTGTGCGATGATTCTGGAACTTTGCGGTGGCGAAGTCTCGAAAATGGTGGTGGCCGGTGCGGTGCCGGATGTATCGCGCCAGTATAAACTGGACACGGACCGTGTGCAGTCGCTGGTCGGGATGAGCATTGATCCTGCTGATCAGGTGGCCACACTCGAGGCGCTGGGCTTTACTGTTGAGGGCGATCAGGTGACGCCGCCCACATGGCGCCCTGATGTGCTCGGTTCTGCCGATCTGGTCGAGGAAATCGCCCGCGTGGCGTCTTTGACCAAACTGGTTGGTGTGCCTTTGCCGCGCACATCTGTGGGGGTGGCCAAGCCGATTCTGACGCCGATGCAAAAACGCGAAGCCATGGCGCGGCGCACGGTTGCTGCGCTGGGGTACAATGAATGTGTGACCTATTCCTTTATTGATCAGGCAAGTGCGGCCATGTTTGGTGGTGGCAGTGATGCGGTGAAAATCGGCAATCCGATTTCCAGCGATATGAGCCACATGCGCCCCTCTCTGTTGCCGGGGTTGCTGGCGGCGGCGGCGCGTAATCAGGCACGGGGATTTGCGGATATGGCCTTGTTCGAGGTTGGCCCTGTGTTTCAGGGCGGTGAACCCGACGAACAGGAACTTATCGCGACCGGATTGCTGGTTGGGTATACCGGCCCGCGTGATCCGCATGGTGCCCGCCGGGCTGTTGATGTATTCGATGCCAAGGCCGATGCCGAGGCGGTTCTGTCCGCGATTGGCGCGCCGGCCAAATTGATGGTGCTGCGGGATGTGAACGATTGGTGGCATCCGGGGCGGTCGGGCAAGTTGTCGCTCGGGCCGAAAAATGTGCTGGCCGGATTTGGTGAATTGCACCCCAAGGTGCTCAAGGAAATGGGCGTGAAAGGTCCGGCGGTGGCCTTTGCCGTGCATATCGCCAAGCCGCCATTCCCCAAGAACAAAGGCACAACCCGTCCGGCGCTGAAAATTTCGGATCTGCAAGCGGTGGATCGTGATTTTGCTTTTGTGGTGGATGCCAAAGTCGATGCGTTGACCCTGTTGAATGCTGCCAAAGGCGCGGATAAAGCGTTGATTGCGGATGCGTCGGTGTTTGACCAGTTCACCGGTGACAAGGCCGAGGCACAGATGGGCGAGGGCAAGAAGTCGCTTGCTATTACGGTGCGTTTACAGCCCAAGGGCGCGACGCTGACCGATAAGGATATCGAGGCCGTTTCTGCCAAGATTATCGCCAAAGTCGAGAAAGCCACCGGCGGTGTGTTGCGCGGCTGATGTCATCCAGCGGAGCGCCTTGCGGCGCACGCCTATGAGCCGGGCCATGTGGCCCGGCAGGACGGGCGCGCTGTGACGCCTGATTTTCAAACGGTTGTGGTTGGGGCGGGTGTGATCGGCCTTGCGATTGCGCGTGCCTTGGTGCGGGCGGGGCATGAGGTATTGATCCTCGAGGCCGAAGATCGCATCGGACAGCACACCTCCAGTCGAAATTCCGGTGTAATTCATGCGGGGCTGTATTATCCGCCGGGGTCGCTGCGGGCGCGGTTTTGTGTGCAGGGGCGGGAGATGCTCTATGAGTATTGCCGCACGCGGCATGTTCCCTTTGAAAAGACGGGCAAGCTGGTTGTTGCGACATTGCCGGAACAGATTGCAGGGCTGGAAAGCCTGATGGGCAATGCGCGGGCCTGCGGGGTGAACGATTTGCGGATGGTATCGGCACAGGACGCACGGGCGATGGAGCCGGAACTGGCGTGCGTCGGGGCGGTGCTGTCGCCTTCTACCGGAATTGTTGATGCGCCGGCGTTGATGCTGTCGTTGCAGGGCGAGGCCGAGGCCGGCGGGGCGGTTCTGGCGCTTGGCTCGCGGTTGCAACAGACAGAATCGATGGTCGATGGCTATCGGTTGACGGTGGGTGGGACGACGCTGACCTGTGCCAATCTGGTGAACGCGGCGGGACACGGTTCCTGGGATGTGGCGCGGGGTGTTGCGTCGTTTCCGGCGGATCTGGTGCCGGAGCAACATCTGGCCAAGGGCCACTGGTTTTCGCTGGCGGGCAAGTCCCCGTTCCAGCGCTTGATTTATCCGCTTTCGGACGGGGCTTCGCTGGGGGTGCATTTCACCCGTGATTTGGGCGGCGGGAGCCGGTTCGGGCCGGATTTGCAGTTTCTGGAGCAACAGCAGGTGGCGTACAGCTTTGAGGCCGAATCCGGGGCATTCGGGGCCAGTATCTCCCGTTGGTGGCCAGCAGTACCGGCGGAACGCTTACAGGCGGATGGCTGCGGGATAAGGCCGCGGATCACGCGCAGGGGCAGTGCGCTGTCGGATTATCTGATACTGGGACCACAGGCGCACGGGTTGCGCGGAATGGTACATTTGTTTGGCATGGAATCGCCGGGGCTGACGTCTTGTCTGGCGATCGCGGATCATGTGGTGGAAGAACTGAAAGGATAAGCAATGGCTTTGAAGGTTTATTTGTCTGGTGAAATTCATACCAACTGGCGTGAGGAAATCATGCAAGGGGCGGCGGATCTGGATGTGGTGTTTTCTGCGCCGGTGACAGATCACGGGGCTTCGGATGATTGCGGTGCGGCTATTCTGGGGGCTGAAGCCGACAAATTCTGGCATGATCGCAAGGGGGCGCAATTGAACGCGATCCGCACCCGCAAGGGCATTCAGGATGCGGATATCGTGGTGGTGCGGTTCGGGGAGAAGTACAAACAGTGGAACGCCGCTTTTGATGCGGGGGTGGCCAGCGCGTTGGGCAAGTCTCTGATTGTGTTGCACGGGCCGGAACATCAACATCCGTTGAAAGAGGTCGATGCAGCGGCGCTGGCGGTGGCAGAGCGGCCCGAACAGGTGGTGCAGATGTTGCGTTATATTCTGAAGGGCGAATTGCCGGCGTGATTATTTTCCGGCCCCGATGCGGGGTTCGGTTCCGGACAGAATGCGGGAAATGTTGGCGTGGTGTTTGATCCAGACCAGCAGGCCGAGCAGGCCGGCGAGGCCGGCGGCCTGCGGACTGCCCAATAGCCAGATCCAGAATGGCGCGGCTGCGGCACAAACCAGTGCGGCGGCCGAGGATATTCGCCCGACAACTGCCGTGGCCAGCCACGTCAGGCAGGTGGCCAGACCAGCCCAGAAGTTCAACACCAACAGAATGCCAAGAAAGGTCGCCACGCCTTTGCCGCCTTTGAATTTGATCCAGATCGGAAACAAATGGCCCAAAAATGCGGCCAGACCGGCGAGCTGGGCGGCGGTTTCGCCAAACAGGCCACCGGCGATTAGAACCGCCACGCCGCCTTTGCCCGCGTCA
>CAMZLM010000095.1 GCA_947311485.1 uncultured Paracoccaceae bacterium
CTATTACGCCAACACCCATACAGAGGCCTCGGGCACCGGTATGATTACCTCCAACCTGCGCGAAGAGGCCCGCCGGCTGGTGAAAAAATCGGTCGGTGCCAATGCCGAGGACGCGCTGATCTTTTGTGGCTCCGGCATGACGGGGGCGGTCAACCGGCTGATCAGCATTCTGGGCATCACCCGTACCACAACAACCGCCCCTGTTGCACCGGCAGACCGGCCTGTGGTGTTTATCGGTCCCTATGAACACCATTCGAATGACCTGAGCTGGCGGGAAACCATTGCCGATGTGGTCACCATTGATGAAACCGCAAACGGGACAATCGATCTGGCGCATTTGCAAACCGAACTGCTGCGCCATGCGGACCGTCCCCTGAAAATCGGCAGTTTTTCGGCGGCCTCCAATGTGACCGGCATTTGTACCGACGTCGACAGTATTACCGGCCTGTTGCACGACCACGGCGCGCTGGCGTTCTGGGATTATGCGGCGGCGGCCCCCTATGTGCCGATCGACATGAATCCGGGCGATGACCCGCGCCTGCACAAGGATGTTGTTTTTATCTCTCCGCACAAGCTCATCGGCGGGCCGGGCACCCCCGGTGTTTTGCTGGCCAAACGGGCGTTGTTGCAAAATACGGTCCCCTCGCAACCCGGCGGGGGCACGGTGTCCTATGTCAGCGCCTCGGAGCATCGCTATATCACCGATCCCGAAGCCCGCGAGGAAGCCGGCACACCGGCGATCCTTGAAACCATCCGCTGTGGCTTGGTGTTTCAGCTCAAGGATGCGGTCGGGGCCGACACCATCGCCGCGCGCGACGAAACCTTTCGCGCGCGGGCCTTTGCCCGTTGGGCGGAAAACCCGAACATCGATATTCTCGGCAACAAGGACGCCGAGCGGCTGGCGATTATTTCTTTTGTCATCACACATGGCGACAAATCCCTGCACCATGATTTCGTGGTGACCCTGCTGTCCGATCTGTTCGGCATTCAGGCGCGTGGCGGCTGTTCCTGTGCGGGGCCTTACGGGCATCGGTTGCTGGGCATTTCACAGGATAAATCCCGCGCCTATGAACAACTGGTGCTTCAGGGGGAAAACGGGTTGAAACCGGGCTGGGTGCGGTTGGGGTTCAATTATTTCTTTGACGATGAAACCGTGGATTACATCATTTCTGCGGTGGATTTGATCGCCACCCATGGCTGGCGGCTGCTGCCGGAGTATGGGTTCAACCCGCATACCGGTGTCTGGCGGCACAAGAACGCCGACACGGCGGGTATGCCCTCCTTGACGCAGATAAGCTATGCCGCCGATCAACCCCGCGCCCCGGCCCCTGCCCCGCAGCACACGCTGGCAGAGCAGCTCTTGCTGGGGGAACAGATCTTGCAACAGGCCAATGCCTGCCCCTGCGAACACCCCGCCATGGCCAAGGGCGACCTGCGGTGGTTCCTGACCCCGCAAGACGCCATGGTCGGTGCCGATGCCACCTGTGAAATATAGGCAGGCCGCTTGACCTGCGGCACCGGAGCAACGCATAACATGGCAGAACACGCACAGGGGACGGACGCCATCAATGGATGCAATCGACCGTAAAATTCTCGCGCTTTTGCAAGAGGACGCGACAATCGCGCTGAACGATCTGGCGGCGCGGGTGAACCTGTCCAAAACACCCTGCTGGCGGCGGATCCAGAAAATGGAAGACAGCGGCGTGATCCAGCGCCGTGTGGCCTTGCTGGACCCCGGCAAGGTCGGTCAGGCGCTTACGGTGTTTGTTTACCTGAAAACCAGCAAACACAATGCGGAATGGCTGGCGGAATTTGCCACATCGGTTGCCAAATTCCCCGAGGTGATGGAGTTTTACCGCCTGAGCGGGGAATGGGATTACTTTATCCGTGTTGCGGTCAGCGATATAGCCGCCTATGACCATTTTTACAAAAAGCTGGTGCAGATCGCGGATCTGGAAAACGTGACCTCCAGCTTTGCCATGGAAGAAATCAAATACACCACCGCCGTACCCTTGGCCCCGCGTTGTTTCGGGGTGTCGGAATAACCCAAAGGAAATCACCATGTTCACAGCCATACAACGCCTGCGGGTGGAATGGGCGCATTGCGATCCGGCGGGGATTATTTTCAACCCCAACTATTACATCTGGATGGATCAGGGCGCACATCGCCTGCTGGAAGCCGCGGGGGTGGATATGCTGCCCAATGCCGAGAACCCCACATCGCGTGGGTTCCCGCTGGTCAGTTCCGGCATGGATTTCACCAGCCCTGCCCGTTTTCGCGACATTGTCACCCTGCAAAGCAACATCGCCAAAATCGGGGGGAAATCCTTTCGCGTGGAACACCGTTTCATGTTGGAAGATGTGCTGTTGGCCACAGGTTTTGAAATCCGCGTTTGGGGGGCAAGCGCGCCGGACAATCCGGAAAAGCTGATCGCGCTGCCCTTGTCAGACAGTATCAAAGCCAAACTGTCCAAAGACGAAACAATCGATGTGACACTTATCTGAAACGCCGATTGTTCCGTTATTTCTGACGGGGCAACCAGATCCGGAATGCGGTGCCCTGATCGCCGGTTTCCAATACCGTTAACTGCCCGCCATGGCCCCGCACCAGTTCCGCCGCAATCGCCAGCCCCAGACCGGTGCCCCCCTTGCGAACCGACCCCTTGAAGGCCTCGAACAGGTTTTCCCGCGCGCGCACCGGCAGGCCCGGCCCGTTGTCACGCACCACAATTTCCCAGCCCTCCGGTTCTTCGCGGCCAGTCAGGAATATCTGCCCCCCCTCAGGGCGGGCCTCCAGCACTTGGCGGGCATTGCGCACAATGTTGGAAATCACCCGATAAATCTGTTCCTTGTCCGCCTCCAACGTCACATCGCCATTTACCTGCGATATAATCGACACCGGCGCATCCCCCACCGCCAGAAGTTCGCTTTCGACGATATCGTTCAGCAGATGCTTCATGGAAAACCGCGTCACCATCGGCACGGTTTCGCCCACCTTGCCATAGCCAAGCGTGCTCTCGCACAGGTTTACCGCGCGGGAAATGGAGTTCACCAGCTTGGGAGCGCTTTTCTTCACCCGTGGGTCGTCGCTGATCTCCATCCGGTCGGCCAGCAATTGCGCTGTGGTCAGGATGTTGCGTAAATCATGGCTGATCTTGGACACCGCAGACCCCAGCGCCGCCAACCGTTCCTTTTGCCGCAAGGATTGGGTCAGCTGTGTTTGCATGGATTGCAGCGCGGTTTCGGCCTCGTATAATTCGGTAACGCCGGCCTTGGGTTTCACGATCAGGCGGCCATCCTCGGGGGCGGCCTCATAGGCCTTGATATCATGCACCAGCCGTTCAATCGGACAGACCACAAACTGGCGCACGGCAAAAAACAGCAACGCCGCCGTCAGCACAGAAATCACCGCCGACAGGGACAGGATCCGCAGCCCGTAATCTATAATCGCCTCGCGCAAGGGGTTTTCATAGAGCGCAATTTCAATCAACAACCCCGCGCCTTTCACCGGTGCACCGATCACCCGGATCACCCGATTGCCATCCCCCATCATGGTGGCAAAGGCATCCTGCATCAATTGTACCGGTCCAGCCATGCGCAGGTCATAGTTTTTGTCCACCATGGCCGGCATCGGTTGCGACAGGATCAATTCGCGCATTTCATCGCGGCGCAGCACGATATTCAACACCCCTGCATTGTCCAGCAATTCGGCCTCGAGCGCCGGCGGCACCATATCGTTCGGGGTCGCCAGCAGCGCCAGCGATGCGATTTGCGAGCGTTCAAGCCGTTCTTGCAGATAATCCACCCGGAATCGCGCCACCGAGGGCACAAAGATCAGCACTTCGGCCAGCATGACGAAGATTATCGTCAGCAGCAAAAAGCGTCCGGTGAGTGAATTAAGCACGGTGTTTCCCCTGAATTTCCCTTAATCTAGTGGCTGTTGCCCCGAGGGGCAAGCTCAGCGCCCAAATCGTTGCACCAGCCGCACAATCCGTTTCAGCATCGGGTTTTCAAACAGGCGCGGCGTGTAATACTGCCCGGCGGCGCGTTTGTTGATTTCGCCCAGCGTCGGATAGGGTGACACCATCGCCGCCACCGCCCCAATTTTCAGACCATTGGCAATCACCAGCGCCCAGAGCTGGATCAGCTCTCCGGCCTGCGCGCCCACAATCGAGGCCCCCACAGGCTTGCCCTTGACCACCATCACCTTGATCAAACCCGTCGTCGCCAGTTCCGCCCGCGCGCGATCATTTTCCGCATACTCAAACCGCAACACTTCCAGCCGCGCGCCATGGGCCTCCCGCGCCTGCGCTTCGGTCAGGCCGACCTGTGCAATTTCTGGATCGGTATAGGTCACCCACGGAATATGCGCCGTGCTGGCCTTTGAGCGCAGGCCAAACAGCGCCGACTTGATAATCACGCCGGCGTGGTAACCCGCCATATGGGTGAATTGCAGCCCGCCGGCCGCATCGCCAATGGCATAAACACGTTTGTTGGTGGTTTTCATCTGTGCATCAACAGTAATACCGGGGCGATCAAATTCAATCCCTGCCACATGCAGGTTCAGCCGGTCCAGATTGGGCTTGCGCCCCACCGCCATCAACAGGTGCGAGCCATCAAACCGGTCCCCGTCCCTTGTTTCTACCCGCACGCCATCACCAAGCGCCGAAATCCGCGAGGCCAGCGCGCCCTCGACAATTTCGATGCCTTCACCGCGCAATCGTTTCAACGCAATCGCCGCCAGTTCAGGATCATCCTTGCCAAGGGCCTGCGCCCCTTCCAGCACCGTGACCTTGCTGCCAAGGCGCGCATGCGCCTGCGCCATTTCCATGCCAATCGGCCCGCCGCCAATCACGATCAAATGCGCAGGCTGTTCACGCAATTCAAACAGGTCTTCGTTGGTGTAATAGCGCACGTCCTCCAGCCCGGGAATAGGGGGCACAAACGGTGCCGATCCCGTGGCAATCACAAAACGCCGCGCGCGGATGACTGTATTGCCGGCCTGAACCTCGCGGTCAGAAATAAAGCTGCCGTATTCGGAAATCACCTTGACGCCAAGGCTCTCGAACCGTTCCACGCTATCATGCGGTTCGATCCCCGCAATCACCTGCGCCACATGGTCCTTGGCCGCCGCGTAATCCACCTGCGGCGTCACCGGCGTGATGCCAAACCGCGCGCCCGTGGTCATCGCATGCGCGTGTTTCCCCGCCGCCAGCAGCGCCTTGGACGGTACACAGCCATAATTCAGGCAATCCCCGCCCATTTTATGCCCCTCGAGCAGCACCACATCCGCGCCCATTTGCACGGCCCCCGCCGCCACAGAAAGCCCCCCCGAACCGGCCCCGATAATACATAAATCCGTTTCAATCCGTTTGCCCATCAGCGGGTTTCCTTGTTTTTGGTGAATGCCTTAACCACAATCGGCAAGGCCGCCAGTGCGCTCAGACCTAAAATAGGCCCCAGAATTTCCGGTTGGAAAATCACACCAAGGTCAGGCGTTTCCCCCGCCGCGAAAACCGCCCCCAGCCCGGAACCGACCGAAGTGTACACAATCGACCCCGGCATGATGCCAAAAAACGTGGTCAGGGCAAAATTACGCCCCTTCACCCCGAAAAAGGCCGGCGCAAGGTTGGCCACAAAAAACGGGATCGCCGGCACCAGCCGCATCAACAGCAGATAGCTGATCTCGTTTTCATGCAGACCTTTTTCCATGCGCTTGATGACCCCCCCGCCCTGTGCCTGCATTTTGGCATGCAGGCGGTCACCCAAACCGGTTTTCGCGGCTGTAAAGATCAGGATCGCGCCGATGGTTGCCCCGACAATGGAAAACAGCGCACCGGGGAAAACCCCGAACAAAAAGCCCCCCGTCAGCGTCATCACCGCTGCCCCCGGCAGGGAAAACGTCACCACCAGAATATAACCCCCCGTGAATACCAGCCCCGCCAACAGGTAATTTTCATCCCGCCAGCCAATCAACAGATCGCGATTGTCCCGCAAGGTTTCAAAGCTGAAAAAATCGCGCAGGTAAAACGCCCCCGTCCCCGCGACCAGCACGATCACCATCAACGGCAGCATTTTCCGCAACCCCCTGCCCGATGATTTTGTATTTTCAGTCATGTCATTCATCCTTTGGCCTTGCCTAGGGTCAGGGTCTATTAATCCTGCACCTAGCCCCAACAGAACCGCTGGCAAAGCCAAAAACCACCCCCATCACGCCCCATTGATGGAAAGCGAGCGAATGTTTCAGTTTCCACCCGTTTCGTTTCAGTGGGCCGGACCAGGGGGATCGCATGAATAGCACATTGGGTTTGCAGAGGTGAGTATTGTCTGATTCAACTTCTTCCAGAAGATCAATCTGGAGGAGAGCATCTTGGAAAAAGCAACCTCGTTTCAAACCCTTGTATCGACACTGGACGA
>CAMZLM010000096.1 GCA_947311485.1 uncultured Paracoccaceae bacterium
AATCGGGAATGGGACTGGAACACACCCGGCACAGGTCACCAACAAACGCATTCGTCCACATCATATCCTGCCTCGCGGCCTACATGCTCGCTGGAAAAAAGGTCAAAATGAAAAATGTCGCTTATCCATAACTGGGGTTATGGAATTTAATCACGTGCTTGGCTCGAATGAAAACTGTGTTCCTGAAGGGCTTTCAATCGGGGTACAGCCAGAGGCTATTGGTTGGAGCCTTGGCAATGTGTTTTCCTTTATTGGTCCTGAAAATCGCTATTATAACGGTGATTGTTTCACAAAGGATACTCCCTATCTGATTCAGGCCATTTCTGGCATCGAGATGTTGCTGGGGATCATCCTTGTGTTTCTGCTTGGTCTTGGCCTGCGCAACCAGTTTCGTTTGCGCTAACTTTCTGGACCGGCACCGCCGGGCCACGCCTGACCTTCCCCCCGGGAAGGCGTCTTTGCAAACGCGTGTGTTTCTGGAGTGCCTCGTAAACCGGTGTGGGGCTGCCCGATAGGGAAGGAACGGCGCCTCCCCAAGGTCAGGCGTGGCCTTTTTCCTTTGCGCTGCCCCCCCGAAATGCGATAGTCAGACGTACAAACAGGGGACACACATGCAATACAAAGCAGCGTTGATTACGGGCGGGGCCAACCGGTTGGGGCGGGCAATGGCGCTGGCACTGGCCAAGCGGGGCACGGCGGTGGCGGTGCATTACGCCAGCAGTGCGGCAGGCGCGGCGCAGACTGTGGCCGATTTACGGGCGATTGGTGTAAAAGCTGTGGCCTTGCAGGCGGATTTGCTGGTGCCGGAACAGGTTTCAACGCTGGTGGGTGATGCGGCAACGGCCTTGGGCGCGCCGCTGGATGTTCTGGTGAACAATGCGTCTATTTTTGAATACGACACCCTGCAAACCGCCAGTGACGAAAGCTGGGACCGGCATATGGGCAGCAACCTGCGTGCGCCGCTCATGCTTATACAAGATTTTGCGAAGCAATGCCCAGAGGTTGTATTGGGTGGGCTGAATGAACCTTTGGCACAGGCCTGTGCCATTAATATGGTTGATCAGAAACTCCGTAAATTAACACCGGAATTCATGACATATACTTTGGCAAAAAATGGCCTGTGGACGCTGACGCAAACCGCGGCACAGGCCTTGGCCCCGCAGGTGCGGGTGAATGCCATCGGGCCGGGACCAACCCTGATCGGGGCGCGGCAAAGTCAGGAACATTTTGACAATCAACGCCAAAATACAGTGCTGAAACGTGGGTCCAACCCCGAGGACATTGTGGGGGCACTCTTGTATTTTCTGGATGCACCGGCGGTCACGGGGCAGTTGCTCTGTGTGGACGGGGGGCAGCATCTGGGATGGAAAACACCGGATATTTTAGGTGTGGAACATCCCTGAAACGCCAAAAAGGTTGATGTGGGTCAACCCAGGTTTGTCCACTGCCAATTTTCTTGCACAAATCCGTTACAATTTTGTTAATGAAATCAATGTCTTGTAGTGTGTATATATTAAAACGCTTTTATAACAATAACTTGGATGGGTGCTTAAAAAATAGGCAAACAGACAAAAATGGCTAAAACAAAAGGAAATTCTGGAAGCGGCACAAGTTATCCGCAGAGTTACCCACAGGTTTCGGGGATAAATTTCTTCTTGAAAAAGGGCTGCTGGCCGTGCAGGTGACATGCGAATCAGATAGGCTGGGCAAATGGCATTCAATCGACAACACGGCACGATCATCGAAGAAGGGCAGGACGCCGCCAAAACTGCGCCCGCGACCGGGCATGGGGTGATTGCGGCCTATGTCAAAACGCTGGACAACAGCCCGGGTGTGTATCGGATGCTGGATGTGCAGGGCGCGGTGCTCTATGTGGGCAAGGCGCGGGCGCTGAAAAAACGGGTGTCGAATTATGCCAACCCCACGGGTCATTCCGCGCGTATCGGGTGGATGATTTCGGCCACGGCAAAAATGATGTTCCTGACGACGCGCACCGAAACCGAGGCGCTTTTACTTGAACAAAACCTGATTAAGCAACTAAAACCAAAATACAACGTATTGTTGCGGGATGACAAAAGTTTTCCCAACATACAGGTGACCACAGAACACGATTTCCCGCAGATCAAAAAGCATCGGGGCCGGCACGGCAAGGAGGGCGAGTTTTTCGGGCCTTTTGCGTCTGCCGGGGCGGTGAACCGGACCTTGCATCAGTTGCAGCGGGTGTTTTTGCTGCGCGATTGTACGGATTCGGTTTTTGCCAGTCGCACACGTCCCTGTTTGCAACATCAAATCGCCCGTTGTTCCGCCCCCTGTGTTGGCCGGATCAGCCAAGCAGACTACCGCGCCTCGGTGGCGGATGCGATCCAGTTTTTGCGCGGGAAATCCAGTCAGGTGCAAACAACGCTGGCCAAACAGATGGCTGCGGCCAGTGCAGCCATGGAATACGAGCGCGCCGGTGCCTTGCGTGACCGGATCAAGGCCTTGACCCAGGTGCAGGAAACACAGGGCATCAATCCGCGCACGGTGGCCGAGGCGGACGTAATCGCCCTGCACATGGAGGGCGGGCAGGCCTGTGTGCAGGTGTTTTTCATTCGCGCGCATCAGAACTGGGGCAACCGCGCCTATTTTCCGCGCACCGGATCGGGGGCGGAACTGGCCGAGGTGCTGGAAGGGTTCATCGGCCAGTTTTACGACAATAAAATGCCGCCGCGCCTGTTGTTGTTGTCGGATGACATCGACAACCGCGACTTGATGGAGGAAGCCCTGAGCGCCAAGCTTGGCCGCAAGGTGCAACTGCTGGTGCCGGTGCGGGGCGAGAAAAAGGAGCTGGTCAGCGGGGCTGAACGCAACGCGCGGGAATCGCTGGCGCGGCGGTTGGCGGAAACGGCGACACAGGCGAAATTGCTGGCAGGGATTGCCAAGGCGTTTGATCTGTCAGCACCGCCAAAGCGGATCGAGGTCTACGACAACTCGCATATTCAGGGCACCAACGCGGTGGGGGGGATGATCGTTGCGGGACCGGAGGGGTTCATGAAATCCAGCTATCGCAAGTTCAACATCAAATCCGAAGACCTGACGCCGGGGGATGATTTCGGTATGATGAAAGAAGTGTTAACACGCCGCCTGAAACGTCTGATCAAGGAAGACCCCGACCGGAGCAGCGGAAATTGGCCGGATTTGTTGCTGATTGATGGCGGAGCCGGGCAAATTTCGGCGGTGCGCCAGATTATGGACGAACTGGGCGTGACCGATCTGCCCTATATCGGGGTGGCCAAAGGCACGGATCGTGATGCGGGCAAAGAGGAGTTTTACAAGCCGGGGCAGCGTCCCTTTGCCCTGCCGTTCAATGATCCGGTGCTGTATTTTGTGCAACGTTTACGGGACGAAGCCCACCGTTTCGCCATTGGCACCCACCGCGCCAAACGGCAGAAATCCGCCTTTGTGTCACCTCTGGACGAGGTGCCGGGCGTGGGGGCAGGCCGTAAAAAGGCCCTGCTGGCGCATTTTGGCTCTGCCAAGGCGGTGACGCGCGCGGGTTTGACGGATCTGAAGGCGGTGGACGGCATTTCGGGCGCTTTGGCGCAGGTGATTTATGACTTCTTCCATGACAAAGCCTGAGCAATCGTTTAGGGGTAAAAAAAAATGACTGATGACGAGACCTAAATGCGCTGGAATATTCCCAATATCCTGACAATCCTGCGATTGGTTGCCGCCCCCGGGGTGGCAATTATGTTTTTGTACTTCTCGCGGCCTTTGGCGGACTGGTTTGCCCTGATCCTGTTTGTCGGCGCGGCGGTGACGGATTTCTTTGACGGCTATCTGGCGCGGCTGTGGAAACAAGAGAGCAACTTTGGCCGGATGCTGGACCCGATTGCCGACAAGGCAATGGTGGTGATTGCGCTGCTGGTGATTACTGGCGTGTCGGGGCTGAACCCCTGGGTGTTGTTGCCAGCGACGGTGATCCTGTTTCGGGAAGTATTCGTTTCCGGCCTGCGCGAATTTCTGGGTGATAACGCCAGTAAACTACAGGTGACCAAACTGGCAAAATGGAAAACCACCGCGCAAATGGTGGCGATTGCCACGCTGTTTGCGCAGGGGATTTTCGAACATTACTTTTTCATGCGCTCCTTTGGCATGGATCAGGAAATCATCGCCGGTATTTTCGCCGGTACGGTGGAGGATATTCACAGCCTGAACTATCTGTGGAACATGGCCAACGGCACATGGGTTGGCGGGCTTGTTCTGTTGTGGCTGGCGGGGGGGTTGACGCTGGTTACAGGGGTTGATTATTTCATCAAGGCGCTGCCATTCTTGAAGGAACCGAATACATGAAACTGGATATTGTCTATTTCGCCTGGGTGCGGGAACGCATCGGGCTGCCGCGTGAAACCGTGGAAACGGATGCCCGAACGGTGCGTGAACTGGTGGCCGAATTGACCGCACGCGAGGATCGCTATGCGGCGGCGTTTGTCGATATGGATGTGGTCAAGGTGGCGATAGATCAGGAACTGGTTGATCTGGATGCCCCGTTGGCAGATGTGCGCGAGGTTGCGTTTTTTCCGCCGATGACGGGGGGCTGATCGATGGTGTCCCGGGTGCAGGAAAAAGACTTTGACGTGGGCCACGAGCTTGCCGCCTTGCGTGGGGATCGCGTGGATATCGGCGCGCTGGTGAATTTCACCGGACTGGTGCGTGACACAAAGGGCGATTTGCTGGCGCTGGAACTGGAGCATTATCCGGGGATGACGCTCAAGGCCTTGCAAAAGATCGAGTCCGAGGCCGTTGCCCGTTGGGATTTGCAGGCCTGTCTGATCATCCACCGCTACGGGCGGTTGGAACCCGGGCAACAGATCATGATGGTGGCGACTGCATCGGCGCACCGCAAGGCGGCCTTTGAGGCGGCGGATTTCCTGATGGATTTTCTGAAATCACGCGCGCCTTTCTGGAAGAAAGAACATACACGCGACGGCAGCGACTGGGTTGCTGCCAAAAACGCGGATGAAATGGCATTGAAACGCTGGTAGCGCGTTTGACAGGGAGAAGGGTAGGGATGTTTCATCGGCGCCCCAAAATTTCGATCGAAGGCGAGCATGTTACATTGCGGATGCCAACGATGGCGGACCATGCCGATTGGGTGAATTTGCGCCGCGAAGGGGCCGATTTCCTGAAACCATGGGAACCGGATTGGTCACCGGATCACTTTTCCAAAAAAGCCTTTCGTAATCGGGTGTATTGGGCCACCAAAACCCAGGAAGCCGGCAAGGGACTGCCCTTGTTTATCATTCGGCGCAGCGATCAACGGTTGCTCGGGGCGATTACGCTGGACAATATCCGGCGCGGACCGGCACAGGCGGGGACGTTGGGGTACTGGATCGGCCATGAATTCGCCCGACAGGGCCACATGCGCGATGCGCTGGCGGCGGTGGTGCATTATGCCTTTACCCATCTGGATCTGTCCCGCCTAGAGGCCGCCACCCTGCCGGAAAATGCCGCATCGCGCGGGCTGCTTGAAAAAACCGGTTTCAAATACGAAGGCGTCGCGCAGAGCTATCTGCAAATTTCCGGTCGCTGGCGCACGCATGTGCTCTATGCCAATCTGCGGTTTGACCGGCGCGGCAAAACGGATGTCGGGTGATGTTGAATCCGGCGGATAGCGATTTTCTGGAGGTTTTAAGGGCGGAACTGCCGGCGGATTTGTGCTGTGATGCCCCGCCGGCCTATCTGGAGGAGCCGCGCAAGCTGTTTCGCCGGAATGCGGCCTTGTTGGCACGCCCGCGTACGGTAGAGCAGGTTTCCACGATTTTACGCCTGTGCAACCGTGCTCGTGTCGCCGTTGTGCCCTATGGAGGCGGTACCGGATTGGTGGGCGGGCAGGTGATGCCAGATGGCCCTGCGCCGCTGGTGTTGTCGCTGGAACGGATGAATGCGGTACGCGAGGCCGATGCGGCTGGCAATGTGATGATTGTCGAGGCCGGAGCCATTCTGGCAGATGTGCAGGCCGCTGCCGAAACTGTCGACCGCCTGTTCCCGCTGTCGCTGGCGGCGGAAGGGTCGTGTCGTATTGGCGGCAATCTGGCGACCAATGCGGGGGGCGTGCAGGTGCTGCGCTATGGCAATGCGCGGGATTTGTGTCTGGGGCTGGAGGTGGTGCTGGCCGATGGCTCCATCCACCACGGCCTGAAACGGCTGCGCAAGGACAACACCGGCTATGATTTGCGCAACCTGATGATCGGGTCCGAAGGCACGCGCGGGGTGATCACGGCGGCGGCGTTAAAGCTGTTTCCGCGCCCGCGCGAGGTGGCGACGGCATTTCTGGCGATAGAGGGTCCGCAGGCTGCTGTGGCGCTGCTGGGGCAGATGCAGGACGCACTGGATGGATTGGTCAGCGCGTTCGAGCTGATCCACCGCACCGGTTTTGATTTTCTGGCTGAAACCTTGCCACAAGTACGCTTGCCCTTTGCCGACCGGCCCGAATGGATGGTCCTGTGCGAGGTTGGCGGCGGGCAGGGGGCCAATGTGGAAGCGCGCCTGATGGCGGTGCTGGAAGCGGCATTCGAAAACGGGCTGGCAACCGATGCATTGCTGGCGCAAAACGGGGCACAGCGGGCCGAATTCTGGGAGGTCCGCGAAAGCATCCCGTTGGCAAATGCCCTGATCGGGGCGGTGTCCTCGCATGATATTTCGGTGCCGGTGCACCGGATCCCCGCGTTTATCGCCGAGGGCGCGGCGCGGGTGGATGCACTGGGCCTGCGGTTGAACTGTTTTGGCCATCTGGGCGATGGCAACCTGCACTACAATGTCTATCCCCCCAAGGGTGGAACCAAGGCCGACTATAAACATCTGGCCACGGATGCCAAACGCGCAATCTATGATCTGGTCGCGGCGTATGACGGGTCTTTTTCGGCGGAACACGGGGTCGGGCGACTGAAAACCGGCGAATTGGCGCGCTATGGCGATCCGGTGAAACTGGCCACCATGCGCGCGGTAAAGGCCGCGCTTGATCCGAACGGGGTGCTGAACCCGGGGGCGGTTGTGGGCTTGTCGGTCCCGTAATTTTGGTCCGGTCGGTTAAATTCCTTGACGTTTCCATCAATCCCCCTTACAGCAACCCTTCTAGCAGGGAATCGCAGGATTTACGGGGTTTTAACCCGAATCGGCGGCCTCGGTTGGAAAAATGGCCTGATGCCGTGGTGGTGTTGGGCTTTCGTTGTGAAAAAAGGTTCCGGAAACACGGAATCGCAACCAAAGGATAAGACGACTTGGCACGTATTGCTGGCGTTAACTTGCCGACCCATAAACGGGTCCCAATTGCCCTCACATATATTACCGGTATCGGTAACACTTCTGCGGAAAAAATTTGCGAAGGCGTTGGCATTGACCGCGCGCGTCGCATCAATGAACTTTCCGATGCGGAAATTCTGAAAATTCGCGAATTCATCGACGCCAACTTTGACGTTGAAGGCGATCTGCGCCGCGAAGTTTCCATGAACATCAAACGTCTGATGGATCTGGGCTGCTATCGTGGTCTGCGTCATCGTCGCGGCCTGCCTGTGCGCGGTCAGCGTACCCACACTAACGCACGCACGCGTAAGGGCCCGGCCCGCGCGATTGCCGGCAAGAAGAAATAGGGGAGCTGATCAATGGCACGCGAAAAAATTAAAATGAAGCGCAAGGTCAAAAAGAATATTTCGACCGGTGTGGCGCATATCAACTCCAGCTTTAACAACACCAAAATCCTGATTGCGGATGCCCAGGGCAACGCGATTGCCTGGTCTTCTGCCGGGACAATGGGTTTTAAAGGCTCTCGTAAATCCACCCCTTATGCGGCGCAAATGGCTGCTGAAGATGCGGGTAAGAAGGCACAGGAGCACGGCGTTAAGACGCTGGAAGTGGAAGTTCAAGGCCCCGGTGGCGGACGTGAAAGTGCCCTGCGCGCTTTGGCTGCGATCGGTCTGAACATCACATCTATCCGTGACGTGACCCCGATGGCCCACAATGGCTGTCGTCCACCCAAACGTCGCCGCGTATAAACTGCGCTGCAATCGAATTTTGGCCGTCCCTGCGGGGGCGGCCTCCCCTTTGAAGTACCCTCGGGCGTTCCCGACCAACCGGATCCGGTCGCGAACAAGAATGGAGGCACTATGATCCACAAAAATTGGCAAGAACTCATCCGTCCAACACAGTTGGAAATCAAACCGGGTAACGATCCTTTGCGTCAGGCGACTTGTATCGCCGAACCGCTGGAACGTGGCTTTGGTCTGACACTCGGCAATGCGCTACGGCGTGTTCTGTTGTCGTCCCTGCAAGGCGCGGCGATTACATCGGTTCAGATTGACAACGTCCTGCACGAGTTTTCCTCGGTTGCCGGCGTGCGTGAAGACGTGACCGACATGGTGCTGAACCTGAAGGGTGTGGCCGTAAACATGGAAGCCGAAGGCCTCAAGCGCGTGTCGCTGGCTGCCAAAGGCCCGGGCGTTGTGACCGCTGGTGACATTGCCGAAACCGCCGATGTGCAAATCCTGAACAAGGATCACGTGATCTGTCATCTGGATGACGGTGCATCGTTGTTTATGGAACTGACTGTTGAAACCGGCAAAGGTTATGTTGCTGCGGACAAAAACCGTCCCGAAGACGCGCCGATCGGCTTGATCCCGATTGATGCCCTGTTTTCACCGGTGATGAAGGTTTCCTATGATGTGCAACCGACCCGCGAAGGTCAGGTTCTGGATTATGACAAACTGACATTGAAGATCGAAACCGATGGTTCCGTGACCCCGGAAGATGCCGTTGCCTTTGCCGCGCGTATTTTGCAGGATCAGCTGTCCGTGTTTGTGAACTTTGACGAACCGGAATCCGCCAGCCGTCAAGATGAAGAAGACGAGTTGGAATTCAATCCTCTGCTGCTCAAGAAAGTGGACGAATTGGAATTGTCGGTGCGTTCTGCAAACTGCCTGAAAAACGACAACATCGTTTACATTGGCGATCTGATCCAGAAAACCGAAGCCGAAATGCTGCGGACTCCGAACTTTGGCCGCAAATCTTTGAACGAAATCAAAGAAGTGCTGACCGGCATGGGGCTGCATTTGGGTATGGACATCGTGGATTGGCCACCCGACAACATCGAAGATCTGGCAAAGAAATTCGAAGACCAGTTCTAGTAATTCGGGGCGGCGCGGTATATGCGTCGCCCTGTAAATGCCCGCAAAGGCGGGGAAAACACGGGTAATTCTGCCCCAAGGAGTGCGAGACCCAACGCAGGCTCGCCGGACAAAGCATAGAAGTAGAAGGACCAATATCATGCGTCACGCACGTGGTTACCGCCGCCTGAACCGGACACACGAACATCGCAAAGCGCTGTTTTCCAACATGGCTGGCTCGCTCATCGAGCACGAACAAATCAAAACAACCCTGCCAAAGGCCAAAGAATTGCGCCCGATCATTGAAAAAATGATCACGCTGGCCAAACGCGGCGATCTGCACGCGCGCCGTCAGGCCGCTGCGAAGCTGAAGGAAGAACAGTATGTTGCAAAACTGTTCGACATCCTCGGCCCACGCTACAAAGACCGCAAAGGCGGTTATGTCCGCATCATGAAAGCCGGTTTCCGTTATGGTGACATGGCGCCGATGGCGATTATCGAATTCGTTGATCGCGATGTGGATGCAAAAGGTGCCGCTGACAAAGCCCGCGTTGCTGCAAAAGCTGCCACCGAAGAATAAACCGAAGACATTCGGATCTGTTTAAAACCCCGCAAGGCATATGCTTTGCGGGGTTTTTTGTTGTCTGTTATTTTCCGGCAACCGCGCGATCGCCGCGTGTCCATTTTATCATGTCGGGAATGTCGAAAACCAACGCCATCAGGTCAACCACCAACAGCACAATCACATAAGTGCGAAAATCACCGCTGATTTGATTTGTGGCCAGAATGAAGGTCAGAAACATCACCAGCGGGATCCAGATGAGCAAATGCGGCAGCGCCATCATTTTCGAAAGCCCGCGTTCCCAGACCATAATCAACAAATTCGGGATCATGCCACCAATTGCCAACAATGTCACCAGCAGCCCATAGGGGCTTGGCCAGAACAGGACCGATGCCAGATTGACCGGCACCAGAATGCCGGCAACCCAGATTTGCACCCAAAGCGGCAAGGCCCGAAAGCTGCGCCAAATATCGATAACCATTTTCTGCCCTTTTCCATTCCATTTCGGAGACAGGTTTTTTCTATATCACGGGGCAGGATTCACAATGCAGTATTTGATACCGCGTGCTAATCATGGGGCATGTCTGATTTATTTGATACCGAACCAAGCCTCGATCACTCCCGCCCGGCCCCTTTGGCCGAACGCCTGCGCCCGCGGGATTTTGACGAGGTCATCGGCCAGCAACAACTGCTCGGTCAAGACGGCGCTTTGCGGGTGATGTTGGACAGTGGCAACCTGTCGTCGATCATTTTTTGGGGACCGCCCGGGGTGGGGAAAACCACACTGGCAAAGCTGTTGGCGGATCAGGTGGATCTGGAATTTGTGCAAATCAGCGCGATTTTTTCCGGTATGCCCGAGTTACGAAAACTGTTCGAGGCCGCCAAAATCCGGCGGCAAAACGGGCGGGGGACGTTGTTGTTTGTTGATGAAATCCATCGGTTCAACAAAGCCCAGCAAGACGGGTTTTTACCCCATATGGAAGACGGCACAATAACCCTGATCGGGGCGACCACGGAAAACCCGTCGTTTGAACTGAACGCGGCGGTGATGTCGCGGGCGCAGGTGATGGTTCTGGAACGTCTTGCGCCGGACGATCTGGAATTGATGGCGCAACGGGCAGAATCCTTGTTGGACAAAAAACTGCCGTTAACGCCGGAGGCCCGCGTTGCCATTCTGGAAATGGCCGATGGGGACGGGCGTTCGTTGATCAATACGCTGGAGCAATGCTTTTCGTGGAAAACAAAGGCCCCGGTCGGGTTGGATGATTTGTCAAAACGGTTGGCCAAGCGCGCGCCGAAGTACGACAAATCTGGCGAAGAACATTACAATTTGATCTCTGCGCTACATAAATCGGTGCGGGCGTCGGATGCGGATGCGGCGCTCTATTGGTTGTGCCGGATGTTCGAGGGCGGCGAAGACCCCCGCTATCTGGCACGCCGGATTACACGCATGGCGGTTGAGGATATCGGGTTGGCCGACCCCCAGGCGCAGGCTTTTTGTTTGCAGGCGTGGGATATTTATGAACGGCTTGGCAGTCCCGAGGGCGAATTGGCCTTGGCTGAAGCGGTGATATATCTGGCTCTGGCCCCGAAATCCAATGCGGCCTATGTCGCGTATAAGGCTGCACGCGTGCAGGCCAAACAAACCGGATCCCTGCCACCGCCGAAGCATTTGTTGAATGCGCCGACCCAATTCATGAAAGATCAGGGATATGGCGACGGATATGCCTATGACCATGATTCTGTGGATGGTTTTTCAGGGCAAAATTGTTTCCCTGATAGCGTGTCAAGAAAAGAGTTTTATTCTCCTGTAAATCGTGGGTTTGAACGGGACTTGAGTAAACGTGTCGATTTTTTTGCAAAAAAACGCAATTCTTGACTGTTTTAGGCGTTTGTCCTTTTTTATAGCTAAAAAACAATGTATTAACGGCCTTACTGAAAGTTAAATCCTAGGTAGAGAGCGAAAAAATGCAACACCCTAAAACGGTATTAATACTGTTTGAATGTGAATTGGCTCTTTTAACTGACCAAAAAACGCGTTCAACCCTTCGGCGAAAAACTGCCGCTTCTTGTGTTCACAAGGGGACATCGGGTTTTTTCCTGGCCTATGAAGATGGGTTTGTCGGTGTTTTTGAGGGGAAGACAAACAAGGTCTTTAGCCAAATAGAGGGTCTGATTCGAAAGCCGTTTGTAACGCAACTTAATGTGGTGCAGGAGTTTCACCCGTCGGAACGGATATGGGATACATGGTTTCAGGGCGGGCGGATGTTGTCCGATCTGCCGCGTGGCGAAATGGATCGCCTGCCGGGGCTTGCACAGTTCGTACTGCATAAGCTAAACGCAGGCTGAGTTAACTCCCTCAGCAGGTTTATCATGCCGGTTATTTTTCAAGTTGCCCTTGGCGGTGCCATTGGCGCGTCGTTGCGGTATCTGTCCGTTTTGTCTTGTGTGCATTTGTTCGGCAAGGGGTTTCCCTATGGGACGATGCTGGTGAACATTGTCGGCAGTTTCGTGATGGGGGTGTTGTCGGTTTATCTGCTGCATCGTTTGGGGCATGATCGTTATGCGCCTTTTCTGATGACGGGGCTACTGGGTGGGTTCACCACGTTTTCGGCGTTTTCGCTGGATACAATTGCGTTGCTGGAAAAGGGACGTGTAATTGCGGCGGGCGGCTATGTTGTCGGCACGGTCGGGCTGTCGGTGCTAATGCTGCTGGCCGGAGTTTTATGGATGCGGAGTATTTTGTCATGAGCGGTGTTCAACACATCGAAGTCGTTGCCGATATGGCGGACCAGCGGTTGGACCGGTGGTTAAAGCGGCTGTTTCCGCAAGTGTCCCAGGGGCGCATCGAAAAGATGTGCCGCAAGGGGGATATTCGTGTGGACAAGGGACGGGCCAAGGCCTCGACCCGCCTGCAAGAAGGCCAGATCGTGCGGGTGCCGCCG
Source organism: uncultured Paracoccaceae bacterium (assembly GCA_947311485.1). Lineage (GTDB taxonomy): Bacteria > Pseudomonadota > Alphaproteobacteria > Rhodobacterales > Rhodobacteraceae > Amylibacter. The sequence continues at coordinate 12,645 of CAMZLM010000096.1, forward strand.
ATGCCCGAAGCCGGAACCCGGGCGCATAAATCCGCAGGGCAGGTGGTTTCAGAGGCCGACGCCGACATGATCCGCGCCTGTGTGATCTATCGGGATAACGACATTATCGTGTTGAACAAACCGGCGGGGCTGCCGGTGCAGGGTGGTTCTGGCCATACACGGCATGTGGACGGGCTGGCAGAGGCGCTGAAGTTCGGTAACGAAGACAAGCCGAAACTGGCCCACCGGTTGGACAAGGACACCAGCGGCGTGTTGGTGCTGGCACGCAATACGCGTGCGGCAGCCGGTCTGGCCAAGGCGTTTTATTCGCGCACCACGCGTAAAATTTATTGGGCGGCGGTTGCGGGCTGTCCGAACCCGCCGATGGGAACCATCCATTTGGGGCTGGTCAAATCGGCCGGTCACGGACCAAACGGGGCAGGGGAAAAGATGCGCTGCGTGCATCCGGCAAACATCAAGGACGTACCGGGGGCCAAACGTGCCACCACCGATTATGCGGTGATCGAGGCCGTGGGCAAACGTATGGCGTGGGTTGCGTTGGCCCCCATCACCGGACGCACCCATCAGTTGCGCGCACATATGGCGGAAATTGGCCATCCGATTATTGGTGACGGCAAATACGGCACCAATTCGCAGGTCAACGAAGGCGAAGGCTGGGGGGCGCAACTGGGCGGTTCTGTCAGCCGGAAAATGCATCTGCACGCGCGGTCGCTGCGGATCCCGCATCCGGTGACCAAACGGGACATGTATTTTACCGCTGATTTGCCGGCGCATATGCAAGCCACGTGGAAGTTTTTCGGGTTCAGCACCGGCGAGGCTCCGGCGGATCCGTTCGAGGATATGGAATGACCCCGTTGCGGTTGGTGGTGTTCGATATGGACGGCACGTTGATCGACAGCGCGGCGTTTATTGAACAGGCCATGACCGAGGTCTGCACACAGGCCGGATACGCGGCCCCGACAGGCGCAGCCGTGCGCGCGATTATCGGGTTATCCCTGCCAGAGGCCTTTGCCGGCATGTTGGGTGTAGGCGATCGGGATGAACAGGAACGTCTGTCGGATCTGTACCGGCAAAACATCGTTGCCATGCGGGCGCGGGCAGAACAAGGGGTGCCGCTCTATGCGGGGGCAATGCAGGCGCTGGATCACCTGAAATCGCGGGACGAAGTGTTGCTGGGCATTGCCACAGGCAAGGCCATGCGCGGGGTGCGCCATGCGTTTGATCAATACGGGATCGGAGATTACTTCCACACCGTTCAGGCCGCCGATGGTCATCCGTCCAAACCGCATCCGTCCATGCTTGAACAATGTCTGAAGGACACCGGCGTCGATCCTGCACAGGCGGTGATTGTCGGGGATACGTCGTTTGATATGGCGATGGGGCGGGCGGCAGGATTTCTATGTGTCGGCGTGAAATGGGGCTATCACAGCGATGCCGTGTTACGCGATTCCGGCGCGCATGTGCTGGTGGATGACTTTGCCGATTTGATACCGGCGATTGATGACTTGTGGAGAGCGACATGAACCCGAGCTTGAAAAAACGGTTTTGGGAAACGGTGACCGTGGAAGTGCTGGATCAGGGATTTGGTGTGGCGCTTGACGGACGGCGGATCAAAACACCGGCCAAGGCCGATTTGGCCGTACCGGTGCGCGCCGCTGCCGATTTGATTGCGGCAGAGTGGGATGCACAAGACGGCAAGGTGGACCCGGAAACCATGCCGGCCACCCGCTGGGCCAATGCGGCGATTGACAAGGTGACACCACAACGGGCCGAGGTGCTGGCCTTGCTGGCGGCCTATGGCGAAAGCGACCTGTTGTGTTACCGGGCCGAGAGCCCGGTCGAGTTGCTGACCCTGCAAGAGCAAGCCTGGGATCCGGTGCTGGACTGGGCAAAAACGGTTCTGGATGCGCCGCTGAATACCACTTGTGGTGTGCTGCCCGTGGATCAACCGAATCAGTCTGTTGCGAATCTCCGGTCGGCGCTGGAACGATATGATTCGTTTCAAATCGCGGCGATTCATGATCTGATTTCGATTTCCGGCTCGCTGGTTTTGCCTCTGGCGCTCTGTGACGGGGCCTTGGATGTGGATCATGCATGGAAAATCACCCGCATTGATGAAGATTGGCAGGCAAAGCTCTGGGGACGGGATGACGAAGCCGAAGAAACCGCCCGCGCCAAGAGGGCGAGCTTTAGCTTTGCCCATCAAATGTTGTGCTTGCTCCGGTAGGTTGTGTGAAAAAACGCACACAAAGGTAAGGCTAACTTCCCTAGTTGGCACCCATGTCAGGCGATAACGGGCGGAAGGTTGGGCATTGCCCCGGCCGGTTTATGAAAATTTAGGTCTTGATTCCTTACCCAGTTTCACTTTTCGCACCGGTTTCCGTACAGCAGGGTTGAAAAATTGGTTATTTTTGCCTCTTGACCTAGCCCCCTATCACACCTCACAATTACAAATGCTTACAAAGGGTTCCTTTGGGCAAAAAATCTTGGCCTTCACGGGTCAATCCGCCGTCACAAGAGTGGCGGTACATCAGGAAGAGGTAAAAATGAAAAAAACAACATTCTTGGGCACAGTTGCTGCTGCTGCCATGGTTGCTGGCGTTGCTGGTGCCGGTACACTTGACGACATCAAAGCCAAAGGCTTTTTGCAGTGTGGTGTTTCCACCGGTCTCGTCGGGTTCGCTGCTGCAGACGCAAACGGCAACTGGGGTGGCTTTGATGTTGCTGTATGTCGTGCTGTTGCTGCGGCTGTTCTGGGCGATGCTCAGGCTGTTAAATTCACACCAACCACCGGTAAAACACGTTTCACCGCGCTGGCTTCCGGTGAAGTTGACATGCTGGCCCGTAACACCACATGGACTTTCACACGTGACGTTGACCTGAAGTTCACCTTTGTAGGTGTAAACTACTACGATGGTCAGGGCTTCATGGCTCCTAAATCTTTGGGCGTTACTTCCGCCAAAGACCTGGACGGCGCAACCATTTGTATCCAGACCGGGACAACAACCGAGCTGAACTTGGCTGACTACTTCCGTTCCAACAACATCTCTTATGAGCCTGTACCTGTTGAAACCAATTCAGAAGCACAGCAGCAGTACCTGTCCGGTGCCTGTGACGTTCTGACAACAGACGCTTCCGGTCTGGCCGCAACACGCGCCACATTCGAAAAGCCTGGTGATCACGTTGTTCTGCCGGAAATCATTTCCAAAGAGCCACTCGGTCCGCTCGTTCGTCATGGCGACGACAACTGGGCTGACGTTGTTCGCTGGACACTGAATGCACTGATCGCGGCTGAAGAGCTGGGTGTGACATCTGCCAACGTTTCCGAAATGGGCATGAAGGCCGGCAACAACCCGGAAATCAACCGTCTGCTGGGCACCGAAGGTGGTCTGGGCGAGAAACTGGGTCTGTCCAATGACTGGGCCAAGAACGCGATTGCTGCTGTAGGTAACTACGGTGAAATCTTTGAAAAGAACATCGGTGAAAACACACCGATCGGTCTGTCCCGCGGCTTGAACGCACAGTGGACAAACGGTGGTCTGATCTACACACCTCCGTTCCGTTAAGGACATCTAGGAAAAGGGCGCAGCCGAGGTTGCGCCCTTTTTGTCTCTAGCAACATGATTTCTTTAATTCTCCGCCCGATAAGCCGCTCATAAGAAGTTGGCCGTGCGGGGCATCTCACACAACATATTAGGGAGCGACAGACAGATGTCTGCAATCACCGATCCTCCAAAGGGCGGCTTCCATCTCAGTATGCTCATCTATGATTCACGGTACCGGTCCATGACCATCCAGATCGTGACATTGATGCTGTTCATGCTCGGGGTTGCCTGGCTTATCAACAACGCCGCTGAAAATCTGGCCCGCCTGGGCAAGCCGCTCAGTTTTGGTTTCCTCTGGGAACCTGCCGGGTACGATATCAATCAGAAACTGATTGAATATAACAGTCAAATGTCCAACGCGCGCGCCGCGCTTGTGGGGCTGTTGAATACGCTTCTCGTGGCTGCACTGGGCTGTATCACCGCAACAATTCTGGGTGTGACGATTGGTGTTCTGCGCCTGTCCAACAACTGGCTGGTTGCGCGTTTGATGACGGTTTACGTTGAAACCATCCGTAATGTGCCTGTGCTGTTGTGGATTGCGCTGACGATGGCGGCAATCATCCACAGCCTGCCGCAACCCAAGGCGTTTCGCGGCGATAACGCTACCGCGTCGATGATCGGGGATGCTGTCGCTATTACCAACCGCGGGGTGTATATTCCCAAGCCGGTGTTGCATGACGGATCGTTGATTGTCATCGGGGTGTTCCTGCTGTCGATTGTGGCGATGTTTGTGTTTGGCAAATGGGCCAAAGCACATCAGGCCGCCACCGGGCAAATCCTGCCGACCTTCTGGATCAAACTGGGCATCTTCTTTGTGCCGGCAATCCTGACGTTTTTTGTTATGGGTAATCCGATTACGCTGGAATATCCTGCGCTCAAGGGGTTCAACTTCAAGGGTGGTTTCCATATCCGGAACTCCTTGATTGCACTTTGGCTGGCGCTGTCGCTCTATACGGCTGCATTTATCGCCGAGGCCGTGCGCGCCGGTATTATGGCCGTTTCCAAAGGCCAGTCCGAAGCTGCCGCCGCGTTGGGATTGCGTTCGAGCTGGACGATGAACCTGATTGTGCTGCCACAGGCGCTGCGGGTGATTATGCCACCGATGATTTCGCAATTCCTGAACCTGACCAAAAACTCGTCCTTGGCGATTGCGGTGGGCTATATGGATATCACGGGTACGCTGGGGGGCATTACGCTCAACCAGACCGGCCGCGAGATGGAATGTATTTTGCTGTTGATGCTGTGTTATCTGATCATCAGTCTGATCGTTTCCTCGGTGATGAACTGGTACAACAATTCTGTAAAATTGAAGGAGCGGTAGAATGACCAAAAAAGTTTCATATGTCCGCACCGAGATGCTGCCAGAGCAAACACCGCCGCTGACGGCTGCGGGACCGATTGCCTGGATGAAAACCAACCTGTTTTCATCGATCTCCAACTCCATCCTGACAGTAGCAGCCATTATTGCGCTGTATTTCATCCTGTCCGGATTGTTGCCATGGATTTTCCATTCCTCTTGGGCTGCGGGTTCGTTGAATGAATGTCGCGATGTGATCAAGGAAGCCTATGGTCCAGATGCCAGCGGTGCCTGTTGGGCGGTTATCCGCGAACGGTATCTGCAGTTGGCCTACGGGTTCTATCCGCCTTTTCCAGGTGGTGAAATGAACGGTTTCGCACCGATGGAAGGGGCTTCTCTGCCGGGGTATTTCCGTCCGAACCTGACCTTTATCCTGATGCTGGTTGCCTTGTCCCCGATCTTGTTCTCGGCTCTGCCGCGCAAGATGCTGTGGTTTTCGGCAATCTATCCGTTTCTGGGCTTCTGGCTGCTGTGGGGCGGCTCTGTCTGGGTGCCTGTCATGGCGTTCATGGGCTTTGTTCTGGCGGGGCTTGCCTTTCAGATCATCGGCAAGATGTTCGGTTCCCTGTTCGGGGTGATCGCTGCCTTTGTGGTGCCGGTTCTCTGGTGGATTGCTTTGTCCGGCTATGCGGCGGACATGATGCAGTCGATTGTTCCAGTGGGGCTTTTGCCGATTGAATCCTCGCAGTTTGGCGGGTTCATGTTGTCGATCATCATCGGCATCACCGGCATTGTGGTTTCCCTGCCGATCGGTGTGGTTCTGGCGCTTGGCCGTCAGTCCGACATGGTGATCGTCAAGGCGCTGTGTGTCGGGTTCATCGAATTCATTCGTGGTGTGCCGTTGATTACGCTGTTGTTTGTTGCGTCGGTTTTGCTGCAGTACTTCCTGCCGGCAGATGTAACCTTTGACAAAATTCTGCGTGTTGTGATCATGGTAACGATCTTTGCGGCGGCCTATATGGCCGAAGTGATCCGTGGTGGTCTGGCGGCTCTGCCAATAGGCCAGTATGAAGCAGCGGATTCCCTGGGGCTGGACTACTGGAAGGCCACGCGCCTGATCACCATGCCACAGGCGTTGAAGATTTCCATTCCGGGCATCGTGTCCACCTTTATCGGCCTGTTCAAGGATACCACACTGGTGTCGGTGATCGCGCTGATGGATCCGATCGGTTTGACCAACAACATTCGCGGGGATGCAAACTGGAACGGTATTGTCTGGGAGCTGTTCGGCTTTGTGGGCTTTGTCTTCTTTGTCTTCTGTTTCTCCATGTCACGCTATTCCATGTATCTCGAGCGCAAGCTCAAGACCGGACACTAATAAGGAGCTATTAATATGTCTCAAGTACAAAAAGCAGCCGGTCTGAGCGACGAAATCGCGATTCAGATCACCAATATGAACAAATGGTATGGTGCGTTTCACGTTCTGCGTGACATCGACCTGACAGTGAACCGTGGCGAACGGATCGTGATTGCGGGGCCTTCCGGGTCCGGTAAATCGACCCTGATCCGCTGTATCAACGCACTGGAAGAACACCAGAAGGGCCAGATTATTGTGGATGGAACCGAGCTTACCTCGGATCTGAAAAACATCGACAAAATCCGGCGCGAAGTGGGCATGTGCTTTCAGCACTTCAACCTGTTTCCACACCTGTCTATTCTGGACAACCTGACTTTGGCACCGATCTGGGTTCGCAAGACGCCCAAGAAAGAAGCCGAAGAAGTGGCGATGCACTATCTGGAAAAAGTAAAAATTCCAGAGCAGGCTGACAAATTCCCGGGCCAATTGTCCGGTGGTCAGCAACAGCGTGTGGCGATTGCCCGTTCGCTGTGCATGAAGCCACGGATCATGTTGTTTGACGAACCGACTTCGGCGCTCGATCTGGAGATGATCAAAGAGGTTCTGGATACTATGGTGGAGCTGGCGGACGAAGGCATGACCATGCTGTGTGTGACCCACGAAATGGGGTTCGCGCGCGAGGTTGCCCACCGTGTGATCTTTATGGATCAGGGCCAGATTGTGGAACAAAACGAGCCGGAAGAGTTCTTTAACAATCCGCAGTCGGACCGGACCAAACTGTTCCTGAGCCAAATTCTGGGTCACTAGACTTTCTATAAATTTGTTAAAGGCCCGTCATTTTGGCGGGCCTTTTCCGTTGGTTTGACCGGTGCCGGAAAAGGGACCTTGTTAAATGAGGCTTTTCTGCATTTTTATTTGTTACGTTTTGGAGCGAATCATTTCCGCTATATCTGTCGCGGACAGGTTTCTTTTGCAGATTTTTGAATCCCAATAAGGGTATGAAATTCCACTGGTTAGAGTGATTGGCAACCAAAGATTGCCTCGCTTGTAGATGCGCACCCCCCACGTGGAATAGGTGAGTGAGGTTTCGCCGTTTTCACTAACCGCGCTCAAATGCACGTTGTTTTGTGCCTTCGGCTGTGTAAATGTTCAAAACTTGAATGTGTTGTTATAAGAAAAACGCCAATCATCGGGAGGGATTCATGGCTGATATTGTAATTCTAGGGGCAGGCATCGGTGGCGTGCCGATGGCCTATGAAATGAAGGAAAACGCGCGTAAGCAAGATACGATTACCGTGATTTCGAATAATCCATACTTTCAGTTCACCCCGTCCAACCCCTGGGCAGCGGTTGGTTGGCGTTCCAAAAAGGACCTGACCATTGAACTGGAACCGGTGATGCGCAAAAAGGGCATCAAGTTTATCTGTGACGCCTGCGTCAAGGTCGATCCGGAAAACAACAAGGTTATGCTCGAAAGCGGTGCCGAAGTTTCCTATGACCATTTGATTGTTGCCACAGGGCCTGAACTGGCGTTTGACGAAATCGAAGGGTTCGGTCCGGATGGTTTCACCCAGTCGATCTGTAGCATTGACCATTCGATCTGTGCGCAGGATTCCTGGGAAGATTTTTGTGCGAACCCGGGGCCGATTGTGGTCGGGGCTGCTCAGGGCGCGTCTTGCTATGGGCCTGCTTATGAATTCGCCATGACCATGGATACAGACCTGCGCCGCCGCAAGATCCGCGACAAGGTGCCAATTACGTTTGTCACTGCGGAGCCGTATATCGGCCATCTGGGTCTGGGCGGTGTGGGCGATACCAAAGGTATGCTCGAAAGCGAAATGCGCAACCGTCATATCAAGTGGATCACCAGCGCCAAGGTCGACAAGGTCGAGGATGGCAAAATGCACGTCAGCGAAATCGCCAAAGGCGGCGATGTTGTCGATACGCATGAACTGGACTTCAACTATTCGATGATGCTGCCGGCCTTCCGGGGGATCCCGGCGCTGATGGGCATTGAAGGTTTGGTAAACCCGCGCGGTTTTGTAATTGTTGATGAAAAGCAGCGCAACCCCAAGTACCCCAATGTCTGGGGCGGTTGCCGTGACCATGCTTTCGATCATAAAGCCGGTTTTCGGCACGCCCACAGGTACGGGTGTTGCCTCCAGCGGCGCAATCGCAATGCACACGCCAACGCCCCAGACATTGGGGTACTTGGGGTTGCGCTGCTTTTCATCAACAATTACAAAACCGCGCGGGTTTACCAAACCTTCAATGCCCATCAGCGC
>CAMZLM010000097.1 GCA_947311485.1 uncultured Paracoccaceae bacterium
CTGCCAAAATAGGGCGTGACGATTTCGCCTTTGCCTTGATAGCTGTCCCATCCAAGTGCCCCCAGAAGCATTGCTGTATCCGCCATCGCACATTCGCCAACGCATTTCACCGCGTATTCCGGCAACATTCTGGTGAATTCAGTCCAGCGTCCAGCCTGCCACAAATCCAGCACCCGCAAATCCATTTGCCGGTTAAATTCGCCGTTAACCTCGTTTACGCCGGCCTGCGACAGGTGATTTGGCCAAAATGCATGGCTAAGTGATCCGGACGCCAACAGGGACACCCGGCGATCCGAGGCGGCAATCGCCTTGCCGATGGCCTCGCCGAACTGACGGTTTTCTTCCATACTGGCAAACTGGTTGCAGGCCACGGGGATCACGCGGGCAAAACTGCCCTGATTGATGAAATACATTGGCAGCAGTGTGCCGTATTCCACCCCCAGATCCGGATGCGCATGTCCCAGGGCACGCTGGCCGTTGTTTCGGACCTCTGCCACGATCGATTCGGACAGCTCTGTGTCGCCCTCATAGTCATAGGCCAGATCGGACAGCATATGCGGTAATTCGTGGCTGATGAAATTGTCTCGATGACGTGGCTTGGCGTTCAGGTGAAACCCCTGATTGACGATCCAGTGGGTGTCCAGCACCACAAAGGTTTCGACGTTGGCGGCCTGTGTGGTTTCGCGAATCTGGGCAAATCCGGCCAGCGCGCTATCGCGCAGGCCTTTGAATTCGGGGAGCGTGTGCGACATCCAGATGGTCGGTACATGGGTGATTTTCGCGGCGTGAACAAGCGTCATTGTGATACTCCCAGTTTCGGAATGCGGTGGTCCCCCAGCGCAAAGCCGATGTGTTTGGTTTCCATATAAAAGTCAAAGGACCAGTCGCCCCCGTCGCGGCCAATGCCGCTGGCTTTGGTGCCGCCAAAGGGGGTGGGCAAGTGACGGACGTTTTCGGAATTGACCCAGACCATACCTGCCTCGATTTGATCGGAAAACCGCAAGGCGCGGGTCAGGTCGTTTGTCCAGATATAGCCGGTCAGGCCGTATTGTGTTCCATTTGCAATTTCAATTGCTTGATCTTCATTCTTAAAGCGAATTGCCGTTAGGACCGGCCCGAATACTTCTTCCTGCGCCACCCGCATGTTGGCGGTGGCATGGGTAAATAATGTGGGCCGGACAAAGCAACCGTTGTCACCCACACGCTTGCCTCCGGCAGCAATAGTCGCCCCGTCGGTACGGGCGATATCGAAATAGCCGCACACTTTTTCCAGATGAACCGGATGGATCAGCGGCCCGATTTCCGTGGCCGGATCCAGCGGGTGCCCCACGCGGATACGATCAACCCGTGCGGCCAGTTTGGACAGGAATTCATCTGCAATGCTGTCCTCGATCAACAAACGCGAAGACGACGTGCAACGCTCGCCATTCAGCGAATAGATCATGAAAACCGCCGCATCCATGGCCCGCTCCAGATCCGCATCGGCAAACACCACCACCGGGTTTTTGCCGCCCAGTTCGAAATGCACCCGTTTGAGCGTATCCGCCCCCTGTTTCATGATCATGGATCCGGTGCTGCTCTCTCCGACAAAGGCAATGGCCTTGATGTCAGGGTGTTCGGTCAGGGCGCGGCCAGCGTCCTCTCCCATGCCGTTAACCAAATTCCAGACCCCGTTGGGCAGGCCGGCCTCATGGGCGATTTCGGCCAGAATACGGGCGGTTAGCGGTGAAAATTCCGCCGGTTTATGCACCACCGTACAGCCCGCAGCCAGTGCGGGGGCGATTTTCCAGGTGGACAGCATGAAGGGGGTGTTCCACGGTGTAATCACCCCTACCGGCCCGATGGGCTTGCGGGTGGTGATGTTCATCAATGTGGGCGACGGCAGGTGGTGCCCGTCGCGAGCACTGGCGACCTTATCCGCGAAAAACCGGAAATTCGCCGCCCCGCGCAGGGCGGCCTTGGACATGAACCGGATGGCCTGCCCTGTGTCCCAGCATTCGCACAAGGCGATTTCCTCTGCCCGTTGTTCGATTAGGTCGGCAATGCGGATCAGGATTTGCTTGCGTTCGGCGGCGGGCATGTCGCGCCACGCAGGAAAGGCGGATTTGGCGGCCTGTGCTGCTGCATCAATATCTGCGGCACTGCCCTTGGCCACCGTGCAAATCAGGCTGTTGTCCGTGGGCGAGCGGGTTTCAAACCGGTTGTCGCCGGCGTGGTCCTGTCCATCAATCAGATTCAAGATTCCCTGTGTGCGAAACCGCGCCAGATAGCCGTTCAGTTTGGTTAAATTCGTCTGCAAATCAGTCATGTTTCGTCCGCCTGTAAAAAATCGCGGATCGAGCCGGTTTTCGGGCTGAGTTCCGCATCAATGTTGCGCATTTCCATTGACAGGGCCACGGGTTGGCGTGCCATCAGCGGGGCCAGATAGGTTTGGGCGGATTTGAAGATAGCAGTCGTGGCGGCTTTGCGTATGTCCAATGGCCGGCCTTCGCGCAGGCGCACCGACAGGTCGATAAATCCGTGTTCCGGCGCACCATCGGCAATGGCGTAATGGGGGCAGGGGGTGGCGCGCACGCGGATTCCTGCCAGTGGAAACACGCCGGTTTCCAGCGCCGCGCGCCGGATGACATGGCAAAATTCGGTAAAATCCACCGCCGTTTCCAGATTGGCGGAATAATCGATGTGAAAATGGGGCATGTTTCCTCCTGTCTGCCAATGTCACCGGCAGCGGCGGAAAAGTCAAGTGATGAACATGTTAAATATATTTTTAGCGTGTCAGGATCAGTGTATTCCCGCGAATGCTCAGCTCTCTAAACCGGCTGAGATAGGACATGCCCAGCAGCGAGCCGGACATCGCGCCGCCGTTCACCTGTGCGGGCACGTCGGTATCGACAATATCGCCAAGCGTGATGACGCGTAAAACCACCCGTGCGGTTTTCACCACCCCGTTGGCCGTATCCGCCCGGCCCAGATAAGGTAGGGTATCGGGATCGATTCCGATGCGGCGGGCATCCTGTTGCGACAGAACGATTTGCGATGCTCCGGTATCCACCACAAATTCCACCGGCGTTCCGTTAACTTTTAACGTGATATAAAAATGCCCGTCCGGTTGCCGGTTCAAGCGGTAACTCTGGTCTGAAACGCGGGCCGCCTGTCCGGGGAAAAGCTGGGCCTTCAGGGTATCGGAGAAACCGTAGGCAATTACCACACCGGCGAAAATCAACACCCAGATCAGAGCCTGTTGCAACGTCTGCCCCAAGCGTCCGCGCCCACGATACAGCACACCGGACCCGATGAAAAAAAGCAGGATACCAAAGTAACTTAGAAATGCCAGATCGTCTCCGCTCATGGCAGGGCACCAAGCCCGCGCAATCCGTCAACGACAAACTGAACCGAAAGCGCGGCGAGCAACATGCCCAGCAAGCGGGTAATCACGTTGATCCCCGTTTTTCCAAGTAATTTCTCCAATATACCACTGGCAAAAAATAGCACTAATGCAACAATTAACACACATAAAACGGCTGAAATGGTGATTAAAATATCATTTAACTGATGGTTGTTCTGCCCAGCCAGCAAAATAGCGGCGGCCATGGAACCCGGTCCGGCAATCAGTGGCGTTGCCAGAGGAAACACCGATGGGTCGGGGCGCTCGCTGTCTTCGGATTGTTTGTCACGTCGTGCGGAGCGCTTTTCAAACAGCATATCCACCGCCGTCAGAAACAACAGCAACCCACCGGAAATACGAAAGGCAGCCATGCTGATACCCACGGCGGTCAGAAGTTTTTCACCGGCCAAGGCAAACACCGCCAGAATGAAAAAAGCGACACTCGTGGATCGCAGGGCAATTCCCCGCCGTTCGGCCCCGTTGGTCCCCTGCGTCAGGGCAATAAACATCGGCATCAATCCGATTGGATCAATGATCAAAAACAAGGTCACAAAAGCGGTGACAAAGGCCTCGGTCATGTTAACCCTTCAAGCTTTTCCTGTGCTTGCACCCAGATCGCTTCGGCGCGTGTCAGGCCATCGACGATTTCTTGGCGCTTCTTTTGCAGTTGCTTGAGTTTGTACTCCATCGCCGGCGTATACAAGTCTGCTTCGGTCAGGCGGACATCTATTTTTTCCAGCATGACCTCAAGCTTGCCCACCCGTTCTTCGGCCTTGGCGACGTCTTGCTTCAGGGATTGGGACGGTTTTTTTGCGGGCTTTTTATCCGATTTGCGCTTTTTGTTGGCTTCGGCCGCCTTGGCCCCGCCAGCCCCGCGTTCGGACATCAGCATTTTTGCATAGGCGTCCAGATCGTCCAGATAGGGTTCAACGGTGCCGTCCTTGACCAGCCAGAGCCGGTCCGCCACCGCATTTACCAGAAACGGGTCGTGGCTGACCAGAATAACCGCGCCTTCATAGGCGGTCAGCGCCTGCACCAGCGCATCGCGGCTTTCGATATCGAGGTGGTTTGTCGGCTCGTCCAGAATCACCAGATGCGGTGCATCCAGCGTGGCCAACAGCATCGACAGACGGGCCTTTTGCCCACCGGACAGGCGCTCGACCAGCGTGTCGACCTGTTCCGGTCCAAGCCCGCCACCGGCAAGACGTGCGCGCAGTTTCCCGGGCAAGGTGCCGGGCATCGCGCGGGCAAGGTGTTGCAGCGGGGTTTCATCCAGATGCAATTCATCCACCTGATGCTGGGCAAAATACCCGATCCGCAGCTTGGAAGAATTCACAACCTTCCCCTGCATTGGTTTAAGTCTGGCCGCTAACAGTTTGGAAAGAGTGGATTTACCTTGTCCGTTGGCCCCAAGCAGAGCAATGCGGTCATCCTGATCTATCCGCAGGTCCAGCCCTTGCAAAACCGGTGTGCCGTCATAGCCGACGGCCACGTCCTCGAGCTTGATAATCGGCGGTGACAGCTGTTCGGGGGAAGGAAAATTAAACGCCGCCACCCGGTTTTCCACAGCGGCGGAAATCGGTTCCATCCGTTCCAGCATTTTCAAACGGGACTGCGCTTGCTTGGCCTTGGAGGCAGAGGCGCGGAACCGGTCCACGTAGGACATCATATGATCGCGCGCGGCCTGTTGTTTTTTGGCCATGGAGGCCTGCTCCGCCAGTTTGGCACGGCGCGTGGTGTCAAAGGTGTCATAGTTGCCCTGATACAGCGTCAACTTGCGGTCGTGCAGGTGCAAAATAGCGTTGACCGACCGGTTCAAAAGGGCGCGGTCGTGGGAAATCACCAATACTGTGTGAGGGTATTTCGCAAGATAGGCTTCCAGCCAGAGCGTGCCTTCCAGATCGAGATAGTTGGTCGGTTCGTCCAATAGCAGCACATCGGGCTGCGAAAACAGCACTGCTGCCAGTGCCACGCGCATGCGCCAGCCGCCGGAAAAATCGGCGCAGGGTTTCAGCTGGGCTTCGGCATCAAACCCCAGACCATGCAGAATGCTGGCAGCGCGGGCTTCGGCAGAATAGGCGTCGATGTCACCCAGACGGGTATAGATTTCCGCAATTTCGTTCGGATCCTGTTCTGTCTCTGCCCGAAGCAGCAATTCGGCGCGCTCCTTGTCTGCGGCCAATACGGTATCCAGCAGGCTGTCCTGTGTGGCGCGGGCCTCTTGGGCCACGCCGCCAATGCGGGCACGCCTGGGAACCTCCACACTGCCACCATCAAGGGTCAAATGCCCGTTGATCAGGTTGAACAAGGTGGTTTTTCCGGTGCCGTTGCGCCCCACAAACCCGACCTTGTGGCCGGTAGGAATGGTGGCGCTGGCCTCTTCAAACAGGGGGCGGCCTTCGATAGAGAAGGATATATCAGATAAGCGTAACATGCGCTGGCAATGCCTGAGCCATCGTGCAGAGTCAACACAACAGAATTGGGTGTTTTCAAGTTGGTTTTTCCATGTTACCCGTGCGCCAGAAACACGCCGCGTTTTGCGGCCCCACTTAAAGGACAGCATAACATGGCTCTCGAACGTACTTTCTCCATTGTGAAACCCGATGCAACCAAACGTAACCTGACCGGCAAAATTTGCGCCATGCTCGAAGATGGCGGTCTGCGCATTGTCGCACAGAAACGCATCCAGCTGACATTGGCACAGGCCCAGCAGTTTTATTCGGTTCATGCCGAACGCCCGTTTTACGACGAGCTGTGTGAATTCATGATTTCCGAACCTATCGTTGTTCAGGTTCTGGAAGGCGAAAATGCCATTCTGCGCAACCGTGAAATCATGGGCGCAACCAACCCCGCCGATGCGGCTGCCGGCACAATCCGCAAGGAACATGCCTTGTCGCTGGGTGAAAACTCCATTCACGGTTCCGACGCACCGGAAACCGCCGCCGAAGAAATCGCCTATTTCTTCTCCGGTCTTGAACTGGTTGGCTAATTTCGAATTCGAAACAAGGGTGTTGTTATCGTTGAATAACACCAAGCTTGTTCAGGGCCGCTTCCAATTCGGAGCGGCCCTTTTCTGTGGGGGAGAGCCGCGCTTTGATGGCGGTGAAACGTTGTTTCAGGATATCTTTCTCGGCCCCTTGGCAATCATTCCAGCGGCGGTTTTGCAGGCCCATGACCATTGCGTAATAGCCGATGAAATGTGGTTTGCCGCCGGCCTGTAGGGCGCGGAAATAGGCCTCGTCCGCGCCGAGTTCGCAAAGCTGTTCTGCCGTGGTAATGCCTGCGCGCGCGTAGAATGCATCTGACGCCGGCCCCAAATTGCGAATGCTCGACGGTTTGGTGTTCATGAGGTCACGAATTGGCGCAGCGCTTGCGGATAGATTTTGTGTTCTTCGACGAGCACCTTGGCAGCCAAAGTTTCCGGCGTTTCATCCGGTGCGATCGATACGCGGGCTTGTAACAGCACTGGCCCGCCATCCAGTTCGCTGGTGACCTCGTGCACCGAACAGCCGCCATGGCTGTCGCCGGCCTCTATTGCACGTTTATGGGTGTGCAGGCCTTTATATTTTGGCAGCAAGGAGGGGTGGATATTCAACATACATCCCTGCCAATGGTCGATAAATACCGGCGTCAGAACGCGCATGAAACCGGCCAGACAGATGATGTCGACGTCATGCGGGGCCAGCGCGGCCAGGAGTGCTTTTTCAAAGCCCTCGCGGTCGCCCTGAAACGGACGATGATCGACAACTGCGGTTGCAATGCCCATGGCGGCGGCTTTGGCCAGCCCGCCGGCATGGGCGCTATTGGCCAGTACCAGAACGGGTTTTGCCCCGAAGTCAGGGGCCTGCATCGCCTTTGCCAGCGCCACCATGTTCGAGCCGCCACCGGAAATAAAGATAGCGACGCGTTTTGTCATGTCAGTGAACCGGAATAGCTGACGCCGCTGCCGGACACGACCCGTCCAATACGCAGGGGGGAAATGCCTTCGCTGGTCAGGGCTTCGGTGATGGTATCCGCATCCTCTGCGCTGGCAATGGCGATCATGCCGATACCGCAGTTGAAGGTTTTCAAGGCTTCGCCCTGTTCAAGCCCGGCCTGCGCAATAAGCCAGTCAAAAATCGGCAGCCGTTGCCAGCTGTCCAGATCAATTTCGGCCCCCAGACCGTCAGGCAGGGCACGGGGCAGGTTTTCGCTCAGCCCGCCACCGGTGATATGGGCCAGTGCCTTGAGCTTGCCGGTATTAAGGGCGGCAACGGTTGGGCGGATATAAATTTTCGTGGGTTCCAGCAGGTGTTTGGACAGGGGGCCTTCGCCAAAGGGGCAGTCGTCATCCCAGTCCAGCCCGGAGGTTTCAACGATCTTGCGGACCAGTGAATAGCCGTTGGAGTGCACGCCGCTAGAAGGCAGGCCGATCAACACGTCGCCCGCGGCCACATCGCGGGGCAGGGTGGCCCCGCGTTCCATTGCGCCAACTGCAAAGCCGGCCAGATCGAAATCGTCGCCGTCATACATGCCGGGCATTTCGGCGGTTTCCCCGCCCACAAGGGCCGTATCTGCCTGACGGCAGCCTTCGGCGATGCCCTCAATCACGCGGGCGGCGCTGTCGATGTCGAGCTTGCCTGTGGCGAAATAATCCAGAAAGAACAGGGGGACAGCACCTTGGCATACCAAATCGTTGACGCACATGGCCACTAGATCGATGCCGACGGTATCCACATGCCCCGTATCAATGGCAATGCGCAGCTTGGTGCCGACGCCATCGGTCGCAGAGACCAGTACCGGATCCTTGAACCCCGCGGCCTTGAGGTCGAACATGGCACCAAAGCCCCCCAAACCATCCATCACGCCCGGGCGTTTGGTGGACTTTGCTGCCGGTTTTATCCGTTCTACCAGCGCGTTGCCCGCGTCAATATCTACACCGGCATCGGCATAGGTGAGGGAATTCTTGTTCTCGGTCATGTGGGCCTCCAGAATCGCGCTTGCGCACCGTTTACAACAAGCATTGCACAAAAGAAACAGCGGCTTTAGGGTTGCCCGATGACCAATGATCGCCCTTTGCTCGGTATCGCGATGATGACCGGATTTTGTGTTTTGGCCCCGCTCGGGGATGCCATTGCCAAATTGCTGGGCGGGTCTGTGCCATTGGGAGAGCTGTTGCTGGTGCGGTTTGTATTTCAGGCGGTGATTCTGTTGCCGATTGTCTGGCTGGGCGGGCAGAGCTTGCGGGTGTCGCGCCGGGTGTTCGGGTTTATCTTGTGGCGCACGTTGTTGCATATTCTGGGCATTGGCATGATGTTTACGGCGCTGCGGTTTCTGCCGCTGGCGGATACCATCGCGATTGCCTTTGTGATGCCGTTTATCATGCTGTTGCTGGGCAAATATGTGCTGCACGAGCAAATCGGTCGTTTTCGCCTTGGTGCCTGTGTGGTCGGGTTTGTCGGTACACTGTTTGTGGTACAGCCGAGCTTTGCCGAAGTCGGCCTGCCGGCGCTGCTGCCGCTTGGGGTGGCGGTGGTTTTTGCGTTGTTTATGCTGGTCACGCGCCAGATTGCCAAGGATATCGGCGCGGTGCCCTTGCAGGCGATCAGCGGGGTGATTGCTTCGGTGGTGTTGGCGGGGGTGGTCTGGGTCGGGCAGGGCAGTGGCATTGCCGCGTTTTCGCTGGTCTGGCCGGACGGGTTTACCGCGTGGATGTTTGTTGCCATCGGTTTGGTTGGCACATTTGCACATTTGCTGATGACATGGTCCTTGCGCTTTGCGCCATCTGCGACCCTTGCCCCGATGCAATATCTGGAACTGCCCATGGCCACGATCATTGGCCTGCTGCTGTTTTCGGAACTGCCGAACGGTTTGGCGGCCTTGGGCATCGTCATTACCATCGCTGCCGGCCTCGCGGTGATTTTGCGCGAACGTTTTATCGCTACGGCCTTGACCCCGTCCTAGGCTTTGGCTAATCGAAGGCCAATGGTAGGGGCCTGTAGCTCAGTTGGTTAGAGCAGAGCGCTCATAACGCTTTTGTCGCAGGTTCGAGTCCTGCCGGGCCTACCATTCTACCGTCAAGCACCCGCCCAAACGGGATGCAGTGCGCAATCAACCGGATCGCACACTGCGGTTGGTTATTTCATGAATTTACCCATGATATCGTCCAGAATGGAACCGTCCCCGTCCGCATCCAGCAGATTTGTCAGCATGCTCAGGTCCGGCGCACTGCCGCCGCCGCCCAACAGGCCGCTGATCATGCCGCCGATTCCGCCGGCACCGCTTGGCATCAGGTTTTCCACGTCGCTGTCGGGCAGCTGTTTTTGCAGGCCACCTTGTAGCATGCCAGCGATAGCGGGCATGAATTGCATCACGGTGCCAACATCGACACCGGCTTTTTCTGCGGCTGTTTCGGCCAAACCTTGTGCGCCTTCGGAGCCGCCCATCAGGTTTTCCAGAAATGCCATGCCCTGTGCCTGACCCTCGGGAGAGGCCGCCTGGGCAGGGTCGTCAAACAACGCGCCCTGGCCTTCGCCTTTTAGCGAGCCGAGCAGATCGCCAAGCCCGCCACTTGTGGCCTGCTGTTTGGCGGCCGATCCGATGGCCGGTGCCAACAGGCCGGATAATTCGCTGACTTTGCTTTCGTCCAAACCGAACTGGCTCGCCAATTGTGCCAAACCCTGACCGCCGCCGGCCTGTTCCAGAAGTTTCATAAGTGACATATCATGCCCCCCTTTTAATTAAACATCGCCCGATCGGCGCCTCTTTAACTATGGGGAGCAAGGGGATGGTTTTCAAGCGGGGGTATGGGAAATGCCCCTGTGTCACGGATGTTTGAGCAAATGTTTGCGGATTATGGCCTGTCCGGCGGCAGTATCACCGGCAAGGGCGGCATCTTTTAGGTCGGCATGTTCGCGGGCACTTTGGTGGCGGGACTCCCCGAGCAGGGAATAATCGGTTCCCCTTGCCAGACCGATTAAGCGATAGCGGCGGGTCAGGTCGTAATGGTTGGTAATCAAGGTAATCAGGCGATTAGACCCGCAAGCACCGGCGAGTGCCATGTGAAAATCGAAATTGCGCTGATCCCATTCCAGAGCATGCGCAAAGGGATCCTGCCCCAATTTGGTTTCGGCTTCGCTCAGGGCAAAATGTCTGGCTACCACATCGGCGCGCCAGTCGGTGTCGGCGTTTTCAACGGACCAGCCAAAGGCGATGCATTCCAGTTCCGCCCGCACCCGGGTCAAATCGGTCAGGCGTTCCCCCTGATAGGCCGTCACCACAAAGCCGCGTTGATCGATTGAGGTGACAAATTCCTCGCCTGTCAGGATGGACAGGGCCTCGCGTACCGAGGCGGCGCTGATGTCGTATTTTTTGCGGATCTGGTCAATTTTCAGGCGCGCACCGGGTTCCAGTGCCCCGAGCGAAATTTCAATGCGTAGGGTTTCGGTCAAGCGCGGTACCACCGGGCCGGTTCCGGCCAGTTTGGTCGAGGATAGGTTCGGGGCCGATTTCGGGGACACTTACATTCACCTTGTTTCGTGCTTTTTTATCGGATACTGTCTAATAATATCGGATATTATTGTGGAATATAACCATTGCAACACAGTCTGGTCATCGGAGCAAGGGGCGAAATTGGCGCGGCGATTGTTCAGGCCTTTTTGGCGCGCGGGGACAAGGTCGCGGCGCTGGACCTTGCGGAGACCGGGGTTGAATACGACCATCAACTGTATCGCGGGCCGATTGATGTTTTGAAATCGCGACAGCTGGATCATGCGATTGCAATGGCCTGCGACTGGCTTGGCGGGCTGGATGTGTATGTGAATGCGGTCGGTGTGATGCAACGGGGTGCCGTGGTGGATTTGGGGGATGCGGAGTTCGAACAAACCGTGGCGGTGAACCTGATCGGGGCCTTTCGCACGACCCGCGCAGTGGCCCGTATCATGGAAGCGGCAAAAGGGGGCAGCATCCTGCACCTTTCATCGGTCCATGCCCGGACAGGCATGCCGGACCGGTGCGCTTATGCGGCTTCCAAAGGGGGGATCGAAGCGATGGTCAAGGCCTTGGCAGCAGAGCTTGGCCCGCAGGGGGTCAGTGTAAATGCCCTTGCACCGGGGCCGGTTGGCGCAGGCATGGGCGGCATTGGGCGCGAACGTGATGGTTTGACCGGCCTTGCTCCGTTGGGGCGCATCCCGCGCATAGAGGAAGTCAGCGCCAGTGCCGCCTTTTTGACCGCACCGACATCCCGCGCCATTACGGGGCAGGTGATCACCCTTGATTGTGGTCTGACTTCAACCCTATTGTCACGCAGAACCTCGCCACAGACGGGGGCACAAGTTTAACCAGAACGACAACGTTCATTTCCCGGGAGGAAAAACAATGAAACTAACCAATCTCTTTATGGCGGCCGCGCTTGGATTTGCGGTGGCAAATCCGGTGTTTGCGGAAACGCGGGTGACATTCAAGTCGGCGAAAACCAGCTCGTCCTATTACCAGATGGCTGTACAGCTGGCCGAGGCGATCAAGAAAGGCACCGACGGCGGCATCATCGTGACCGTAGAGGAAAGCCAGGGGTCCGTGCAAAACGTCAAGGAAGCTGCCAAGCGTACCGGCAACTATGTGTTCACCACGCCGCCTGTGCTGGTAAAGCTGGCGCAAAAGGGCAAGGCCATGTTCAAGGACAAGACCGACCCGAAATACAACGATATCCGCGCGTTGTTTCCGATTCCCTCGTTGACCATGCATTTCGTCATGCGTGCCGATAGCGGGGTCAAGGATTTTGCGGATCTGGAAGGCAAAACCATCCTGATCGGCAAGGGATCCTTTGGCGCACGCGAAGGGGCCAAATACCTGAAGAAATTCGGCCTTGAAGGCAAGGTCAAGTTGGCCAATGTGGAATTGAACGCCGCTGTGGCCGCGCTGAAGAACAAACAGATCGACGGCTTTGTGACCGCCGGTTCCTTTCCGGCCCCGAATGTGATCGAGGCCGCGGCCTCTACCCCGATCATGGTTTTGTCGCTGACCGATGACCAGATCAAGGCCACCAAACGCACCAAGCTGATCATTCCGGCGGGCACCTATGCCGGCGTGGATCATGATATCGTCACCACGTCTTTGCCGGTTGTGGCCCATACCACTACGGCGATGGATGACGAAACCGCCTATACCCTGACCAAGGCCTATTGGGAGCAAAAAGACGCCATGGGTGCGGATGCGGCATGGTGGAACGGTGTTTCCGGTGACATGCTGGCAAATGTCTATGGCAAACTGCATCCCGGTGCGGTGAAGTATTACGACGAGGCCGGCATCGCCGTGCCGGACGCATTGCGCTAAACACTTTGGGCGTCCCTTCGGGGGCACCTTTTTCATTTTAAAAAGCGTTTCGACTTTATGTTGAAACGCCTTTCCCGGCCTTTCGCTTACGCCAAATGGGAAAGGCGTTGTTGGTGGTCCAAGTAAAAGTCAAAACGCTGTAGGTAACACGTAAAACAAACGGGGCGGGCATGGTGCAGGAAAAATCACGGTTTACGCTGTTCTGGGTGGCGCTGGGGGCGCTGTCGATCGGGTTTCACCTCTGGCTGATCTTTAGCGGCCTGATCCCCAATCTGGTGTCGCGCCCGCTGCATATGGCGCTGGCTATGCCGTGGATTTTGATTTTCATGGCCGAAACGCGGCTGGCGCGGGTCACGGGGACGCTGATGACCGTCGTGGCGCTGGGCTGTATCGCCTATATCGTTCAGAACGAGGAAATGCTCTCGGATCAATACGGATCACTCGAAGGGCAGGGACAGGTGGTGATGGGTTTTGTGCTGATTGCGACGGTGATGGAAATGGCGCGCCGCGCGATTGGCTGGCCCTTGCCGCTGATTACCGCGCTTGCGCTGGCCTATGGACTGTGGGGGAGCCACATCAGTGGCGAATTCGGCCATCCGGGCCTGCCGCTGGAAAGCTTTCTTGGCACCATGACCGTGGCCGAAGGCGGGTTGTGGGGCAGCCTGACCGGTGTTTCGGTGAACATCGTTGCTATTTTCGTAATCATGGGCGCGGTGCTGAACGCAGGGGAGGCAGGACAAGGTTTCATGAACCTTGCGATGGTTGCCGCAGGCCGGCTCAAGGGCGGTGCGGCCAAGGTATCGGTGCTGTCTTCGGCGCTGTTCGGGTCGATCTCGGGGTCTGCTTCGGCCA
This sequence comes from uncultured Paracoccaceae bacterium, assembly GCA_947311485.1. GTDB lineage: Bacteria > Pseudomonadota > Alphaproteobacteria > Rhodobacterales > Rhodobacteraceae > Amylibacter. Next base: position 13,547 of record CAMZLM010000097.1, read on the forward strand.
ATGTGGCCTCGACCGGTGCGATTACCCTGCCGGCGATGCGCAAGCTGGGTTATCCGCCGCGACTGGCCGGCGCGGTAGAGGCCGTGGCCTCCTCGGGCGGGCAGATCATGCCGCCGTTGATGGGGGCCGGGGCCTTTGTGATGGTGGAGCTGACCGGCACGCCCTACACACAAATTATGGCGGCGGCGATTCTGCCGGCAATCCTGTATTTTCTGACGGTTTGGGTGGGTATCAACGCCTATGCCAACCGGTTTGATCTGGCCCCGATGGGCGCGGATGAACAGCCCCCCTTGCGTATGGTCCTGATCACCACGGGTTTCTTTGCCGTGCCTTTTGCGGTGCTGCTGGAACGCATGTTCAACGGCGGTTATACCCCGCAATATGCGGCGTCGGGGGCGATTTTGGCAGGTTTTCTGCTGTTGTTTCTGGATGGCAAGTTGACCCTGTCCCTGCCGCGCACACTGGCCCGCTTGCAAGAGGTATCCCTGTCAGCCGGTCGCCAGATTGCGGTGATTGCCTCGATTATTCTGTGTGCCGGGCTGATTATCAGTGTGCTGGGCCAAACCGGCCTTGGCATTAAAATCACCTCGTTGATCCTGTCGGCGGGCGGCACCAGCCTCTGGGCAGCACTGTTGCTGACGGCGGCGGCCTGTTTGATTTTGGGCATGGAAGTCCCCACCACCGCCGCCTATGTGATCTGCATTTCCGTGGCTGGCCCCGCCTTGCAAAAACTGGGGTTGGCCCCGTTACAGGCGCATTTGTTCGTATTCTGGTTTGCGCTGTTGTCCACGATTACCCCGCCGGTGTGTGGTGCTGTATTCATCGCGGCGGGGATGGTCGAGGAAAACTGGCTCAAGGTTGCCTTTACCGCTATGGCGTTGGGGGTGGGGCTTTATGTGATTCCGCTGGGCATGATCGCCAACCCCGATTTGATCGGGCTGGCCGATACGCCGCTGCTGGCGCTGGTCGCCTTTGTCAAAGTGGCGCTGGGCCTTGCGGCGGTGTCATACGGGCTGATCAGCGCGCAGAGCTGGTTGCTGCGGGCGCTGTTGGTTCTGGCCGGATTGGGTGTGGTGTTTGTACCGCTAAGCCTATGATTTAAAATGCTTGGACAGCTTTAGCCCCTGTCCCTGATAGTTCGATTTCAAATCCGCGCCGTACAGGGTATCGGGGACCTCGGCCATGTGTTCATACACCAGCCGCCCAACGCTTTGGCCATGTTCCAGCGCAAAGGGGGCCTCGTGGCAGCGCACCTCCAGCACCCCGCGCGCACCGGCACCGCCTGCGGCAGAATGGCCAAAACCGGGATCAAAGAACCCCGCATAATGCACCCTGAATTCGCCGACCATTGCCAGATAAGGGGCCATTTCAGCAGCACATTGCGGCGGGATATGCACGGCTTCGCGGCTGACCAGAATGTAAAATGCACCGGGATCAAGGATAATCCGCCCCTGATCGGTCAGCACCGGTTCCCAGAATTCGCGCGGGTCATAGTGGTTCAGTTTGTCCAGATCGATCAATCCGGTATGCGGCTTGGCGCGATAACCGACCAATCCGTTTTTACGCGGTTTCAAATCCACCGAAAAGCCAAGCCCGCCGTCGATTTGTGGCGTGCCGTCCACCAGCGTGATCGTGTTGTGCAAGGCCAGCAATTCCGCATCGCTCAGCACGGCCTTGCCCTGACGAAACCGGATCTGGTTCAACCGCATCCCGGGGCGGACCAGCACGCTAAAGGAACGCGGGCTGATTTCCGCGTAAAGCGGGCCGGAATAGCCGGATTCGATCCGGTCAAATTCAATACCCCGATCGGTTAAACATCGTGTGAACAAATCCAGCCGGCCTGTCGAGCTTTTGGCGTTGGCCACGGCGTTGATTGTGTCGGGCAGGTCCAGCCCTTCCATCAAGGGCACCACATAAACGCAGCCCTTTTCCAGCACCGCACCATTGGTCAAATCGATCTCGTGCATTTTGAAATCATCGAGCCGCTCGGCAACGGTTGACTTGGCCCCCGTCAGGAAGGATGCCCGCACCCGCCAGGCAGTATGCCCCAGACGCAAATCCAGGCTGGCCGGTTGAACCTGTCCTTCAACTACAGGGGTTTGCAGCGTAATTTGGCCCGTGCCAAGCATGGTTTTAATTGTCTGCGATGGCAGAACACCCTGTCCGGTCATAACTGTTCCCTTTGCTGAATTCAGCCCCTAAAGGCTGTGGATCTTGTAAAAGCTCGGCGGGATTTTGGTCGGGCTAGCAGGATTCGAACCTGCGACCTCTCGTCCCCCAGACGAACGCGCTACCAGACTGCGCTATAGCCCGACTGAATATTTTGCCAACCAGCGGATTTCGCGGGAAAACAGACCGCTGTGGTCTTTGGCAAAACGGTGTCGTTACGCGCCCCTTATAGCTCGCCTTTTGGGCGGTGCAAGTGCGAATTTACGCGTCTGCATGTGTCCGCTTCATATTGTTCCGCACCATTTTCAACGAGTAATAAAGCATTTCGATTTTCTGCAAATCCTCTGGCTCATAGCTACGCACAGGTTTGATCCCGAAGGGGCCGGGCAGCAGACGGTCTTTGGGAATTTTGATGGCTTTCGGCGCGCCCTTGGGGGCGGATTCCTTTGGTGCGGCGGGTTTGTCGATTTTCGCCTTTTTGTGCAGGGTAACCGTGACCTCTGGCGCTTCCGGTTTTTCGGTCGGCGCGGCCTCCTTGGCGGGGTCTTTTGTGGCTTTGGCTGGGGCTTTGTTGGCCTCTTGCAACTTTAACCGCGTCTGGCCTTCGCGTCTCTTTTTGCGTCTTTGCTGGCGGGCCTTTTTTTCGTCTTCTGCGGCCAATGAGGCGAGGTCAATTGTGACTTCCTGATCTGCGCTGACGGGGGACACCACCTTTTCGTTCAGGCTTGGGGACAGGTCAGCGACGTATTTTGCCCCTTTGTCCTTGATCAGGTTTTGCACGCCTTTGATGGTGTGCCCTTCAAAATGCAGGAGTTTTTTGATCCCGCCAAGCAAGGCCATATCCTCGGGGCGATAGTAGCGCCGCCCGCCGGCACGTTTTACCGGCTTGATTTGCGGAAACCGGCTCTCCCAGAAACGCAAAACATAGGTTGGCGTATCCAGCCATTCGGAAACCTCCGAAATGGTACGAAAGGCGTCAGGTGCTTTTTTTTCCATCGGTGCGGAAATCCTCTAGCGTTTGTTGCCGTTGGCAACGCGCTCTTTCATCAGATGCGACGGGCGAAACGTCAGTACGCGGCGTGGTTTGATCGGAACTTCTTCGCCGGTTTTCGGATTGCGGCCAATGCGTTCGGATTTGTCACGGATGCTAAAGGTGCCAAACGACGAAATCTTGACGTTCTCGCCGGCCACCAAGGCATCGGAAATATGGTCCAGAACTGTTTCAACCAGGTCAGCAGATTCATTGCGGGAGAGCCCGACCTCGCGGAATACAGATTCGCTCAGGTCCATACGTGTCAATGTTTTGCTAGCCATTAAATTTCTCCCAATTTTTTACCACTGTATTGGTAATTTGAATTAGGAGTCAACTATAACAGTCCCAAGGGCTTGGTTTCATGGTTTTTTATGCGCTGACAGTTCAAGATTCCGGCGATTTTTGCAGATTTTTGAAATCGAACAGTCCGGCATCCAGCAAATGGCTCGGGCGGGCATTCATCAAGGAACGAAACATCACTTGGCGGCGGCCGGGGGAATTTTTTTCCCAACCATCGAGCATCGCCTTGACCTGTTGGCGTTGCAGCCCGTCCTGAGAGCCGCACAGATCGCAAGGAATAATCGGATAGTTCATCGCCTTGGCAAATTTTTCGCAGTCTTCCTCGGCCACAAACGCCAAAGGACGGTAAACAAACAGATCACCGGCCTCGTTCAGCAGTTTGGGCGGCATGGTCGCGAGCCGCCCGCCGTGAAACAGGTTCATCATGAATGTTTCCAGAATATCGTCGCGATGGTGGCCCAAAACGATCGCGGAACACCCTTCTTCGCGGGCGATTCGATACAGGTTACCGCGGCGCAGGCGGGAACACATGGCGCAATAGGTGCGGGTTTCGGGGACCTTGGATTTGACGATGGAATAGGTATCCTCGTATTCAATCCGGTGCGGCACGCCCATGCGTTTCAGGAAATCCGGCAACACGGTCGCGGGGAAATTCGGTTGTCCCTGATCAAGGTTGCACGCCAGCAATTCCACCGGCAAAAGCCCGCGCCACTGCAATTCAAACAGCACCGCAAGCAGGGTATAGCTGTCTTTGCCACCGGATAGACACACCAGCCATTTTGCCCCGCGTTCCACCATTCCGTATTCGGAAATGGCCTCTTGGGCCTGGCGAACAAGACGTTTTCGCAGCTTTTTGTATTCGGTGGTGGTTGGCGCGCCTTCAAACAGGGCGTGAATTTCTGAGGCTTGGTTTTGCATGAGGGTCAGCTACTATAGCGGATGCAAAAGCACAACCGGTTCATGGGGCAACCCGGGCATCGGTTTGCCCCATGAAGGCGCAGGAGGGGAATACGCCGTTGGTACAGTCAAGGGCCACGGGGGCAGGTCAAGCCCCGCATTGATGGCGTCTTTCAGTATTAGCACATGGAATTGTAAACAATTCCTTACCAAGAGAATGTAAATATGGCATAATTTGTGTATTATTCGAAAAGGAGCTTTCCATGACAGATCATATTATTTGTGTGCGACGCATTAAAAACGGTGCTTTTGATCCAGAGCCAAGCGATCCGGGAACAGCGCGTTTTTTGTCGGTGCCCACGACGGCAACCGATATTGACCCGCCCCATGAAAACACCGCCAAGAAAAGCTGGACCCTCAAGGTACTGGAGGAAGCAAAGGCGTCTCCTACGGGCAAGTCGGGGGATATTCTGTTTTATGTTCACGGGTTTAACACCGAAACCGGTGTGATGTTGCAGCGGCACCGCAAGATCCGTTCCAAGCTGGCAAAGGCGGGTTTCAAAGGGGCGGTTGTCAGCTTTGACTGGCCCAGCGACAACAAGGCAATCAACTATCTGGAAGACCGCTGGGATGCCAAAAAATCGGCGCTCAAACTGGTGGAGCAGGGCATTCGCCGTTTTGTTGACTACCAACAGGAGGATTGTGAAATCAACCTGCATATTCTGGCCCATTCGATGGGGGCCTATGTGCTGCGAGAGGCCTTTGACGATGCCGACGATGTGGCGCGGATTGCCTCGGTAAGCTGGTCTGTTAGTCAGGTCATGGTTATTTCGGGCGATATTTCAGCCAGTTCCATGGGGCAGGGGCGGTCCAAATCATCGTCGCTCTACCGGCACACGGTGCGGCTGACCAATTATTTCAACCCCTATGACGACGTGTTGAAGCTGTCCAATGTCAAACGCATCGGCGTGTCGCCGCGCGTGGGGCGGATCGGTCTGCCGGACAAACTGCCGCAAAAGGCGGTAAATGTGAACTGCGGGGCCTATTATCGCAAACACGAAGACCGGTTTGCCGGGGGGCATTATCCCAGCCACAACTGGTATTTCGAGGATCAGAAATTCTTTGATGATGTCTATGCCACGATCAAAGGCGATATCGACCGCCATTTAATTCCGACCCGCGCACCGGGGACGGATGGCGGGTTGCACCTGGCCCCGTAGAGGGCAAAAAAATCGGGTGCCCACATTCATTGATGCGCTACTTTGGCTTTTTGTTCGGGGCGGGGACATCATCCACGCCGTGTCCGCCCCAAGGATGGCAACGGCCAACCCGTTTGGCTGCGAGCCAGCTGCCCTTCAGCCCGCCATGTTTTTCCAATGCCTCCATGGCATAGGCCGAACAGGTCGGATCGTATCGGCAGCCCCGCCCGACCCAGGGGCTGAACAACAACCGATAGGCCCGAACCGGAAGAGAAATCACAAAAGCCAAAGGTGTCATTCCATTTTCTCCAAATATCCTCGCCGAAGGCCAAGCTTGCCTTGGCAAGCTTACTCCGATGCGTCGAATTTCTTGTGAACCTTGCGCAGAGCATAGCGCAAATCGGCCTGCATGTGGTCAAAATCACGCGTGCCGGTTACCCCGGCCTTGCCGATCAACACGTAATCCCAACCGGCGCGTCCCAGTTCCGGCAAGCCAAGGCGGGCGATTTCCCGCAAGCGCCGTTTGGCGCGGTTACGGGCAACTGCATTGCCGACCTTTTTGGAACAGGTAAATCCGACGCGCAGGGCCGGGCTGTCATCCGCGCGCGGGCGGGCTTGTAACAGGAACCCCTTGGTCCCCCAGCGCAGCCCATGGTTTGCCGCCAGAAAATCGCGGCGTTTGCGCAGGGTTTCGAGGGGCTGTGTTTCAGGCGGACAAACGAAATCCGCCGGTGGCGTTGCACCGGCCCCGATTTGGGAATCCTGTGTTGCCTCCGGCGGTTTCATATTTTCAGACCTTGGGTCGCGTCGCTTATGCGGACAGGCTCTTGCGGCCTTGAACACGACGACGGTTCAAAATTTTGCGGCCAGCTTTGGTGGCCATGCGCGAACGGAAACCGTGGCGGCGTTTGCGAACGAGGTTGCTCGGCTGATAGGTGCGTTTCATGTCGATCTCCTGAACGGGTGCCCGCTCATCCCGTATGGATTCGAAGGCGTGTTATCTGCTTGTCGCGGTTCTTTAGGCCTAGATTCCCGCCAAGTCAATTCGCAATGCAGGGTTTTCCGCCGCATTTGCCGCTTTTATCCACAGCAGGCCCTAAAGCCGCACGATATTGCC
>CAMZLM010000098.1 GCA_947311485.1 uncultured Paracoccaceae bacterium
CACTGTTGCTCCGGCGCTGATTGCGGGGAATACGGTGATGCTGAAACACGCCAGCCAGACGCCGCTGGTGGGCGAACGCATGGCAGAGGCCTTTGCCGCGGCCGGCATTCCGGCGGATGTATTCCAGAATGTGTTTCTGGATCATGATACCACATCAAACCTGATTGCGGCGAAATCCTTTGGGTTCGTCAATTTCACCGGCTCTGTTGGCGGTGGTAAAACCATCGAACGTGCGGCGGCGGGTACATTTACCGGTATCGGGCTGGAACTGGGCGGCAAGGATCCCGGCTATGTGATGGAAGATGCCGATCTGGATGCGGCGGTGGATACGCTGATCGACGGGGCGATGTTCAACGCCGGCCAGTGCTGTTGCGGGATCGAACGGGTTTACGTAACCGAGAGCCTGTATGACGCTTTCGTGGAAAAGGCCGTGGCGATTGTCAGCGGTTACAAGCTGGGCAATCCGCTGGACGAGGCGACCACTCTTGGCCCGATGGCGCACAAGCGGTTTGCGCAGGAAGTCCGTGACCAGACCGCCGAGGCCATCGCCGCCGGTGCCACGCCGATGATTGATCCGGCCCTGTTCCCCGAAGACGATGGCGGGGCCTATCTGATGCCGCAGATCCTGACCAATGTGGACCACTCCATGCGGGTCATGCGTGACGAAAGCTTCGGCCCTGTGGTCGGCATCATGAAGGTCAAAGACGACGCCGAGGCGATTGCGCTGATGAACGACAGCGAATTCGGCCTGACTGCATCGCTCTGGACCCGTGATATTGAACGCGCCGAGGCGATCGGCGATCAACTGGAAACCGGTACTGTGTTTATGAACCGGGCAGATTATCTTGATCCGGGCCTGTGCTGGACCGGCTGTAAACAAACCGGACGCGGGGGCGGGCTTTCCGTCATTGGCTATCACAACCTGACCCGTCCTAAATCCTATCACCTGAAGAAGGCGCAATAATTATGAATCTGACCGGAAACTATTCCTATCCGACCTCGATCCGCTTTGGCGCAGGCCGGATGGCTGAAATCGCCGACGCCTGTGCTGCCGCCGGCATCGGGCGACCTTTGCTGGTGACAGACAAAGGGCTGGCGAACCTTGATATCACGCAATACGCGCTGGACTTGCTGGAGGCCTCGGGCCTTGGGCGCGCCATGTTCTCCGATGTGGACGCCAACCCGACCGAAAAAAATCTGGATGCGGGGATCATTGCATTCCGTTCCGGCGGCCATGACGGGGTGATTGCCTTTGGCGGGGGGTCTGCGTTGGATCTGGGCAAAATGATTGCCTTTCAGGCCGGTCAAACCCGCCCGATCTGGGATTTCGAGGATGTGGGCGACTGGTGGACCCGCGCCAATGCGGACGTGATTGCGCCGATCATCGCGGTGCCAACCACCGCCGGCACCGGTTCCGAAGTGGGGCGGGCATCGGTGATTACCAATTCCGAAACCCATGTGAAAAAGATCATTTTCCACCCCAAAGTTCTGCCATCCATTGTGATTGCCGACCCGGAAATGACCGTCGGAATGCCGCAGTTTTTCACTGCTGGCACCGGACTGGATGCCTTTGCCCACTGTGTAGAGGCCTATTCCTCGCCGCATTATCACCCCATGTCGCAGGGTATCGCGCTCGAAGGTATGCGGTTGGTGAAGGAATATTTGCCCCGCGCCTATGCCGACGGCACCGACATTGAGGCCCGCGCCCATATGATGTCTGCTGCCATGATGGGGGCTACGGCCTTCCAAAAAGGGCTGGGTGCCATTCACGCCCTGTCGCATCCGGTCGGCGCGGTGTTCAACACCCACCATGGCACAACGAATGCGGTATGCATGCCGGCCGTTCTACAAATGAACGCACCGGAAATTCGTGACCGTTTCGGGCCGGCATCGGCCTATCTGGGCATTGAGGGCGGGTTTGACGGGTTCTGTGATTTTGTGCAGGAATTCAACGATTCCTTTAAAATCCCGCGCAAGCTGTCTGAAATGGGTGTCGATGCCGCGCGCATTGACGAGCTGACCGAAATGGCACTGAAAGACCCGAGTGTCGGGGGCAATCCGGTCGAGATGACCTTTGACAACACCAAAGCATTGTTCGAGGCCTGTATTTAACAGGCCTTGGCGTAACACAGGGTGCTACCCCCGACAAATCATGTGAATGTTTCATTCACACCGGTTTGTCGGGGGTGCATTTTCTTTGCAAAATGTGGGCTGGACGCCAGGGGGGTGTTCGGCTTGAACGCGCAGGATTGCGTTTTCGCCGTGGGATCAGGTTTGCAGACTCACCGGATCGCAGAGAGATGGGCGGGAAAACTGTCGCTCTGCATCAGGGTTTTATAGCCAAGCGACATTTTTATGATATTATCCACTCATGAGCCATCCAGTTTCATTCCGCCGCCATGTTTTGCGTGTTAAAGAGCTCGAGGGGTTGAGTTTTGGCGAGACAGCCGACCGGTTTTCGGTGGGGATTGCCTCGGTGAAACGCTGGTCCAAACGTTTGGAACCCAAGCCTTACGTGCGCAAAAAGCCCCGCAAACTTGACCCCGCAGCCTTGG
>CAMZLM010000099.1 GCA_947311485.1 uncultured Paracoccaceae bacterium
CCCCCCGAACCGCGACAATATCGCAATCCCTGATTTCGGATTTCACCTCGTAACCTTGGGATTCAAGCAAAGCTTTGACAGGGGGGTACAGGTCGGTTTCACGCATGTTAGAGGACACCGAAAACCAGCACGCCAATTCCAACAACTGTTCCCACAATCGCCAAAGTTCTATAGGTTGGGCTTTTCTCGATTTTTGTGAGAATTTCCGGATATTTCTTTATCAACAACTGCATCCGCGACACCCGCCCGAACACCCGCACCGCAGGGCCAGCCGCAGGCAATCGCGGCGCGCCATCCGGCAGCGGCAACAGCGCATCGTTAACAAGTTCAGGAATATCAGCCGCAAAATCATCCGCCATGGCACCGTGGGAAATCGCAACCAGCCCGTCCTTGGTCTCGGCCAATACCGCTTTGTCCGCCTCCGGCAATTCCCGCAATTTTGCCACCGCAAGGATCTTCCGGTTTTCGGCCACCTCCGGATGCAATTCGCGAACGCCCCTGACGCCCTCTTCAAGGCTGCGGATCAGCGCGCCATTTACCGACGTATCCTGCAACCATCCCTTGTCGATTTCGGCGCGCAGGGACACCACGCTATCGGTGAAATCCATTTCAATGCGCTGGGGATCATCCCTGTATTTGGCCAGCGTGCGTTTGATCACCCGCACCTCGTTGGATTCTGGCGTCAACCCGTTGGCGTGCAGGGCATCCTCGAGCGAATCCTCCACCCGTGACAGCAACACCGACAGCAACTCCGGCTTTTGCACTGCAATCGGGGTGGCATAGAACTGCCCCCTTTCGTGGTCAAATTCCAGACGCTCGGCCAAGGGGGCCTTCTGCGACAGATATTTACCTTGAATCCCCGCAATCGCCGCATTCACCGCCTCCGGCCCATCCTTCCAAACCGCATCGTCGATCAGCGCGATTTCTTCGAGCATGTCGATGTTCTGCGGCGCGCCGTGCAGCATGGATTCGTACCAGTCGATCCAGAATTGCCAGTCTTTGGCGGCTGTGCCAAGGCCGGCTTTGACCTCTGCCCAGACATCGGCAAGGGGGTCGCGGTCCTCCGCCCAGAGCGGCCAGTTTTCGGGTATTGGCCCGGCTTGTAAGGCTTTGCAATCTTTCCAGACCTCTGCCCAAATATCACTTCTGAAGACGCGGAAGGCGGCGGCGGCGGCGACGGTGGCGGCGGCGACGACGGCGGCGTCGGTGGCGTCGGTGGCGTCGGTGGCGACGGTGGCGGCGGCGACGACGGCGGCGTCGGTGGCGTCGGTGGCGTCGGTGGCGACGGCGGCGTCGGTGGCGACGGCGACGGCGGCGTGCCTGAGTTCATCAGATGGCTTGTGGCAGGCAACGGTTGAAACCACGTAACAGCGCAAAAACGGCAGTGCAGTTATACCCTTTTCCCGCGCGCGTTCACTTTGCACGGTCCAGCGCCACATATCCGGCAAAACCCGCAGTGCCACGCGGCCGCTGATCGCGATGGCAAAGGGTTTGATCTGCGCCTCTGGCTGCGCCAACAGCCATGCCTCCAAACTCCCCCGATCCTTAATGTCGCTTATTTCCACCATGGGGCCACCCTGCCCAATCCATCGCCGCCGTGCAAGGGCAGAAACACCCTTTCCCCCGCCGGCAATTTGGGCCACAACGCGGGGATGGACAGCACAATCAACCGAAGCGGCCTGCGCGACCGTTTCTGGGAAAAAACCGCGCTCGAGGACCTGAACAAACAGGAATGGGAGGCGCTGTGCGACGGCTGCGGGCGCTGTTGTCTGATCAAGATGGAGGACGAGGACACGGAGGAAATCTATTACACCGATGTCACCTGCCGGCTGTTCGATGTGGATAAATGCCGCTGTTCCTCCTATGCGCTGCGGCAACAACTGGTCAAGGATTGCGTGTCGCTGACGCCGGAAAATATCGAACGGGTGGCACACTGGATGCCGTCGACCTGCGCCTATCGGTTGTTGCATCAGGGGCAGCCGCTGTTTGACTGGCACCCGCTGATTACCGGTGATATGAACAGCGTGCACACGGCAGGAAAATCCGTGGCCGGTGCCGTTGTCCCCGAATACGAAGTCGAGCTGGAAGACCTGCCCGACCACATGGCGCAACGTTTTAAATAGAGGTACGACAATGATTTTCGGTTCCGACAACATGGCCCCCGTGCATCCCGCCGCAATGGCGGCACTGGCGCAGGCCAACACGGGTTACACCACCTCCTATGGGACCGAGGACGCGATGAAACAGGTCACGGCCCAAATCCGCGATCTGTTCGAAGCACCGGAAGCGGCGGTTTATCTGGTGGCCACCGGCACGGCGGCAAATGCGCTGGCGCTGGCGGTTTACACACAGCCCTATCAATCGGTTTTCTGCCACGAGCTGGCGCATGTGAACATGGACGAATGCGGCGCACCGGAGTTTTTCACCAACGGGGCCAAGCTGGTCGAACTGACCGGAGCAGACGGCAAAATCACGCCCGACACCCTGCGCGCCAAGGCCGCCGGATTTCGCAACCCCGACATCCACCGCGTGCAGTTCGGTTCCCTGTCGATCGCCAATGTAACGGAAACCGGATCGGTCTATACCCCCGCCGAAATAACCGCCCTGACAGCGGCGGCGCGGGACTGCGGCATGGCCAGCTATCTGGACGGCGCGCGATTGGCAAATGCGATTGTCGCGGCGGGCTGCACCCCTGCCGAAATGACATGGAAGGCCGGTATTGATGTGGTCAGTTTTGGCGGCACCAAAAACGGGCTGATGGGGGTGGAAGCGGTGATCCTGTTTGACCCGCAAAAGGCATGGGAATTCGAATTGCGCCGTAAACGCGCGGGGCATCTGTTTTCCAAACACCGGTTTCTGGCCGCGCAGATGCAGGCCTATTTGCGGGATGATCTGTGGCGGCAACTCGCCAGCCGCGCCAATGCGGCGGGGGCCGAACTGGAACAGGCTTTGGCATCGGTGGACGGGTTCGCACCGCTATACCGGCGCGATGCCAACCTGATGTTCGCCAAATGGCCCCGTGCCGGCCACGAACGGGCACAGGCCGCAGGTGCCTATTATTACGACGAGCCAGAGGCCCACGGCAAAAACGGGGCGCCGGATGACCTGCTGACCGCGCGGCTGGTGTGCAACTGGAACACAACGTCAGAAGAAATCGCGCAGTTCGCCGCATTGGTGCGCGGATAACGGCGCGCGGGGGCAGCCCCTACAGCAGCGCCAAAATCTGCGCGGCGGCCACATCGGGGGGCAATTCACCGGCCTTGACCCGTTTCAGCATGTCCCCGCGCAGCGCCCGCACCTTGGGGTCGTTTTCCAGACGTGCCAACACCGCATTGCGCAATTCTTCCTCGAACCACACCGCCGCCTGACGCGCGCGGTTCCGGTCCCAATGGCCGTTTGCCCGCCGCCATTCCAGCAGTTGTTGCATGGCGTCCCAGCTCTCGGCCAGACCCGTGCCCGTCACCGCCGACACGCTCATTGCCATCGGGAATCCCTCCGGATCGCGCGCCCGTTTGCGCAACAAATGCAACGCGCCCTTGTAATCCATACAGGTGCGCTCGGCTGCGGATTTCAAATCCCCGTCCGCCTTGTTCACCAGTATAATATCCGCGATTTCCATGATCCCGCGTTTGACCCCCTGCAATTCATCCCCCCCCGCCGGCGCAAGCAACAGCACAAACAGGTCGGACATATCGGCAACCATCACTTCGGATTGCCCCACCCCCACGGTTTCCACCAGCACCACGTCATAGCCGGCTGCCTCGCACAGGGTGATTGCCTCGCGGGTGCGCCGTGCCACCCCGCCCAGCGCGGTTCGGGAAGGCGAAGGCCGGATAAACGCATTCGGATGACGCGACAGCCGTTCCATGCGGGTTTTATCCCCCAGAATGGAACCGCCGGACCGGCTGGATGACGGATCCACCGCCAGCACCGCCACCCGCAACCCCTGCGCTACCAGCATCATGCCGAAGGCCTCGGTAAAGGTGGATTTCCCCACCCCCGGCGTTCCGGACAGCCCGATCCGCAAGGCCTGACGTCCGGCCTTGCCCACCGCCCCGATCAAGGCCTGCGCCTGTTGCCTGTGGTCCGTGCGGGTGCTCTCGATCAGGGTAATCGCCCGCGCCAAGGCCCGCCTCTCGCCCGAAATTATCGCCGCCGCTTGCTGCTCTATCGCATCCATCATCCTGTTTTCGCTTTGCTTTTCCAAAATATTACAGAATTGACAGGTCACGTGATCCTGTCGGGGTTTTAACCTGTCTTAATCAATCCTAAGTCTTTGAGGAAGAACACACCGTTCCTTTGAGGAAAAAATATGCGACCCATTCAAAAAACCCTTTGCGCGCTTGCGTTATCCGCTTTGGCCATACCCGCCACGGCCAGCGCTGGTGAAACCCATGTTTTCAATCTGTACATCCTCGGCTTTCGTGCCGGCACCATTTCCACGGCAATCAACAAAAAAGGCAATAATTACGCGCTCTCGGGCAAGGTGCAGCCTACCGCCTTCCTGCGCAAACTGCGGGATGTGGGGTATAGCGGCACCGCCTATGGCCGCTTTGGCAAGGGGCATCGCTATAGCCCCTCCAGATACACCGGCAACATGCGCACGGGGTCGCGGACCTCGACCGTAAAAATGCACTGGACCAAGGGGCGGCCAACCGTAGACGCCTATACACCGGGCCGTGAACCCCGCCCCTATGACATCAAGCCAAGCGCGCAAAAAGGCACCATGGATTTGCTGTCCTCGCTGCATTCCGTGTTCGAGGATTCCACCAAAGCCGACCTCTGCGGGCGTACCATTCCGATGTTTGACGGACGCCGGCGCACCAAGCTGACCCTGTCCAAACCGGTATTTTCCGGCGTCAAAGGCACCTGCAAGGGCACCTATACACGGGTTGCCGGTTTTTCGCCCGAGGATATGAAAGAACGGGTAAACTTTCCTTTTAAGCTGCTGTATGAACTGCAGGATGATGGAAATTACCGCCTTAAATCCCTGTCCACGACGACCACCTTTGGCAAAGCCAGCCTCGTGCGCCGGTAACCACCCATGAGCGGCCTGCCGATAGAGGCCGCTCTGCCCGATCTGCTGGCGGCGCTGCACCGCGCAAATCAGGCGGTGCTACAGGCCCCGCCCGGGGCGGGCAAAACCACTCGTGTGCCGTTGTTCCTGCTGGAGCAGCGGCTTTTTGACGGGCGCATCCTGATGCTGGAACCGCGCCGGCTGGCGGCACGCGCCGCCGCTGAACGCATGGCGGAAACGCTGGGGGAAAAGGTCGGCGAAACCGTGGGCTATCGCATGCGCGGGGAAAACCGTACCGGCAAAAACACCCGCATCGAGGTAATCACCGAAGGCATCCTGACGCGGATGATCCAGTCGGATGCGGAACTGTCCGGCGTGTCCTGTGTGATCTTTGACGAATTTCACGAACGATCCCTGCAGGCGGATTTCGGACTCGCCCTGACGTTGGAAATCCGCGAGGCCCTGCGCGATGACCTGACCCTGATCGTGATGTCCGCCACGCTGGACGCCGCCCCCGTGGCGGCGCTGATGGGGGATGCGCCGCTGGTGTCCTCCCAAGGACGCAGCTATCCGGTAGACCTCCGCCACCTGCCCCGTCCCTGGACCCGCCCGAACCAGCGCGGGCCGCGGCTGGAGGAGGCCACCGCCGCACTGGTGCAACAGGCGCTGGCGGAAACCGAGGGCGGCATTCTGGTGTTCCTGCCCGGCGAAGGCGAAATCCGGCGTGTGGAGGCGCTGTTGCGCAAAGGACTGCCTGCGGGGGTTGCCCTGCGGCCGCTCTACGGGGCGTTGCCCTTTGCCGAACAACGCCGTGCGGTGCTGCCGGAACGCGGCGCGCGCAAGCTGGTACTGGCGACCTCGATCGCGGAAACATCCCTGACCATTCAGGATGTGCGCGTGGTGGTGGATGCGGGCCGGGCGCGCCGGGCGCGGTTTGATCCCGGCTCGGGCATGTCGCGGCTGGTGACGGAACGGGTGACCAAGGCCGAAGCCACCCAACGCCAAGGCCGCGCGGGCCGTGTGGCGGCGGGGGTGTGTTACAAGCTCTGGACCAAGGGCGAAGAAGGCGGCATGGCCCCCTTCCCCCTGCCGGAAATACAGGCGGCGGATTTAACGGGGCTGGTGTTGGAAATGGCCGCCTGGGGTACATCCGATCCGACAGAACTGCCGTTTCTGGATCCCCCCACCGACAAGGGCTTTGCCAGTGCGCAGGACTTGTTGCGCGCGCTTGGCGCTGTGGATGCACTGAACCGGATCACGGACCATGGCCGCCGGGTTGCCCGCCATCCCGTGCATGCGCGGCTGGGACATTTGTTGGAAAAAGCAGGGCCGGAGGCCGCGCATTTCGCGGCTTTGCTGGAGAATCGCGATATTTTGCAGCGCGGCAGTGGTCCTGCCAGCGCCGATGTGACCCTGCGCATGGAAGCCCTGCGTGACCCCCGCCGATTTGAAAACGAACGCCCCTATCGGGTGAACCACCCCGCCCTGAAATCCGTGCGCCAAGAGGCCAAACGCCTGAAGCCCGCCGGCCAACCGCGCAGCCTTGGCGAAATGGCCGCGCTGGCCTATCCGGACCGGATCGGACTGCGGCGCAAAGGCGACGCGCCGCGCTATTTGCTGTCAGGTGGGCGCGGGGCCTATTTCGACGATAACGATGCCATGGGCGGCCAGCGCCTGATGGTGGCGCTGGATCTGGACGGGGCCGCACGCGAGGCCAAAATCCGGCTGGCCGCCCCCCTGAGCGAAGCCGAACTGCGGGCCGTTTATGGCGACCGAATCGACACCGTGAACCTGTGCATCTGGTCCAGGCGCGACCGGCAGGTTCTGGCGCGCCAGCAGACCCGTTTTGGCGCGCTGGTGCTGGCGGAACAACACTGGAAAAATTGCCCGCCGGAAGCATTGGCCGAGGGCATGGCGGCGGGCATTGCCGAATTGGGCCTGCGGGTGCTGCCCTGGAGCAAAGCCGCGCGTCTGCTGCAAGCGCGTGTGGCGTGGTTGTGTGCGCGCAGCACCGATCTGCCGGACATGTCCGATAGCGGGTTGGCCGCAAGCATCAAGGACTGGTTGCAACCACATCTGGGCGGCATGCGGCGGCTGGACGATCTGGCGCGGCTGGACCTGTTGGCGATCCTGCGCGGGATGCTGGACTGGGAACAGGGGCAGGTGCTGGACCGGCTGGCCCCCGCCGATATCCACGCCCCTACCGGCACCCGCCTGCCGGTGGATTACAGCGGCGAACAGCCGAAAATCAGCGTGCGTTTGCAGGAAATGTTCGGCATGACGCAACACCCGACGGTGGGGCCGGACCATCTGCCCCTGCTGATCGAACTGCTGTCACCGGCACGCCGCCCGGTGCAGATGACCGCCGATTTGCCCGGTTTCTGGGCAACCTCCTATGCGGATGTGCGCAAGGACATGCGCGGCCGCTATCCACGCCATCCCTGGCCCGAAGACCCGACACAGGCCGACCCGACACGACAGGTTAAACGAAAGTCGAAGTGACATCACTCCCCCCAAGGACGAGATACTTCTTGACCGATTGGTTAAGGTTGCCCACTCTGTCCCTGCACCAACGGGAAACACAGGGAAAGGAATCACATGTCATTCAAGGGAATTTTATCACGCAGGGGGCTGCTGGCCGGTGCTACGGCACTGGGGCTGGTGCTGTCATCCGGCGCAGCCATGGCCGGCACGATCAAGGTCGCAGGGATTTTCACCTTGCCGGTGGAACAACAATGGATCAGCCGCATTCACATCGCGCTGGATGCCGCCGCCAAACGCGGCGACATTGAATATGTCTATTCGGAGAACACCTCCAATACCGATTACGAACGCGTTATGCGCGAATATGCCGAAAGCGGTGTGAACCTGATTGTGGGCGAGGTATTCGGCCTTGAACGTGCCGCGCGCAAGGTGGCCAAGGATTATCCGGAAACCGGCTTTCTGATGGGCAGTTCTTTTGGCCCGCAAGAGCCGAATTTCTCGGTGTTTGACAATTATATCCACGAACCGGCCTATCTGTCGGGCATGGTGGCCGGTGCCGCCAGCAAATCCAACAAAATCGGCATGGTCGGCGGGTACGCCATTCCCGAGGTCAACCGCCTGATGAATGCCTTTATGGAGGGCGCGCGGGAAACCAATCCGGATGTGAAATTCCTCGTGAACTTTATCGACAGCTGGTATGATCCGCCCAAAGCCAAGGAAAGCGCCTTTGCCATGATGGATGCGGGGGCGGACGTGATGTATGCGGAACGTTTCGGCGTGTCGGATGCGGCCAAGGAGCGCGGCAAATATGCCATTGGCAATGTGATCGATACTGCGGGCGATTATCCGGGAACGATTCTGGCGTCGGCGCTCTGGCACATGGAACCCACCATTGACGCGGCGATTGCGGCGGTGTCTTCGGGCGGCTTCAAGGCCGAGGACTACAGCAAATACAGCTTTATGGCCCCGGGTGGCGGGTCACTGGCGCTGGATGAAACGCTGGTGCCTGCGGATGTGGTGGCCAAGGTAAAAGCCAAGGAAGCCGCAATCAAGAGCGGTGAATACACCGTTAAAATCAACGACGAAGCCCCGGTTTCGGATAATTGACCACACGGGCCGCAGCGATGCCTGCGGCCCTTTTCCTTTGGGGATAGGCTGCTTGCGGCCTGAATTACCATGACAGAAAATACGGTTCTTGCACTGAACGGGTTAAGCAAACGCTTTGGCTCGGTGGTGGCGAATGATGCGGTCAACCTGACCTTGAAACGGGGCGAGGTTCTGGCCCTGCTCGGGGAAAACGGTGCGGGTAAAACCACGCTGATGAACATGCTGTTCGGCCACTACCTGCCCGATACGGGCAGCGTCGATGTGGCCGATGGGCATGGCCGGCTGCGCCCGCTGACGCTGGGCCATCCACAGGCGGCGCTGGCGGCGGGCATCGGCATGGTGCATCAACATTTCGCACTGGCGGAAAACCTGACCGCGCTGGATAACATTCTGCTGGGGGGGGAAAGCCTGCTTTCGTGGCGGCAAAACCGGCGGGCCGCGCGCACCAAAGTGCAGGGAATTATCGAACGCAGCGGCCTTGCCGCGCCGCTGGATGAACCGGTGGGCAATCTGTCGGTAGGCGAACGCCAGCGGGTGGAAATTCTCAAGGCGCTGTACCACGATGCGCGGATACTGGTGTTGGACGAACCCACCGCCGTGTTGACCCCGCAAGAGGCCGACACCCTGTTTGAAAACATCGGCGCGATGACCCGCGACGGGCTGTCGGTGATTTTCATCAGCCACAAACTACGCGAGGTGCTGGCCTTTTCCCACCGCATCGCGGTGTTGCGCCACGGCAAGAAGGTGGGGGAAATCGCCACCGCCGAGGCCGATGAACAGATCATCGCCCGCATGATGGTGGGGGCCGATACCGAGGTTGCCCCGCATCCGGCAATGGAAACCGGCGCACCGGTGTTGCAGATGACATCCCTGCGCGTGCGGGGCAGCAATGCCCGCACCAGCCTGAACGGGGTCGATCTGACGGTTCACGCCCATGAAATCGTCGGTATTGCCGGTGTCTCCGGCAACGGCCAGACCGCGCTGGCGCAGGTGGTTTCGGGGCTGGTGGCACCGGATGGAGGGGACATCCGGATCGAGGACGCCCCGATCCGTCATTTCACCCCGCCGGCCATGCTGAAGGCCGGTGTCGGGCGCATTCCCGAGGACCGCAACCACGACGGGATCATCGGCGCGATGAGCGTGGCCGAGAACCTGATTATCGAACGGCTGGACGCGCCGGAGGTATCCGCCAAGGGTTTCCTGCGGCAGGCTGAAATCCGCAACCATGCAAAAACATTGTGTACCGAATACGATGTGCGCGGCCCGGGCGTGGATGCCCCTGCCCGCCTGCTGTCCGGTGGCAATGTGCAAAAGCTGATCCTTGCGCGGGTGTTCGAGGCCGCCCCGCGTTTGATCCTTGCCAATCAACCCACCCGCGGGCTGGACCTTGGTGCCACAAACGAGGTAGGCCGCCGGCTGCTGGAGGCCCGCGCCAAAGGTTCCGGTGTGTTGCTGATTTCCGAAGACCTCGACGAAATTCTGGCCCTGTCGGACCGGGTGGTGGTGATCCATGACGGGCAGTTGATCGAGGCCAACACCAAAGACCGCGCCCAAATTGGCCTGATGATGGCAGGAGAACACGCATGATACGCATTGAACCGCGCGAGGCCCCGTCCCGCCTGTTGACCCTTGGCGTGCCGGTGGTGTCGGCCATTCTGGCACTTGCTCTAGCAGCGATCCCGCTGGCGCTGGCGGGGGCGGATGTGTTTGCCGCCTATGGATTTATGGCCAAGGGCGTGTTTGGCTCTGTCTTTGCCTTTACCGAAATGCTGACCCGCGCCTCGCCGCTGATTTTCACCGGTCTTGCGGCCACGCTGGCGTTTCGGGCCAAGCTCTGGAACATCGGCGGCGAGGGGCAGTTTTATCTGGGCGCGATGGCGGCAGTGGCCGTCGGCACCGGCTGGGTCGAGGCCCCGCCAATTGTGATGATCCCGTTTATCCTGCTGATCGGCGCGGCTGCGGGGGGAATCGGCATGGCGGTGCCGACCTATCTGAAAACCCGTTTTGGTGCGGACGAGGTCGTGACCACGCTGCTGCTCAATTTCATCATATTGATTTTTCTGCAAATGATGCTGCAAGGGCCGCTCAAGGATCCGATGGGCATGGGCTGGCCGCAATCGGCCCCGATCATCGATCAGGGCGTGTTGCCGCAATTGTTGCCACGCATGCGCATTCATGCGGGGCTTATTCTGGCGCTGGGGCTGGCGGTGATTGCGCATATCGCCCTGTCCCGCACCGTTTGGGGATTCAAGCTGCGCGCTGTCGGTGAAAATGCCGCCGCCGCGTTGCATGCGGGTATCGGCGTCAAACGCACGCTGATGGGCGTTGCCATGGTGTCCGGCGCGCTGGCGGGTCTGGCGGGGGTGTCCGAAGTTGCCGGCCTCAAGGGCTATCTGACCAACGACCTGTCGCCCGGTTATGGCTATACGGGCATCGTGGTGGCAATGCTGGCGGGGCTGTCGCCGCTGGGTGTGGTGGTATCGGCGCTGTTTATCGCGTCGGTTTTCGTCGGGGCCGATACCATGAGCCGCGCCATGGGCGTATCAAGCTATCTTGCAGATCTGGTGGTGTCCATGTCGCTGCTCTGCGTGCTGATCGGCGGCTTTGTCGCGCGTTACAAATTCACCCGCGTCACACGGGAGGCCACATAATGGATATTCTGCAAATCCTGTTGACTGACAGCTTTTGGGCTGCTGCCCTGCGCATTGCCACGCCGTTGATTTTCGGCGTACTGGGGGCGCTGATCTGTGAAAAGGCCGGTGTGCTGAACCTCGGGATCGAGGGCATTTTTGCCGCCGGGGCCATGGCCGGCTGGCTGGCGGTTTATCTGGGGGCCGGTCTGTGGGGCGGTTTGCTGGTGGCGGCGCTGACGGGGGCGTTTTTCGGGCTGCTGCATGCCATCCTGACGGTGCCGCTCGGGTTGTCGCAACATGTGAGCGGGCTTGGCATTACCCTGTTTGCTACCTCGGTCAGCTACTTTACCTATCGCACAGCGCTGCCGGATGTGTCTTCGCCGCCGCGCATTATCCCGTTTCAACCACTGGATATTCCGGTTCTGTCCGATCTGCCGTTCATCGGGCCGGTGCTGTTTCAGCAAACCGCCATGACGTGGCTGGCGCTGGCGCTGGTGGCGCTGGTGTGGTGGGTGCTGGAGCGCACGCCGCTGGGCATGGCAATCCGCGCCGTGGGCGACAATCCGGATGCGGTGGACGCCCAAGGCCTGTCGGTGTACGCGCTGCGCATGGGGGCGGTGGTGGCCGGTTCTGCGCTGATGGCGCTGGGGGGGGCGTTCCTGACCATGTCCGCCTTTGACGCATTCTTTTTCGGCATGGTCAACGGGCGCGGCTGGATCTGCATCGCACTGGTGATTTTCGCCAGCTGGCGACCGGGCAAGGCCCTGCTTGGCGCATTGTTGTTTGGTGCATTCGATGCCTTTCAGGTGCGGATGCAAACCGAGGTCGGGGCCTTTGTGCCGTCACAGGTTTTCCTGATGATCCCCTATGTTCTGTCGATCATTGCTCTGGTACTTGTGGCAAGACGCGCCGAATATCCGCGCGCCCTGTTGAAACCGTGGTTCAAAGGACAACGCTGATGACTGTCGATCTACTGCTGAAAAACGCCACCCTGCCCGATGGGCGCACGGGCATGGATATTGCCTGCAACGACGGTAAAATCACCGCCATAGAATCCGGCATCACCGCCGAAGCCGGCACCACCATCGACGCCGCCGGCCAGCTGGTGTCGCCCCCCTTTGTCGACCCGCATTTTCACATGGACGCCACCCTGTCCCTCGGCAATCCGCGCCTGAATGTATCGGGTACCCTGCTCGAAGGCATCGCGCTCTGGGGGGAATTGAAACCGCGCCAGAGCATTGACGACATCGTCACCCGCGCCCTGCGATACTGTGATCTGGCCGTGTCGATGGGGATCGGCGCAATCCGCAGCCATGTGGATATCTGCGACGACGCCCTGACCGGTGTTACCGCCCTGCTGGACGTGCAAAAACAGGTTGCCTCCTATCTGGATCTGCAACTGGTGGCCTTTCCGCAGGACGGCATATTTAGGGACCCGACCGCGCAGGACAACCTGATCCGAGCACTGGATATGGGCGTAGATGTGGTCGGCGGCATCCCGCATTTCGAACGGACCATGGCCGATGGCGCGGCCTCCGTCACCTATCTGTGCGAACTGGCCGCCGAACGCGGGCTGCCGGTCGACATGCATTGCGACGAAAGCGACGACCCCCTGTCCCGCCATGTGGAAACGCTTGCTTATGAAACCAGCCGCCTTGGCCTGCAAGGGCGGGTTGCCGGATCGCATCTGACCTCGATGCATTCGATGGACAATTACTATGTGTCCAAGCTGATCCCGCTAATGGCCGAGGCGGATTTGCAGGTGATCCCCAATCCGCTGATCAACATCATGTTGCAGGGTCGCCATGATACCTATCCCAAACGCCGCGGGCAAACGCGGGTACCGGAATTGAAAGCCGCCGGCCTGAATATCGGCTTTGGCTCTGATTGCGTGATGGACCCGTGGTATTCGCTCGGCACGGCCGACATGCTGGATGTGGCCAGCATGGGTCTGCATGTGGCGCAAATGGGCAGCCGCGCCGATATGACATGGTGTTTTGAGGCCGTCACAGAAAATTCGGCAAAAATCATGGGGCTGGATGACTATGGCCTGCGCCCGGGCTGCCGTGCCGATATGGTGCTCCTGCAGGCCGACAACCCGATAGAAGCCATCCGCCTGCGTGCCACACGGCTGGCGGTGATCCGTGCCGGGCGCGTCATCGCCCAAACCCCGCCCAAAATCGCCCGACTGGACCTATCCGGCAGGCCAAACGCCCTGAACCCCGCCAAAATCATTTCCTGACCATGTGTAAAACACGCGCCTTGCTGATCATCACCCCGCTATTCGTGGCGCAAATGATCTGGTTGTTTTCCGGCCTGACCGGCGTGGAATCCGCCTTGGGCGCGATGGCGGTTTATTGGCTGATCTGCCTAGCACTGGCGGTGTATTTCATCGGAACCGCCAGCCTGAAAAGCCTGTTTCGCCGCCCGCCGTTCCGCTGGCAAACCCTGCTTTGGGCGCTCCTGCCTGTTGCGCTGGTGGTCTTTGGCTCCTTTGCCAAGGACCTGCCAAATCTTACCCCCCGGCTTCTGGCCCTGTCCGCCATGTTTGCCCTGATCAACGCCAGCAGCGAAGAGCTTTTCTGGCGCGGGGCTTTTTTGCACAATTTCCCGACAGACCACCGTTTCGCGATCCTGTATCCGCTGGTTTTCTTCACGCTTTGGCATGTGGCCATCATCCTGATTCCCGGGGTCAATATTCAGGGCGGCGCAAAATCCCTGCTTGGCGGTGCGGCGATCATGGGCCTGATCTGGGGGCTTCTCGGCTGGAAAACCCGCTCGATCTACCTTTCCGCCCTGTCGCACTTTGGCGTGAATTTCTTTGCTTTTACCGGTGTAATGCTGGCAAACGCAAACACCTGAGTGTCTTCTTCGACTTGGCCGAAAGGGTCATGCCTTCCAGATCAGATAGCGCTCCTGCGTTGGTCGGGTAGAAGCCTCTATCATCCGTTCCAGATCCGCCCCCTTGAGCGCGGCCAGCGTATCAAACAGCACATCCGCCCCCCGCGCCGCAGTCGGAATGGTCACATGCGGGCCTTCGGAATGGTACAACTCCCACATCGGACCATGAAATTGGCTCTGGCGGATTTCCACACGGGTGAGCGCATCCAGCGACAGGGAATACCCCTCGACCGGTCCCAGATAGGACACCCGCCGTTCAACGATTTCCACCACACCGGGGGCAATATCCAGCTGTAAAAAACGTGCCCGCTGGATCGCGACATAAAGCAACCCGGTTGTAAGCACCGTACCAACACTGCCGAGCGTCAAATAGACTGGGCTGGACATATCCCAGCCGCGCCCGATCAAGCGCACGCAGAACAGCACGATCACAACCATAAAGGCGACTTCACGCCAGCGCCACAGATTGGCGCGCACTTCGGGACGGATAAAACTCATGCGGCAGTCTTTGCGGGAATTGTGCAGAAGGTCAAGCCACCAGACGCGCGGCCAGTTGATCCACTTCCGGGGCCGATTGCACCGGCCCATAGAGCGCCAGCGACGGTTTCCCGCCGGCACAAAGACCCTGTACATAGCTTTGCACAGCCCCTACCGACACGTTATCGATTTTGGCGACGACTTCATCCAGATCAGGTACCCGATCCCAGATCGCCACCATCCGCGCCAGCCGTTCACAGCGCGAGGACGGGCTTTCCAGTCCCATCAACAGACCGGCCTTCATCTGGGTGCGGGCGCGGGCGATTTCGACCTCGGTCACATCCCCGCCGGCACGGCGCAATTCATCGATGCAGATGTTGGACAGGTCCGCAATGTCCGCGCCGCTGGTGCCGGAATAGATGGTAAATGTGCCAGTATCCGCATAAGCCCCCGCCTGCGCGTAAATCGAATAGCAAAGCCCGCGTTTTTCACGCACTTCCTGAAACAACCGCGAAGACATCCCCCCACCAAACGCGACCGCAAATATCTGGCCGGTGTAGATATCATCGGACCGGTAACCGCCGGTTTCCAGTGACAGGGTAAAATGCGCCTGCTCCAGATCCTTGACCACCCGTTTTTCGCCGCCCCGATACAGGCCCGGCACCACCGGCATCACCGTGCGTTTTTCCAAATGCCCAAACAATTCTTCGGCCCGCGCCACAAGCGCATCGTGATCCACGGCACCGGCGGCCGACAGGATCATCCGGTCGGGTTGATACTGTTCGGAAACAAACCGGCGCAGATCATCCGGGGTAAAGCTGCGCACCCGCTCGGCCGGACCAAGGATCGGACGCCCCATCGGTTGATCCGGATAGGCGACCTCTTGCAGCCAGTCAAAAATCACATCATCCGGCGTATCCAGCGCCTGCCCGATTTCCGACAGGATCACCCCGCGTTCCATTTCCAGTTCCTTGGGATCGAACACGGAATTCAGCACAATATCGGAAATCACGTCCATCGCCAGCGGCACATCGTCCTCCAGAACACGGGCATAATAGGCGGTCATTTCACGGCTGGTATAGGCATTCAGGTAGCCGCCCACGTTTTCGATCGCCTCGGCAATTTCCAGCGAAGAGCGGGTTTCGGTCCCCTTGAACGCCATATGTTCCAGAAAATGCGCAATACCGTTTTGCGCCGCTGTTTCATGGCGGCAACCGGCGGTAACCCAAATTCCCAAAGAGGCCGATTTCAGCCCCGGCATGTTTTCCGTGACAATACGAAACCCGTTTTTCAGGGTGTGGGTGCGAACGCTCAAGTCTTGATCCTTTCGCGGATAATTTTTTCAACTGCAGCCAGATCACCAGCCACACGGGTCACGCGTTCGTCGCGGTTAAACAGATCGGCCATACGCGGGGGCAGTTGCGGATCAATGCCGCACGCATCCTGAACCGCCGCACCGAATTTCGCCGGATGCGCGGTGGCAAGGGTGATCATCGGCGTTTCGCCGGCGGGCTGTTCGCTGGCAACCTTCACGGCGGTGGCACTGTGCGGGCACAGGACTTCGCCCGTGGTTTCATAGACGGATTTGATGGTGGCGAGGGTTTCTTGCTCTGAACAGCGACCGGAATCGAATTCATCCTTCAGACGCGCCAACGCGCCTTGGGACAGGGCAAAGGAGCCGTCGGTTTTCAGCTGGTCAAACAGCTGCGCAACGGCGGCACCTTCGCGGTCGTAGAGGTCAAACACCAGCCGTTCGAAATTGGAGGATACCTGAATATCCATCGACGGGCTGATGGAGGGCACCACGCCGGTTTTGGTATGATCGCCGCTTTGCAATGTGCGATGCAGAATGTCGTTCTGGTTGGTCGCAATCACCAGCCGGTCAATCGGCAGGCCGATGCGTTTGGCCACATAGCCCGCAAAGATATCGCCGAAATTGCCGGTCGGCACCGTAAACGATACCTTGCGGTGCGGCGCGCCCAGCGCCACGGCAGCGGTAAAGAAATACACCACCTGCGCCATCACCCGCGCCCAGTTGATCGAATTCACCCCGGCGAGGCGGACCTCGTCGCGAAAATCGAAATCGTTGAACATATCCTTGAGCAGCCCCTGACAGGTGTCAAAATCCCCGTCCACCGCAAGGGTGTGAATGTTGCTTTCGCTTGGCGTGGTCATCTGCCGGCGCTGGACTTCCGATACGCGACCATGCGGGAACATGATCACAACATTGACCGCATCCAGCCCGCGAAAGGCCTCGATCGCGGCGGAGCCGGTGTCGCCGGAAGTCGCCCCCACAATCGTCACGGTTTCCCCGCGCCGTTTCAAGGCCACCTGAAACATCTGGCCGATCAACTGCATGGCCACGTCTTTGAAGGCAAGCGTCGGGCCGTGGAACAGTTCCAGCAGGAATTGGTTGGTGTCGATCTGTTTGATCGGGCAGCGGGCCACATGGCCAAAACCGGCGTAGGCCCTGGCGATGATGTCCCGGAATTCCGCGTCGGTGAACGTATCGCCAACAAAGGGTTTCATGACCTCGAAGGCGACCTGTTCATAGGTTTTTCCGGCCATGGCGGCGATCTGTTCGGTACTGAACGTGGGCCATGTTTCGGGCACATACAGGCCGCCATCACGGGCAAGGCCGGTCAGCATGGCTTGTTCAAAGGACAATTCGGGCGCGTTGCCGCGGGTAGAGATGTATTTCATCACAAGAATCCGTGGGGTTTAAACGGTTTTCTGCCTGATACGCCAAAGCAGATAGAGAGTCATCCCAAACCAGACAATTGCCAGTGAAAACCACGTTATCACATATTCCAGATGCCGGTTCGGGATATTGGAGGCCAGCTGCACCGGTTTGGGCAGGTCCGGATTGGCCGGCTCGAACGCGCTGGCGATGACCAGAACTTCGGGGGTTTTCAGATGCGCGGCCATGGCGGGCAGGTCACGGGCGAACCAGACGTTTTTGGCAATATCCGGTTCCGGCGTAAAGGAACCTGTGGCCTCGGGCCAGAGCAGGTTGCCGGTGATGGTATACGTGCCGGTCGGGCGGGCGGCATTCTTTTGCGCCTCGGGAACAAACCCCATATCCACCAGAACCGGCCCCTGATCCGTCGCCAGTCTGGCGATAATTTCATAGCCCGGGCCGGCATATTTCTGCGACGACAGCACATGGATTTCTTCGCCGCTCAATGCCCCTGTAATCTGCACATGCAGATAGTTGTCACGCATCCTGTCCGGTTGATCCGGCAGCGCCACAGGTGTTGCGGAAATGCGGGTGGCGATTTCGTCCAGCAAACCCTGTTTCCATTCCATCCGGCGCAACTGCCAAAAGCCAAGCGACAGCAGGATCGCAACCCCGACCACGCCAAAAATCACCGGTCCAATCATGCGTTTTGTCATTCGAGTGCCTCCTGTAAAATAGGCAAAGCGCGCAGGGGCCCCGCGCGCTTTGCCAGTATTTAATCTTGCAGGCTCAAAAGGCCAGCGTTTTGTTAGCCGCCCCAGATATAGACAGCCGCAAACAGAAACAGCCAAACCACATCCACAAAGTGCCAGTACCAGGCCGCGGCTTCAAAGCCCACATGGCGTTCCGGTGTAAAGGCCCCGTTATTGGCGCGCACAAGGCACACCGCCAGAAAGATCGTGCCGATAATCACGTGAAACCCGTGAAAACCTGTCGCCATAAAGAAGGTTGCGCCATAGATGTTCCCCGAGAAACCGAATGCCGCGTGGCTGTATTCATAGGCCTGAAACACGGTGAACAACAGCCCCAAGGCAACCGCCCCGGCCAGACCCCATTTCAACGCTTTGCGGTCGTTATCATGCACCAGCGCATGGTGCGCCCAGGTCACCAGACAACCGGACAGCAGCAGGATCAAGGTGTTGATCAGCGGCAAATGGAACGGATCAAAGGTTTCGATCCCCGCCGGCGGCCATACGCCATCCACCTTGGGCGACCCTTCGGTCATCGGGTACAACGCGTGTTTGAAGAAGGTCCAGAACCAAGCCACAAAGAACATGACTTCGGAAATGATAAACATCAACACGCCATAGCGCAGGCCGATGACCACAACCTTGGTGTGATCGCCGGCGTTTGCCTCGTCAATCACATCTGCCCACCAGACAAACATGACATACAACACCATCACCAGCCCGACCAACGCCATCCATGGCTTGGTGTGGTCCTGCATGAACCAGATAAAGCCCGTAAGCATTACAAAGGCGCTCACCGCCCCGGCAAATGGCCAAAGACTTGGCTCGATTATGTGGTAGTCATGGTTCTTTTCGTGTGCCATTTCTATCCGTCCCCTTAAGTTATTATTAATTCAAAGATTGAGCTTGTTCCGAGGCAAGCACAACTTCGTCTTCTGGTAAGTCTGTCGTGTGGAAAGTATACGACAGGGTGATGGTTTTGATATGTTTCGCATCCGGATCGTTGACCATGTCCGGATCAACGAAAAAGGTTACCGGCATTTGCACCCGTTCACCGGGCTGCAGAACCTGCATGGTGAAGCAAAAACAATCAATCTTGGTGAAATATCCCCCCGCTTCGTACGGGTAAACATTATAGCTTGCGGATCCGGCGATGACTTTGTCCGTCGGGTTGTAGGCCTCGTAAAAGGCCAGACCGGTTTCACCGATTCGCAGGGTCATGGTTTTGGCCACGGGTTTGAACTTCCATGGCATATCACGTTCAAGAGACCCGTCGAAACGGATCTTGACCGTACGATCCAGAATAACATCGGAGCCATCCTGTGCCACCGATGGCGTACCGCCAAAGCCAGTAACACGGCAAAACAGGTTATACGCCGGCACCGCCGCAAAGGACATGGCCAGCATGAACACCGCCACCCCTGCCAGCCGTTTCAGCATGCGGGTATTTTGGTCCTGAACCATCAGTTGCCCTCCGGTACAATGGATTGGCGCACCGTGTGGTCATAGGCCTGCATGCTGTCGCCATTTTTCATCTTGGCGATGGTCACCATAAAGATCAGCCCGACAAAGCCCAACAAAACCGCGAGGATCATGTAATTGCTGCGCGCACGGCGCTTGTGCAAATCGTGTTCTTTGTGC
>CAMZLM010000100.1 GCA_947311485.1 uncultured Paracoccaceae bacterium
CTTGACCATCCGCCTGGTGTGCGCGTTGTGTGGCTGGGCGGGCCTTGGGGCAATTCATGTAATTCACGCTGGAAATCCTGCTGGGCCAGGCCAAAATCAGCCATACCCACGGCCGTTTCCCCGCCACACATGGCGCACAGCAGGCTGATGGTCATGATGTCACAGAAGTTGTGACGGCAAGCATTACCCGTGCGGGGATCTACTATATTGTTGAAATAGCTTATGACTGTTGGCATTCTGGCGCTCCATCAAATGATGGAACCTCAAGAATCTATTCAAAACCATTTGTCAAAACCCAAATGCGATTCCCCTAGGGTGGCCCTTACGCGCCGGTCAGGCGTCAAGCCGTGGCCGTGGTCAGGGCCAGATCCAGATCGGCGATCAGATCGGCAGCGGTTTCAATGCCAATCGACAGACGTACCACGTTTGGTGCGGCACCGGCTGCGATTTGCTGTTCCTCGCTCAATTGACGGTGGGTGGTGGATGCCGAATGGATAATCAACGACCGCGTGTCGCCCAGATTGGCCACATGGCTGAAGAGTTCCAGTGAATCCACCAGCTTCACACAGGCATCATAGCCCCCTTTGACCGCAAAGGTGAACAAGGCCCCTGCGCCCTTGGGATACAACGCCTTTGCGCGCGCGTTGTAAGGTGAACTTTCCAACCCGGCATAGGTCACATATTCTACGCGGGGATCGGCCTCGAGCCACTGCGCCACTTCCTGCGCGTTCTCCACATGGCGTTGCATGCGCAGCGACAGGGTTTCAATCCCCATCAAGGTGTAATGGGCGGCCTGCGGGTTCATGGTCATACCCAAATCACGCAACCCGATGGCGATGCCATGAAAGGTAAAGGCCAGTTCGCCAAAAGTTTCATGGAATTTCAGTCCGTGATAGGCGGGTTCCGGCTGTGAAAGGGAGGGGAATTTATCGCTGGCAGACCAGTTGAATTTGCCACTGTCCACCACGCAGCCACCGGTCACAGTCCCGTTGCCTGTCAGGTATTTGGTGGTCGAATGCACCACCAGTGATGCCCCCTGCGCAATCGGGTTGCACAGATACGGCGTAGCGGTGGTGTTATCAACGATCAACGGAACCCCCGCTGCATCGGCAATTTCAGCAATCACCGGAATATCGGTAACATAGCCGCCGGGGTTGGAAATGCTCTCGCAAAACACCGCGCGGGTATCGTCGTTTATTGCCGCTTTTACCGCATCGGTATCGTCAAAATCCACGAATGTCGCGGACCAGCCAAAACGTTTGATGGTCTGGCTGAACTGGGTCAGCGTCCCGCCATACAAACGGGTCGAGGCCACCACATTGCGTCCGGGGGCCATGAGCGGAAACAGTGCCATCAGCTGTGCTGCATGGCCAGAGGAACAGCACACCGCCCCGACGCCGCCTTCCAGCGTGGCAATGCGTTCCTGCAACACCGCAATTGTCGGATTGGTCAGGCGTGAATAGATAAAGCCGACCTCCTGCAGGTTAAACAACGCCGCCGCGTGATCCGCATCGCGAAACACATAACCGGTGGTTTGGTAAATCGGCGTCTGACGTGCGCCAGTGGCCGGATCCGGGCGGGCACCGGCGTGAATTTGCAGGGTTTCAAAGCCAAAAGCAGGGCGTTCAGTCATGGGGTTATCCTCTCCGTTTCGCCTTAGCTTAGGGCAGGGGACAGGCTGGCTCAACCGCTGAAATGTGTCGGTACAAGAATAATAGAGGACAGCCCCCGGGCTACAGTTTTGACGAAATAATTCCCGTATTGAACCCGCCCATTCGCAACTCTCCATAAAGCCGCTGGTATTCTATTTTCGGGCACCGGTTCTGGATCACCTGAATGCCCTTTGCTTCGGCCATGGCGGCGGCTTCGGCATTGCGCACACCGATTTGCATCCAGACGGTTTTCAAATCCGGCAGTTCCGCCAGCGCCATTTCCACGATCGGGGGCACATGTTCGGAACGGCGAAAAACATCCACCATATCGACCGTGATGTCCTTGGGAATATCCGCAAGCGAGGCATAAATTTCCTCTCCGAACAGGGTCTTGCCGGCTTGTCCCGGATTTACCGGAATGACGCGAAAATTCTTCAACGACAAATACCGCGCCACGAAATAGGACGGGCGGACTGAATTCATCGATACGCCGACAAGGGCAATAACCTTGGTTTCGGTCAGGATTTTACGCAGCAGGTTGTCAGAGGGATTGTCGGTCATGTGGGGTCCTGTAATTCAAGCGTTAGTGGGGCAGGTGTGGCGGCACGCAGATCATCCGTCGTCAACGGTTCGGTCGGTTTGGCCAGCATATAGCGCGTGACCCAGTGCAAACGGGTTTGCGCACGGGTGATGGCCACATAGGCAAGCCGTTTCCACAGGGGAATACCGGCCTCGGTCCGGCCCGCGCGGGCGGCGGCGTACAGGTCCGGTGCAAAAACCTGTACTTCGTCCCATTGCGAACCTTGCGCCTTGTGAATGGTACAGGCCGCCCCATGTACAAACGCGGCCCCCATACGTGCGGCAGAAGGAATAAACGGTTCTTCCTCGCCCGGCATTTCAATTTTGATGATGGTGGCTGCAGACACCTGCGGATCCGGCGCGCCCAGCACATGCAAACGTGAAAATCCGGGTTTGCGGCCCACCCCTAAAAACACCACCTGTGCACCTTTGATCAGGCCGCGGGCCTCCAGATCGACCCGCTTTTTGCGGTGTTTCATCGGTAGTTCGATCCCGTCACAGATCAACGGTTCGCCGGGCAGTAACATTTCTGCAGGGGCCTGATAGGCATTGCGAAAGGCATGGATCAAACGAATACGGGTGGCATTGCGCCAGACCAGAACCGGCGCGCGGGCCATGGCGCTGGCCTGTACGCGTTGGGCCACCACCACGCGGTCATCGCGCGCGGCGGCCTGTTCAATCATGCGCTCAAAGGCTTCGAACGTCAGGCTGTCATCGGCCAGTGCATGGGCCAGATCAAGGATTGGGTTGTCCTGTTCCTGCCGGTGCACGCGCGACAACATTTGCTGGCGGCCCTCGGGCAGTTTGTCAAATGCCATGGAGCCGGATTGCCCCACGGGGGCCAGCTGTGCCGGATCGCCAAACAGGATCAGGGTTGTGAAAATCTCTTTCAAATCATCCAGCTGCCGGTCATCCAGCATCGAGCTTTCGTCAATGAACCCGATATCAAGCGGTTCTTCCCGCCGCTTCCAGCCGGTAATAAAATCCGATCCGCGCAATCCCGCCATTGCCAGCGCGCCGGGGATGGATTTGTTGGTCTGGAAAAAGGCAAACGCCCGATCCAGCGCGGTGTCGGTCAGGCCCTCTATTTCCGGCCTGTCACCATTCCCGTTCAGCCATTCGGCAATTTTTTCATATTCGGGATCATACATCGGCGTGTATAAAATCCGGTGAATGGTGGTGGCCGGTACGCCTTGATTCCGCAATACGCTGGCGGCCTTGTTCGTCGGGGCCAGAATTGCCAATGTGCGCTGGTCCTTGCGTTTTTTGCTCTCGTAATCGCCGGAAACCGTTTCAACGCCGGCCTCGGCGAGGGCCTCTGCCAGTTTGGCCAGTAGCATGGTTTTACCTGAACCCGCCTTGCCCAGAATTGCCATCACCTGATCGCTGCCCGCCGATTGCGGCAGCAGGGTGGCATTGTCCAGATCGACCCCCGCCGATTTCAATGCCGCGCTGATGGCGTCATAGGCGACCGCCTGATCGTCGGAAAATATCATAGGGGCGGCTCCGCGTTTGGGTTCTGCGCCAAACTAGCCGCCTAAAAGGTGGAATTAAAGCCGAAACTGACCCGCGCATCATGGGTTGTGTGAATGCTGGAGGTTGAATTATTCCGGCTCAGGCCCAGATTGAGCGTCGGGGCAAAGCCATAGTAGGAAACCTTGGGGAAAAACAGCGATACACGCGCGCTCAGCTTTGCGTCCTTGCGTTGGGCACCGCCGATGAAACTATGCTGATAATCGGTGTGTTTATAGTCGAGCTGCAAGGTTGGGCGAATATCCCACGCCATCTGTGGCAGGGTATAGCGCAGGCTGGCCCCGACGGCAGAGTTGTGCACCAGATTGGATTGTGACGGTTCACGATGCAGATTGATGCTAAACCGCAGGTTCTGGCCATGGGGCAGGGCGCGGCTGATTCCGAGCTTCAAATCAACCGCCTTGGAGGAGGCACGCGGATCGTCCAGCCGGTTCTGGATGTTGAACCCCAGCCCGATATCGGCCCCGAACCCCCTGTTCAGGCGAAATTCCTGCACCCCGTCGGCACGAAAATGCACCGACAGCGGGTTGCCGCCATACCAGCTATGGCCAAGCGCGGCATTCAGGGTAAACCTGCCGCGCGCGGTGTTTTTGCTGGCGGGGTCGCGGATCAGGGCAAAGCGGGCTTCAAGCGTGGCAAAGGCGAAATCGGCACCGGTTTTCCCAGAGCCAAGCGCCTTGGCGGCGGCGGACAGGCGGTAGGTCGTGCCAAGGCCGAACACACCGAATTTCAGCTGTGTGCGGTTATTAACCTGTTTGCGATAGCTTGTTTCAAAGCCTGCCGTCAGCCCCGTGCCGGAATGGGGCAAGCCCGAAGCCGGCACCCTGAACGGCAAACCGTTGACCATAACCGTGTCGTTCAGCGACCCGTTGTTGATGTTGTTTGACGGAAAAATGCTCAGAAAAAACCGGCTGGAGAGCGGTTTGTTTTGCCGGACAAAGCGGAAATCGCGGATAGTCAGGGATTTAGCCTGCGCGTTTGGTGCGTTTTGCGTGGCGCGGCGCAACCAGAATTGCGCGCGTCCCTTGCGGCCCCGGGCAAAATGCGCCTTGGCCACCAGATGCGCGGCGTCAAAACGCGCGCCGTCGGTTTTCGCGAGCCGATACGCGTGATTACCTGCCTGTGCGGCGGCGGTGTTGTGGCCCAGATCATGCAGGGCAAGGGCCTGTAAAAACACCAGCTCGAAATCCACCGCCGGTTTGGCGCGCAGGGCCTTGGCAATGCGCAGGGTCAAGGCCGGTTTTCCGGCCTGCAAAGCCTGCCACGCAGCGGCGCGCGCCTGTGTGCTGGTCAGGGTTTTGGCCTGAACAGCACCGGAAAGGCCGATCAGCAGACCGGCCAGTATCCCCGTTATTTTGTGGCGTGCAGCCATGGGCTATTGCTCGGCAACAAAACTGCCTGTTTCGCGGAAATCCCCGTGGTTGATAATCACGACACCGGCAATTTCTTCGCCGTTGGGGCCGCCAAACAAGGCCTCCCAACTGCCATTGACAGCGGTGCCGTCAACATCCCCTGCAACACCGCCCCCCTGGGCGATGGCTTCGTCGCGTTGAATGGCTGTTTCGGTCAATGTCATGTTTGAACCGACCCCTGCAGCGCTTTGATGCTGTCTGAATGTTCTGTTGCGGATAAATCCACGCACCCTGTTATCGGAAAAATCAGCCTCCATGTCGATGTCGGCAGTGATAATGTCCAAAAACGGTGTGTTATCAGCGACTGTCCGCATGCCCACATACGAGCCGGTGTAAAAGGTTCGCTGGGTAGTGGACGGGAGGTTTACCGAAGTGCTGCGTGCATAGCCCGCCCCCGCATGGCCGTGATCGGCATAGCCGCCCTGTGCCACGACCGCGCTTGAGGTGTTTCCGGTGGAACTGGTGCCATAATAGGCGATATAATTATCCAGCCCGTTGGTCGACTGATAGGCTTTGTAACCAGCCACATCAAATGCTGCGGCGCGGTCATAACGTCCTTCAAACACGTTATCATCAAAGGGCAGGGATTCCACGATCAACTGATCCGTTGTCGCGTCATAGGCAATGCGCGATGCGGAATAATCCCCGGTCAGCAGTTTCGCCGTGGGGCCGGTCCCGTTCGTGGTGCCGCCCACTGGAATTGCACCGGGTGCCGTACATGTCCCCACATCGCCCAAAAGAGGCGTGTAAGTGCAGCCATCACTGCCACCTGTACAAGCAGCCAGCGTCACCGCTGCCGCAGTGGCCCATAACATTTTGCTTTTCATTTTTTTTGCCTTGTAGCCTGCTCTGGCGCAATCTTTGCATGCTGGGGACGGTTTTTGTCAAGAATCCGAGCCACTTCTGCCCCGAACTGTTGCAATTCTGCGTCCGCAGGGTTTCCCGCTTTTACCGGATATTGCGGTTTCCTGAAGGGGCGCTTCTAGATATAGTAAGGGCGAGTCACACACAACAGCGAGCCTCCCATGACCCTGACCCCGCAACAACTTGCCGAAATCACCGAACAACGCGCCCAGAGCCACCAGACCCGCCGTGCCACCGTGCCCGGGATGGAGGAACACCTCTATACTGCCTATCCGGTGCTGGACCACGGGTTTGTGCGGGTGATTGACTATATGGGCGACGACAGCGCGATTTGTCAGGCGGCGCGGGTGTCCTATGGGCGCGGAACCAAGGCCGTGACCAACGACGAAGGGCTGATCCGCTATCTGATGCGCCACTGGCATTCGACCCCGTTTGAAATGTGCGAAATCAAGCTGCACGTGAAATTGCCGGTGTTCGTGGCGCGCCAGTGGATCCGCCACCGGACCGCCAACGTGAACGAATATTCCGCCCGTTATTCCATTCTGGACCGCGAATTCTATATCCCCGCGCCCGAACATGTGAACGCGCAATCGGTGGTGAATAATCAGGGCCGGGGGGCGGTGCTGGAAGGCGAAGAAGCCGCCCGCGTGCTGGAGATTTTGAAGGCTGACAGCAACCGTTGTTACGACAATTACGAAGCCATGATCTCGGACGAGGGGCAAAACGGCCTCGCCCGCGAACTGGCGCGGATGAACCTGCCGGCCAACATCTATACGCAATGGTACTGGAAGGTCGATCTGCACAACCTGTTCCACTTCCTGCGCCTGCGCGCCGACGCCCACGCCCAATACGAAATCCGCGTTTACGCCGACCAGATCTGCAAGATCGTCGCCGACTGGGTGCCCGCCGCCTATGGCGCATTCGAGGATTACCGCCTTGGTGGCGCGCAACTATCAGGACGTGCACTTGACGCCATGCGACGTATGCTTAAAGGTGAGGAAATGAACGCTGAAAAGGCCGGCATGAGTGCGGGGGAATGGCGAGAGTTTATGGCGGTTGTTGAAGGGTAGGGATGTTAAAGCGTTTCGCCTTTTACGTGATTCAGGTTTAACGCGAAATTCTATAAGCAAAGAAGAGAAAGATAGGGCAACGCCTGACCTTGGGAAGGCGGCGTTTCATTGCCGCTTACCGCGGCCTTTCCGCAATTGTCTACCTTGCTATCAGACGTGCCGTTGCAATGCGCCTTCCCGGGGGGGAGGTCAGGCGCTGCCCGGTGTGCCACCGGGCGGAACAGGAGGATGGGACATCCCCCTAACTGCCAGCGTCCCTCGGTACCAGCCGCAGCCAGATGCCGTCCTTTGCGCGTAGCGTCAGGTGCGCCACGGGCACCGGTTCGCGGCCTTCTATCAATTCAAACCGGAACGCGCGGACCATCATGGCCAGCAGCAGCGGGCCTTCGATCATTGCGAAACCGGATCCGGTGCAGACGCGGGGGCCGGCGGAGAACGGGATATAGGCCTCGCGCATGCATTGTTTGCCGTTGTCAGTGGTCCAGCGATCCGGATCGAAATGGTCGGGGCGTTCCCACAGGCGTTCGTGGCGGTGCAGGTGCCAGGGCGACAGCAACACCTGACAGCCGGGCCGTACATCGCGGTCGCGAAAATGTTCGGGTTTCAGGTTGGACCGGATCATACCGGGCACCGGCGGATACAGGCGCATGGTTTCGCGGAAAACGGCCTTGGTGAATTTCAGCTTGTTAACCATGGCAAAGTCGGGGGTTTTATCGCCGATCACTTCCATCACTTCGGCATGCAGGCGGTCCTGTGATGCCGGATCAAACGCCAGCAAATACAGCGACCACGCCAAGGCCGAGGCACTGGTTTCATGGCCGGCGAGAAAGAAAATCGCCACCTGGTCGATCATTTCCTCGGTGCCGAATTTTTCGCCGGTTTCAGGGTCGGCGGTGGTCATGATCTTGGTCGCGAGGTCATCCGGCGCGGTGCCGGCGGCGATTTCGCCGGCGCGTTGGGCGGTGATCTGGCGGATCAGGTCGCGGATTGCGCCGCTGGTTTTGGTGGTTTCCTTATTGCGAAACCGTGGCATCCATTTGGGCAGCGGCAGGAAGCTGGCCAGATTGAGCAGCGGTTGTGTGCGCTGGTAATCGCGGAACTGGGCGAAAACCTCGGTAGCGATGTCGTCGCTGATCGGGATGGAAAACAGGGTGCGGAAAATCACATCGGCGGCGGCGTGGGCGGTGTGGGCCTCGACCTCTATTTCGGCCCCATTGCCAACCTGCGCCTGCATGCGCTGCACCACTTCTTCGCCACAGGCCAGCATGGCCGGAAAGGTTTCCTTGAGCCGCCCGCCCTCGAATGCGGGATCGATAATCCGGCGCTGGCGTTTCCACATGTCGCCGTTGGTAACGAAAACCGAATTGCCCAGCAGGGTTTCAAGGCTTTCCTGCACGACCCTGGATTTGGGGAAATCGTCGGGGCGGTCCTTGAGCACCAGTTTGATCAGGTCGGGTTGGTTGATCATGTAGGAACGGAAAAACGGCGTGCGGAATTCGGCCATCCACGCGCGGTAGAGCTTTGCCGGTTGCGAGGAAAAGATATCCTCGCGAAACATCTGGATATGGCGCCACATGGAAACCTTGTCCGGGCGCGATGCGGGTTTGGCGGGAATTTTGTCAGGGTCCATGTGATATCCTTGGCTGCTCGTTAAATTCCCCTGGTGGCGCATTGTTGGCATGGTTTTCTTATGCTGTCAAAGGCTTGACTGTTGATACCGGTCAATTCCTGACACGAATTTGATTGGCCTTTCGCAAGATTTGGTTCCAAACAGGTCTAGATGGTATTCAGGGGGAAAGAATGAAGGTTTTGAAGTCACTTGCGTTGGGTGTGGTTGTGGCCCTGCTGGCGGTGCCGGCCAATAGCGAAGCGATCCGGTTTGACAAAAACTGGGTAGAGCAGGGCTTTTTGCGCCTGTGGAGCAATGACTATGATCTGATGGGCAAGTCGCTGAAGGTTGGGTCGGACGGCACGGTATCCCTGCTGTATCGGCGTGCGCCTGAAAACCTGCGCGGGGCGACAAGGGCCGCGTGGAAATGGGCGGTTTCGCAATCGGTCAAGGCAACGGATCTGACCAAAAAGGGCGGCGATGACCGCAATCTGGCGCTGTATTTCGTGTTCGTGGATCCGGCATCTGCGGCGAAGCTGGCCAAGGCCCCGGCGCGTAAATTGCTAACAAACCCCAATACGCGGGCGCTGGTCTATGTCTGGGGCGGGGATTACAAACGCGGGCAGGTATTGTTCAGCCCTTATGGTCCCAAGACATTGAAAACGGTCGTAAAACGCGCGGCAGGCACAGGCCGGTTTAGCGAAAACGTCGATCTGGAACGGGATTTCAAGCGTGCGTTCAAGCAGGAAAAGGGTGTCTTGGTGGGCTTGGGCATTACCGCCGACAGCGATGACACCGACGGAAAGATCAGCGCGGTGATTTCCGATCTGGTGGTGGAATGATTACAGGCTGATGTCGCGGCGTTCCTCGCTCAGCACCACATTGGCCTCGACATCGCCGACCCCGGGCAGGGTCATGATGCGGCGGCGCAGGACGCGTTCGAAATCGGCCAGATCACGCGCGACCACCCGCAGGCGGTAATCATACAGGCCCAGAACGTGCTGTACGACTTGCACTTCCGGAATGGCGGTGACGGCGCGTTCGAAATCCTCCAGCGACACACGCCCCTTGGTGGCGAGCTTGATGCCCAGAAACACGCTGACCCCGAACCCCAGCGACTCTTTGTTCAACACCACCGCACGCGGGCGAATGACGCCGGCGGTTTGTAGTGCCTTGATCCGGCGCCAGCAGGCCGGTTGCGACAGGCCCACTTTTTTGCCCACGGCGGCGGCGCTCTGGCCACCATCGTTTTGCAGGGCGCGCAGAATGGCGCGGTCGGTGTCGTCCAGATCGATCACAGGGGCAGGGCCTCGCTGTTTTTAACGTTGGCCACCAGCATCAGGGCCTCGATATCGGCGATGTGGGGCAGCGCGAGGATCTGGCGGCGATAGATTTCCTGATAATGCGCCATGTCGCGCGCCAGCACGTTCAGGCGGACGTCCACGCGGCCCAGAAATGTCTGGATCTCGTTCACATGCCGGATTTTTCGGGCCTCGTTGATAAATTCGTCAAAGGCATTGGCGTGGGTTTTGTCCAGCGACACCCGCAAGGAGACCTCGACCATCAGGCCGAGCGCCTTGGGATCAATGGCCACATGATAGCCCTGAATGATCCCGTCGCGCTGCATCCGTTCCACCCGCCGCCAACAGGACGCGGCAGAGGCACCGGCGCGCGCGGCCAGTTCTGTGCTGCCCAAAGAGGCGTCATCCTGCAACAAGCGTAACAGGCGTCTGTCGAGATCGTCTAACATACGCATGAAATATTCGTGAAATAGTATAATTACAAATGATTATTTCCAATGTGCGCGAAATTTCATAATTTCAGAAACCCGTTGTGGCCCGTTTCGGGTATACTGTCCGCAGAAACCACATCCAGACGGAGAAAACCATGCGCGTATTTTACGACCGCGATTGCGACATCAACCTGATCAAAGACATGAAAGTAGCCATCCTCGGTTACGGTTCCCAAGGCCACGCCCACGCATTGAACCTGCGCGACAGCGGTGCCAAGAATGTTGTCGTTGCCCTGCGCGACGGTTCTGCCTCCAAGGCCAAAGCCGAAGGCGAAGGCCTGAAGGTGATGGGCATCGCCGAGGCCGCCGCATGGTGTGACCTGATCATGTTCACAATGCCCGATGAATTGCAGGCAGACACCTATAAAAAATACGTCCATGACAACCTGCGTGAAGGCGCGGCCATGGCCTTTGCCCACGGTTTGAACATCCACTTTGACCTGATCACACCGAAACCCGGCGTGGACATCATCATGATGGCTCCCAAAGGTCCGGGCCACACCGTACGTGGCGAATTCACCAAAGGCGGCGGTGTGCCTTGTCTGGTTGCTGTGCATAACGATGCTTCCGGCAAGGCCATGGAAATCGGCCTGTCCTATTGTTCCGCCATCGGCGGCGGCCGTTCCGGCATCATCGAAACCAACTTCCGTCAGGAATGCGAAACCGACCTGTTCGGCGAACAAGCTGTTCTGTGTGGCGGTCTGGTAGAGCTGATCCGTATGGGCTTTGAAACGCTGGTCGAGGCCGGTTACGAACCGGAAATGGCCTATTTCGAGTGTCTGCACGAGGTAAAGCTGATTGTGGACCTGATCTATGAAGGCGGCATCGCCAACATGAACTACTCGATCTCCAACACTGCGGAATACGGCGAATATGTTTCCGGCCCGCGCATCCTGCCTTATGAGGAAACCAAAGCGCGGATGAAAGCGGTTCTGACAGATATCCAGAACGGCAAATTCGTGCGTGACTTCATGCTGGAAAATTCCGTAGGCCAGCCGTCATTCAAGGCAACCCGTCGTATCAATGATGAACACCAGATCGAAAAAGTCGGTGAAACCCTGCGCGCGATGATGCCATGGATTTCCGCCGGTAAAATGGTCGACAAAGCCAAAAACTAAGACGGTTTCTATACTGTAACAAAGGCTGGGCGTTATGTTGTTGCGCCCAGCCTTTTCTTTTGCATTCGGTTAATGTTGTAACAGCCTCTGAAGTGGTCCTGCAAAATTGGACAGGTGGTGTCGCGAAGTTGATAGAAATTTGAGGATGGCGTAATCTCCGGGTACATCAAAACCACCTAACCGGCGGCTGGCACCGCCACAGGAGATCACGCCATGACAAAGAATACAGCAACATCGACATCTGCGCTACTGGCCAACGAAGTTGGTTATGGCCCGATCGAGGATCGGCTTCGCCTGAACACCCGCGCCACGATCGAAGCGGTTTTCGAGGAGGAACTGGTGCAGTTTCTGGGTCGCTGCGGGTATAGGCGAGGAGAAACGGAGGCAAAGGGTTACCACCACGGCATCGCGAGAGGCATTTGACCGGCACGTTCGGCCCCGAGACCGTGAACATCCCGCGTAACCCGGGTCAAAGGTGGACCTCAGGGGGATCGCATGAATAGCACATTGGGTTTGCAGAGGTGAGTATTGTCTGATTCAACTTCTTCCAGAAGATCAATCTGGAGGAGAGCATCTTGGAAAAAGCAACCTCGTTTCAAACCCTTGTATCGACACTGGA
>CAMZLM010000101.1 GCA_947311485.1 uncultured Paracoccaceae bacterium
CGGGCATTCGAAATCTTCTTTGTCGCATTGCGCGGCTTTTTGGTCTTTTCGGTCATTGTATGGCTCCCTGTTTTGGTTGCGGGAATGTTACACAGGATCGCTGAATATTATTTGATAAACGTCAAGTGGCGGGTGTTATTTCCGTATAACCTTGGTGCCGACAAGGCGGTCGTGTCTGCTCTGGCCCGTCCAGCGGATAAACGGCCACAGATAGTACCAGCCCAGCAACAAGGCATAAAGAGCCATAACGCCGGTGAACAGGTTGATGTGATTGACCATGCCGGCCATCAATGCCGGTGGCAACAAAATAAACACTTGAGGAATAGTCAGAGG
Source organism: uncultured Paracoccaceae bacterium (assembly GCA_947311485.1). Taxonomy (GTDB): domain Bacteria; phylum Pseudomonadota; class Alphaproteobacteria; order Rhodobacterales; family Rhodobacteraceae; genus Amylibacter. The sequence goes on from CAMZLM010000101.1 coordinate 334, forward strand.
CAACAGGCGCGCTATTTCCCGTCGAAGGGCCGCGCCTTTGGTCAATCCCGTGACCTGTAGACCCAATAGCACCTTGCCCGGTGTTTTTCCGTGCCAACGGGACAATAGAAAAGCCGTGCCAAGCCCGAGCAATATGTAGGTCAAAAGCCCTTGCGGGAATAGAGGGCTGACAATGTTGTTTTGTGCATCCACCGCAAGAGTAAGGACTTTTGAAGTCGAATAGGTGACATTGTTTTCAATCGTTGTGTTTTGATCCAGAGTCAGCCGGAGTATTTTCCCGTTTCTGAAAAAATTTGTTGTGGTGTCACACAGCAAGCCGGTGCTGATTTTGGATGGAGCAACAAAGTCATGCAGGGATTGCGGGGCTTGGTGTATCTGCTCGCATTGGTAAGTGTTGATTATTCCGGACAGGCGGAAATGGTCGGAATTGGTCCATACCAAAGGAAGTAACATCAATGTGGTAACGGCGTTTGCAATTGCAAAATCGATAAGAAATGCAATGATGCGGCGAAATGGATAGCGAGCAGGAAGCATGTAATCGGCCCATATTGTACGGGCGGAACTTGCCCCACCCTCAATGGTAGATGGTCCAATTGGGGGGCAAGTTAAAAGTGTATTACAGGTTTTCCGGTTGCGGCATGCCCAGCACATGATAACCGCCGTCAACGCGGATGATTTCACCGGTGGTGCAAGCCCCCGCATCGGACGCCAGATAGACCGCAGTGCCGCCGACGGCCTCGAGCGTGGCGTTTTCGCGTAAAGGCGCGTTGTCGCCGGTGTGGCGAAAGGTTTTTCGCGCCCCGCCAATGGCTGCGCCGGCAAGGGTTTTCATCGGGCCGGGGGAAATCGCGTTGACCCGAATGCCATCGGGGCCAAGGTCGTTGGCCAGATAGCGGGTGGTGCTTTCAAGGGCCGCTTTGGCCACGCCCATGACGTTGTAAAACGGCGTCACGCGGTTGGAGCCGCCATAGGTCAGCGTCAACAAGGTGCCGCCGTTTTCCACCATCATCGGATGCGCACGGCGGGCGATTTCGATGAAGGAGTAGGCGGAAATATCCAGCGAGTTCTTGAAATTGGCGCGGCTGGTGTTTAAAATCCGGCCGGTCAATTCGTTCTTGTCGGAATAGGCGATGGCATGGACCACGAAATCAAGCGTGTCCCAGCGTGATTGCAGGGCTTCGAATGCGGCATCCAGTGATTCATCATCCGTGACATCCACATCCACCATAAAGTCGGACCCGACCCGTTCGGCCAGTGGCGCAAGCCGTTTGCCAAAGGCCTCTCCTTGATAGGTAAAGGCCAGTTCGGCACCGGCTTCGGCCATGGCCTTGGCAATGCCCCATGCAATGGATCGTTCGTTTGCGACCCCCATAATCAGGCCGCGTTTGCCGGCGAGTTGTCCCGTCATATCAGATTACCCCTTGAATTTCGAAAGCAGCATGGAACCGTTGGTGCCGCCAAACCCGAAGGAGTTGGTCATCACTGTATCCAGACCGGCGTTATCCACGCGGCTGGTGGCGATTTCGGCCGGATTGAGCGCCGGATCAAGGGTTTCCACATTGATTGACGGTGCGATGAAATCGTTCTCCAGCATCAGCAGACAGTAAATTGCCTCTTGTGCGCCGGTGGCCCCCTGACTGTGGCCGGTCATGGATTTGGTCGATGAAACCGGCGGGGTTGAACCTTCGCCAAACACGCGGCGGACGGCTTCGATTTCGCCGATGTCGCCCACGGGGGTGGATGTGCCATGTGCGTTGATGTAGCCAACCTTGCGATCCGCAGGCAGGCTTTGCAGCGCCAGACGCATGGCACGTTCGCCACCTTCGCCGGAAGGGGCCACCATGTCATGGCCGTCGGATGTGGCGGCATAGCCGGTGACTTCGGCGTAAATTTTGGCACCGCGCGCCTGTGCGTGGGACAGCTCCTCCAGCACAAGAATACCGCCGCCGCCTGCGATGACAAACCCGTCACGGTTAGCGTCAAAGGCGCGGGAGGCCAGTTCCGGTGTGTCGTTGAATTTGGAGGACATCGCCCCCATGGCGTCAAATAGGCAGGACAGGGTCCAGTCCAGTTCCTCGCCGCCGCCGGCAAACATCACATCCTGTTTGCCCATCATGATCTGTTCTGCCGCAGAGCCGATACAATGCAAAGAGGTCGAACAGGCCGAGGTGATCGAATAGTTGATGCCCTTGATCTTGAACGCGGTGGACAGGTTGGCGGAAATGGTTGACCCCATGCATTTTGGGACCGCAAACGGGCCGATACGTTTGGGAGCGCCGTTTTTCAGCACGGTTTGATGTGCCACCAGCATTGCCGATGTGGATGGCCCGCCGGAACCGGCAATCAGGCCGGTGCGCGGATTGACGATGTCGCCTTCCTCCAGCCCGGAATCCGCAATCGCCTGTTGCATGGCGATATGGGCGTATGCGGCCCCCGGTCCCATGAAACGCAGGGTACGCTTTTCCACATGTTCCTTGATGTCGATGTTCGGCGCACCGGCGATCTGGCTGCGGAAACTGTGTTCGATCATGGCTTCGTTGGCGGTGATGCCGGATTTGCCGGCTTGCAAAGAGGTCAGAACCTCTTGGGCGGAATTCCCGATAGAGGATACGATCCCCAACCCTGTGACGACGACTCGGCGCATGGCGCTCTCCTTGTAATTATGTGTGCTAGCTGGCGGACAGCGCAACTTTCATGTCTTTGACCAGATAGATGACTTCGCCATCGGCCTCTACACGGCCATCGGCAACGCCCATGGTCAGGCGGCGATTCTGGATCGCTTTGGTGAAATTCACGTGATAGGTCAGCATCTTGCGATCCGGGCGCACCATGCCGGTGAGCTTGACCTCGCCTACGCCCAACGCATACCCGCGCCCTTGCCAGCCGCGCCAGCCAAGGTTGAAACCGGTCAGTTGCCACAGGCCATCCAGCCCCAGACAGCCGGGCATAATCGGGTTGCCGGGAAAGTGGCAGTCAAAGAACCACAGGTCCGGTTTGATATCGAATTCGGCAACCACATGGCCCTTGCCATGTTCGCCGCCATCCTCGGATATTTCGGTGATCCGGTCCATCATCAGCATCGGCGGGGCCGGCAATTGGGCGTTGCCCTCGCCAAATAATTCGCCGCGTGCGCATTTCAAAAGCTCGTCATAGCCGTAACTGGTGGGTCTGTCGGACATGGATTACTGTCTCCTGTTGGCGTGTTCGTTAGACGCAGGTCTATCATTTGCAGCCAAGCAGAGGCAAGGGACTATCCGGTATCTGTATGTGACGGTTTTAGGGGATCGTGTTTCCGGTTGGGCCATAACCTGTTGGCTCATAACCTGTTGGTTCATCCCCGTAGTATTCTTCGTGCTCTTTATCAGGGCCGTCATTCAGATTTCGGTCCATATTCTGCAGGAGGTTTTTTTCTGTTTTTGTCAGAAAAGCCTCAAGTGCATCAAGGGTAGGGTTGGTGGTCTTAATAAATGCCTCGGCGGATTTGAGCGCGCTTAACAGTTGCCGGTCGTTGACGCCTTGATCGGGGAGGCTGCGATTGCTTTGCTGTTTGGCAAAGGCCCCGTTGCCGGATTTGGCGGTGGTGCCAGCGGTTGAAACCGCATTGGCGGAAGCCTTGTTCGATGTCGATTTGCGTAAATTACTCCAGCGTGGGCCCGCCAGAAAAACCGCAGCATACATCAGTTTTGCCTTGGGGGCAGAGGTGCCACCAACACGCAGACCATCATACAGCATCCGGTGGACAGCTTGCCAAGGCGCGGTGTGATAGTATGGTCCGTTTTCATTCCCGCGCCCGCAATAGGCATCGTGAACGGTTGCGGCATTGAGGAACTCGCGGCTACGGGGATCGCCGATGATGTTGATGAATACGCGTGGAATGGAGGCCCCGTCGGTCAGCGTGTCCTTGGGGGCGTTCCATTGGACGGCTTTTGCATCTATGAAATTCAGATCGTTCTGGGTGGCAAAAAACGGAAAGGCCCGATTTGGCAAAATGATTTCTTTGCTGCTCAGGCGCACAGGGCTGTTGATGAAATTACACTGGCTCGAGGCCCGTGCCTGACAGCTCGCCCGTTGAGAGGTGATCGTGGCCGCGTATTCTTCGGGGGTTTGGGCAAGGCTACAGGCCGATAAAGCAACAAAGAGGCTACCCGATAAAATGCGCATACAATGTTTCCAGGGTAATAATATTTTCAGTCAGTCGAGGTTAGATGTTATTTTAGAGCAAAAATGCCCAAAGGAAAAGTCGACCCCTCGGGTGATATAACGGCTTGTGGATCCGATCGCTTTTTTTTGCAATTGAAATCCATTCTCAAATCGCGCATATTCTCGGCGGAGAACAGGGTAAAACCGAGGTGGGTATGGCTCTTACGACGACGGAAAACGGCAAGAAATGGCTTCAGTCGGCACAAGTGCGTCCGACGCGGCAACGTATTTGCCTTGCGGAATTGCTGGTTGGGGATGGCAAAAACCGCCATGTTACCGCCGAAAGCCTGTTTGCCTCTGCGTCCGCCCACGGCGATTCAGTTTCGCTGGCCACAGTATACAATACTTTGCGGGCCTTTTGCGATGCCGGTTTAATGCAGGAAATCGCGGTAGAGGGTCATACGTCGTATTTCGATACGCGCATGGATGAACACCCGCATTATTATTGGGAAGACACCGGAATTCTGACCGATGCCCCCAAGGACGCGGTGGCATTTGCCAAAATACCGGATATCCCCCAGAATTGTGAAATATCCCGTATCGATGTGGTGATCCGGCTACAGGAAAAAAAATAAGGATCCCGGGCCTAAAACCACTGCCCCGGTTCCATTAATCCCAAATCCATCAATTGTTGGGAATTCCAGTGGAATTTTGTTGATTTTTCCCAAACGAAACTGTGTATTTCAAAGGTGGACCCCGGATTGGCCTTGAGATATTTTGCGGTCCGGAAACTACAAACTGCGACGGTTGTGCTGTTGTGCCATGGGCATTGGTAGGTGTTGTATTCCGCCGTATTGAACAGATAATCTTCCCCCATTTTCAGCCCTTTATGGGCCTTGAACAGGACCGTCCGGTCGATGCGGCGTTTTACCGGAGGGAAATGTTCCTCAAAACGCCATTTCAGCCCCCCGAATATATCAAGCTGGCGTTCCTGAGTGTCCCCGTCGATCACACGCGGCATAGCGTAATATCCCGCCGCATCCAGTTGCGCGGATTCCAGAGAATAGCCAATCGGGTCTGTGTCCAGATTATCTCCGTACAGATCAACTAAATAGGCTAAACAGCTTTGCCGGCGTTCATCTTGGATAAAGGTGACGAGTTCTTCGATGCTTCTGGTTTCGCAAAAGGGAAAATGCAAAAACTCTGCATTGTAACAATAATAGAGCCACCGCCCGACAAAAGCATCAATGATCAGGTTCATCGCCTCGGGGACTGGAAGGTCGCAGGAAATGCGTGTGCATAAGGCATCGCAGTCGGCAGGCAGATGGCATTCCGTTGCCTCAAGCAACAGAATGTTTTTGAAACCCAATCGAGCGTGATGCCGTACAGAAGCCGCAATGCCGACCTCGTCTTCGATGAAAATAATGGCAATAGCACCGCCAGGCAGAGAATTTGCCTGATCGGAGCGGAGAAATTTTTCCAAACTGCGTGTGGGCATTTATTTGCCTCCTTTATCTCTTCATACCTGCCAATTGACCATATTCAAGGAATATCGGATAGTACGCGAATATTCAAATGTGTGAATTGTTAAAAAAGTTCATGCAGCGTCTTGTAAAGACGTATTGTATGCTTAGTTGACTGCACGATAGGGCGTAGGGGCTCTGTGAATATTGAAGCGTAGCTTAGGAAGGGAAGGCTATGGAAAGTAGTTTCCGATCACACGAGGATCGTGTCTTGCGATTCACGACAGATATTGTTGCGGCATATCTGCAGAACAACCGGATGGACACGTCAAGCATTCCGGGCTTTCTGGACGAGATTCACAAGAAGATCTCGGACCTATATCCAAGCACGGAAGGGGCAGTCGTGGTGAACACACCCGCTGTCGAAATTGAGGAGTCTGTAACGCCGGATCATATCATTTGTCTGGAAGATGGCAAAAAGTTCAAGATGTTGAAGAAACATTTGCGGACCCAATATGATATGTCGCCAGAAGATTATCGCGCGAAATGGAAGTTGCCACCGGATTATCCAATGGTTGCGCCGAACTATGCGGTAAAACGTCAGGCCTTGGCCCGCGCCAGTGGTTTGGGGCGGTCCCGCTAGGGTCAGCAGAGTCGAGAAAACCGGAAAATATGGCCTGTTACCGTTTTGGTGCGGGCCTGTTTTCTGTCTTTAAACCCATATCGCGGTGGCTGTTGCAAGGATCGCCACCTCTGCGATTTGCTGGCTCCCACCCAGAATGTCGCCGGTATATCCGCCAATGCTGCGCTGTGCGGCAAGCCAGAGCGGCAGCGGGGCCAACAGTCCCGCCAGCATTAATAATATGCCGGTGGGGCCAAGGCTGGCCACACATATAAACAAGCCCATTACAACGGCAAGTCCGATCGCGACTAATGGCGGTCTGCCAACAGTGGCCGCCATACCGCGACTGTTGGCCAGCGGCATCAAGGCCATGGCCAACACCATCGGCAACCGGCTCGCGGCCCCTATGGCAGCAAACAGGGGCAGGGCGGTTTGCGGTAACAGGGCTTCGGTGCCGGACCAACGTGCGCCAAGGACCAGAAACAGGGCTGTGACACCAAACGCACCAACGCGACTGTCTTTCATAATTTCCAAACGCCGCGCCCGGGTATACCCACCGGCAAGCCCGTCCGCGCAATCGGCGATGCCGTCCTCATGCAGGGTGCCGGTGATCAAGGCCGTAACCGACAGGACCAGAATTGCCGAAATCCCGCTGTTGACGCCGAGCCAAAGCGCAAAATACCCACAGGCCGCGCCTATGAGGCCAACCACTGCCCCGACCAGAGGATAGGCCCAAACCGCCGCC
>CAMZLM010000102.1 GCA_947311485.1 uncultured Paracoccaceae bacterium
CCACCCTCAAGCGCCAGCTCGGCAAATGCATCACGGGTGCCGGATGTTGCTGGCGGGCCGAGGCCCTCAAATTTAACGTCCGGCAAATCGGCATTCACTTGACGCCATGTAGTATAAGGATTCGGTTGTGTGCCGCCTTTGCCGTTTGGCACATCCTTGGCCAATGCCAAAAACAGATCGCGCAGGGTCACCTTGAGCTGTGGCACGCTGGAAGAGTTGGCAATAACAATACCATCAAATCCGATTGTGGCCTCGACGATTTCGGTCACACCGTTGGCGGCGCATTTTTCAACTTCCGAAGATTTGATCCGGCGGGATGCATTGGTAATGTCCGGCGTATCCAGACCATTGCCAGCGCAAAACAGCTTCAATCCACCGCCGGAACCGGTGCTCTCGACGACGGGTGTCTTGAAAGAGGTCGACTTACCGAAATGCTCGGCGACTGTGGTGGAAAATGGAAAAACAGTAGACGACCCTACAATGTTGATTTGATCACGGGCCATCGCGGGTGTCGCCAATGCAAGCACGACAACGGCCGCAGAGGTTAGTGAGTGAACAGACATATTCTGTCTCCTATTAACAAAATCCCAGTATCGGGTGTCTGCAAATAGGCCGCCGAATGTATCAGTTTAATAACGCCTCGGTAACACGAATATGAAATTCGGGGATCGGGTGATTTTTATGTCGGGAAACCATCTTTGCTTGGCCAAACCCTGTTTCGCCGGTATGAAAGGCACACCACAACAAGAGGGAAAGCTCATGCAAACAGTCATTGGCATTATCGGCGGCAGCGGTGTTTATGAAATCGACGGGTTGCAGGATACGCAATGGATTCCGGTCGAAAGCCCCTTTGGCGCGCCTTCCGACGATTTGCTGGTCGGCCATCTGAACGGCACTAAAATGGTGTTCCTGCCGCGTCACGGGCGGGGCCATGTGCAAACCCCTTCCAGTATAAATTACCGTGCCAATATTGATGCGCTGAAACGTGCCGGTGTCACCGATGTGATCTCTGTTTCCGCCTGCGGTTCCTTCCGCGAGGAAATGGCCCCCGGTGATTTTGTGGTTGTGGACCAGTTCATCGACCGGACCTTTGCGCGGGAAAAATCCTTTTTCGGGCCGGGCTGTGTGGCGCATGTCTCCGTAGCCCATCCCACGTGTGGCCGTCTGGGGCAGGCCTGTATCACAGCGGCCCGTGCCCAAGGTGTAACCGTGCATGACGGCGGCACCTATCTGGCCATGGAAGGTCCGCAATTTTCCTCCCTCGCCGAGAGCAAAATGTACCGCGAGGTCTGGGGCTGCGACGTCATCGGCATGACCAACATGCCCGAGGCCAAGCTCGCGCGCGAAGCAGAGCTTTGCTATGCTTCGGTTGCTATGATCACCGATTACGACAGCTGGCACCCCGATCACGGCGAGGTCGACATCAACCAGATTATCCAGACGTTAATGGGCAATTCCGCCAATGCCAAAGGTCTGGTTGCACGCCTGCCGGAATTGCTCGGGGCGGCACGAACCGATTGCAAACACGGCTGTGACAAGGCGCTGGAATTCGCGATCATGACCCAGCCCGAACATCGCGATGCCAGGCTGGTGGCCAAACTGGATGCGGTTGCCGGTCGGGTGCTTTAAGGGGCTTCGACCTCCAGCCCGATAGAGCGCAAGTTGCGCACAGTTGTGTCGTGGCAAATCTGGTCGAGCTGTTCATGATCCAGCCGCGCGCCCGATTGTGCCAGATCCGCCGCCCCGTGGGTGGCGGACCACATAAAGCGGATATCGGCCATGGTTGGTTCCGCCTGCAACATCCCCAAACGGTATAAATCCCGTGTGACCTCCAGCGACACATCAAACGGGGTGTAGCGCATCAATTCCGGGTCCTGGATCAAATCCTCGCGGCACATCATACCGATCCGGCCAAACATCATGTGCCACAGCGCGGTGTTTTCGCTGGCCCAGTTGATATAGGTGCGTGCCAAAGCAAAACAGCGCTCGATTGCCTGCTCTTTGGTTGTGGCAACAGCACCTTCAGGCCGGATCGCAAGAAACTGCTCGCGCATCTCGAAAAAACCGATATTCACCACCTCAAAGAACAACGCATCCTTATCCGGAAAATGCCGGTATACCGCCCCCGAGGATACCCCCAGATCACGAGCTGCCTGCCGCAGGGACATCACTTCGATATGGCCGTCTTTGCAGGCCTGCATCGCATAGGCAATCAACGCGTCGCGCAGATCACCCCGTTTCAATTTCACTACCTGTGCCATGCTCCACGTGTAAGCGGTGGTAACTTTCCGGTCAATCCTTCAATGCAATCAAATCCCCAAACACACCCTGACCCGCATGTGCCCCGGTACCTTGCTAACCGATTTCCGCAACCCTAAAGTGGGGCTACATCCACCACCCCAATCCAAAGGCCCCCGATATGACCGCCGCAGATGACGCCTTTCAAGCAGCAGAGCGATTGATTGATGAGGTGCGGCGGGATGGCCTCTCTACCCTAGACCTCGAGTTCCCAGAAATCCGCGCCCTCACCCCCCTGCCCGAGTCGATCTTTGCCCTTGAAAACCTGCAAAGCCTCGACCTCTACAACACCCAAATCACCGACGCAGGCGCCGCGCAGATCGCACGGATGGAAAACCTGAAAACGGTAGAGCTGCCGGTAGGGAAAGACAGGGGATCACGCTCGTCGCAG
>CAMZLM010000103.1 GCA_947311485.1 uncultured Paracoccaceae bacterium
CCCTTGGCGCGCCCGCCGTTCACTGCCTCATCCTAACCGTCAGTTCCGAGTGTTTCAACATCGTCGCCTCCGGTGAAGCGGTATCTAGACCGTACACCCAAACCCCGCAACCCCTTTCTGCAAACAATTCCATCTTTTTTGTAAAATATTCGTAACGCACTGTTAATAAAGATATATTACGAACATACAATTATCATCTAAATGGAACTCACTCCCTGACCACGTTGTGACACACGCATCGTCACGCTTTTTAGGCGATGAAAATGCTGCGCCGCAGCTTAGAGGGTAGATTTGGCATGCAAATGCACACAGAAAGCATCAGAATCGGAAGGCCGAGTCGAAATTGGTGACCGAATCCCCGAAATGATTCCGGATACGGCCACAAAACCAGCCGGGCTAGGCGAAAATAGCGCCGCGCAGACGGACAAACCGGTATCCAACCAGGCCCGCCACGATCAAACAGTAAATAATCGGTTCCGGCGGCCAGGCCTTGACCAGCAACAGGTAATGCGCCGCACCAAGCGGGGCGATCAGATACGCCAGCTTATGCAACCGGCGCCACCTCACCGGCCCGAGCTTGCGGATCATCCAGTTATGCGACGTGATGGCCAAGGGAAACATCGCCAGCAATGCAATCACACCGACAATGATATAGGGACGCTTTGTGATGTCCTTTATGATTGGGTCCCATTCCAGCTGTTTATCCAGCAACAGATACGCCAGCAGATGCAGCACCACATAGTAGAAAGCAAACAGCCCCAACGGCCTGCGGAATTTTATCAGATTGAGATTGACCCAATTGCGCAGGGGCGTGACCAGCAGGCTCAGGATCAGGAGCTGCAAACCCCACTTTCCCAATTGGCGTTCCAGCGTCGCCACCGGGTCCGCTCCCAATTGATTGGTGATCCCCCAATAGAGATACACCGCAGCCGGCACAAACCCCAGAATGTACAAAGGCCATGTCGGAATTTTGCGTGAAACCTGATTTAGACGCTCAATGAAGGTCATAAAAATCCCCTGCTATGATCCGAGGGCGTCGCCCTTAAACCCGACCCTAGAAAAACTTTTGCAAGTCCATACCAGTGTACAGGCCGGCGACTTCGTCCCCATAGCCATTGAATTTCTGCGTTGGCTGCCGGCTGGCAAACAAACCGCCCCCGATCACACGATGCGACCCCTGCGACCAACGTGGATGATCCACATCCGGATTCACATTGGCATAAAACCCGTATGCACGCCTGCTAATCTGGTTCCAGGTCGTTGGCGGCTTTTTCTCGGTCAGGGTGATTTTGACGATGGATTTGATCGACTTGAACCCGTATTTCCATGGCACCACCAAACGCAAGGGGGCTCCATTCTGGTTGGGCAGTTCTTCCTCATACATGCCGGTTGCCAGAATAGTGAGCGGGTGCATCGCCTCGTCCATCCGCAGGCCCTCGACATAGGGCCACGGGAAAGTCGGGTTTTTCTGCCCGCGCATTTCGCTTGGCCGGTGCAGGGTTTCAAAGGCCACATATTTCGCGTTCCCCGCAGGGTCCGCCGCCGCAATCAGATCCGACAATTGAAACCCGATCCACGGCACCACCATTGCCCAGGCCTCGACACAACGGAAGCGATAGATCCGCTCCTCCAGTGTGACCGTTTTCAGAATGTCGCCAAGACTGTAATTCCCCGGCTTGTTCACCAGACCGCCAATTTCCACGCTCCACGGGTCCGTCGTCAGCTTATCCGCATATTTTGCGGGGTCTTCTTTGCCGGTGCCAAATTCGTAGAAATTATTATACGAAGTCGCGTCCTTGAATTTTGTTTGCTTCTCGTCTGTGGAGTAGCGGCTCTTTTTCCCGGTCATTCTGGCCTGCGCCATGCCCCCCGCAGCCAGCAGGCCGGCCGCACCGGCGATCACCTGACGCCGGTTCATAAAATCCGCGCGTGGTGTAATGTCCGAATACTTGAGGTCGGTCTTGATGCGATACATGGGAATCCCCTTTGCTGGTTTTCTGAAATGTGACCTACAAGTCCCCGCGCGCCAAATCAAAACACGTTTCCTCACGCGCTTGTTTGAATTGCTACAAAACCGCAATCTTCCCGCCACCCGAAACGCAAAAGGCAGGACCGCAGCCCTGCCCATTACCGAATTTTGTTGCCGTTCAGGAAACGGTGTCCAACGCCCCTGCAATCGCGGCTTTGACTTCGTCAATGTCGCCCAGCCCGTCAATCGACTGCAACTGGCCTTTGGCATAATAATACCCGATCAGCGGCGAGGTTTCCTTGTAATAGGCCATCAGACGGGTTTTTAACGATTCCTCGTTGTCATCCGCACGGCGCTTGAATTCTGTACCGCCGCAATTGTCACACACGCCCTCTTTGGCCGGAACCTTCAGCGTGTCGTGATAACCTTCGCCGCAGGTGCCACAGGTATACCGACCGGTGATCCGTTCAACCAGCGCCGCATCATCCACCCGCATTTCCACCACGGTATCGAGCTTCTTGCCCACCTTCTGCATCAACGCCGTCAGCGCGTCCGCCTGTGCCAAAGTGCGCGGGAACCCGTCAAAGATGAATCCCCCCGGGGCCTTGGCTGTGGTCAGCTGCTCTTCGATCAGGCCAATCACGATTTCATCGGTGACCAGCTTGCCCGCGTCCATCACAGCGGCAACTTTCTTGCCCATCTCGGTTCCGGACGTCCGCGCCGCACGAAGCATATCGCCGGTGCTCAGTTGCATCATGTCGCGCTCTTCCACCAGAAATCTGGCTTGCGTTCCCTTACCTGCCCCCGGAGGCCCCAGCAATATTATATTCATTAACGACGGCCCCTCCCGCGGGCTTTGGCTTTCGACTTTGCGCGACCTTTGCCGCCCAATTTCGATTTCTCGATCAAGTCTTCATACTGATGCGCCAACAAATGTGATTGCACCTGTGTGATCGTGTCCATGGTCACGGAAACCACGATCAACAAAGATGTACCACCAAAATAGAACGGAATCGACAGCTGATAGCGCAAAATGGCCGGAAAGAGACAAACCGCCGCAAGGTATGCAGAACCCAACACAAGTATACGAGCGACCACATAGTCCAGATATTCCTCGGTTTTCTTGCCCGGACGGATCCCCGGAACAAAGCCGTTCTGCTTTTTCAGGTTATCAGCTACTTCATCCGTTTTGAACGACACGTTCGCTGTGTAAAAATAGCTGAAGAACACGATCATCGCCACAAAGAACACAAAGTACAGCGGTTGGCCCGGACCAAAATAGGCCAGAATGGTATTCATGATCGGCGATGTCTGTGTGCCGGAAAACGTGCTGATCGTGGTTGGCAGCAGCAACAGTGCCGAAGCAAAGATCGGCGGGATCACACCGGCGGGATTCAGTTTGATTGGCAAATGCGAGGTTTCACCGCCATATACCTTCATACCCACCTGACGTTTCGGATACTGGATATGCAGTTTGCGCAGCGCCCGTTCCATGAACACAATAAACGCAATCACCGCCACGATCATCACCATCACCCCGAGGATGACCGGAACCGGTATAATCCCTTCACGTCCCTGCGAAAAGAACCGCACCAATGCCGACGGAAGTTGGGCAATAATACCTACAAAAATGATCAACGAAATACCGTTACCGATGCCACGGGCAGTGATTTGCTCCCCCAGCCACATCAGGAACATCGTGCCCCCCACCAGAGTAAAAATCGCTGGCAATTGAAAGCTCAGGAAACCGGGATGCGCCACCAGACCGGCCTGTGATTCAATGCCTTTGGACAGGCCATAGGCCTGAAACGCGGCCAGCAGCACCGTGCCATAGCGGGTGTATTGGTTGATTTTCTTGCGACCGGCATCGCCTTCTTTTTTCAACTGTTCCAGCTGGGGCACCATCGCCGTCATCAACTGTACAATGATCGAGGCCGAAATATACGGCATGATCCCCAGCGCGAAAATCGCCATCCGGCTGATCGCACCACCGGTGAACATTGACAGGATACCACCCACGCCCTGTTGCAGATCCTCGGCAAACCGCGCGAGGCCTGCCGCGTCAATCCCGGGAACCGGTATATAGGTCCCCATCCGGTACACGATCAGCATTCCAACCGTAAAAAGAATGCGCGATTGCAATTCCTTGGCTTTACCGAATGTCCCCCAACTCAGGTTAGAGGCCATTTGTTCCGCAGCTGATGCCATTTTGGCGTTCCTTTCAACGAAAACGCCGCAGGACTGTTTTCACAAACGGTCCTGCGGC
>CAMZLM010000104.1 GCA_947311485.1 uncultured Paracoccaceae bacterium
AATCGGGAATGGGACTGGAACACACCCGGCACAGGTCACCAACAAACGCATTCGTCCACATCATATCCTGCCTCGCGGCCTACATGCTCGCTGGAAAAAAGGTCAAAATGAAAAATGTCGCTTATCCATAACTGGGGTTCTCTTAGGTAGTTACCGATTCTTCTTCGGTTTGGAAAGCGCGGATTCAATTCACCAGTGAAACTTAACCTGCGGCATAGTTCGCTCATATCAAAACGCGACATTTATTTCCCTCCAGCTTGTTTTGCCGGAAGTGAACCATAAACTCTTGATCAGGTGAAGGAATTTGTGGGTGCGCCACCTAATAGGCCGTTGGTACCATTCATTAAAATTTGGCGGGAGCCTCCTCTCACAAGAAGGCTCCGGCCTGTTTTATGTTCGCTTGCTTTTCAAATAGGAATACAAAGGCGGGATCAGCAGAACGCCGATAATCACCCACATCACTTTGGCGATCGAACTTTCAAAAAAGATCATCGGCGACCCATGGCCAATAATCATACCCTGGGTAAAGCCACCCTCGGCAATCGGTCCAAGGATCAGGCCCAAAATCAATGCCTCCAGCGAAAAGCCCAGCTTCTTGAGTACCAGCCCGCCCAGCGCAAATCCGATCATCATATAGACATCAAACACCGCATTGTTCAGTGCGTATGATCCAAGCACAGCAAAGGCGCTGACGACCGGCACCATGATAGCAGGCGGTATCAGTGCAATGCGCGCCAGATAAGGAGCAAACGTCAGCCCCACAATCAAAAATACCCCGTTGGCAACAAACATCGAAATGATGAATGGATAGGTCCGGTCTGCATATTCGTTGAACAGTTCCGGCCCCGGAATCATCCCGTGAATGATAAACGCCCCCATCAGGGCCGCAGCCACCGAATTCCCCGGAATTCCCAAAGTCAAAGTTGGCACCAATGAGCCCCCGACACAGCCGTTATTGCCGGCCTCTGCGGCGGCGATGCCCTCGGGGTTTCCTTTGCCGAACAGCTCTCTCACCTTGGAAATCCGTTTGGAGAAATTATACGAGATAAACGCCGCAATCGTAGCCCCCTCCCCCGGAAGTATCCCGATCAATGTGCCGGTACCGGACCCAAGCGCGATGTGTTTGGAAATTCCCTTGGGCATGGGTTCACGTTTGTTTTGTTTGTCAATCAACGATGTGTCGATGGCATGGGAATGCGCCCCCGCCAGTTCCAGCATCTGGATCATTGAAAACAGGCCAATCAATGCCGGCATGAAATCGATACCGTCGATCAATTCGATCATGCCCATGGTATATCGCAGGCTGCCCGACATATCATCGGTTCCGATCACGGCAATGATCATGCCAATCAAACCGGCAATCAATGCCTTGATCAGTGATGAATTCTCGTCCGCAATCGACACGATCCCCGCAAGCCCCATAAGCGCCAGCAAAAAGGTTTCCGCCGGCCCGAAAGCCAACGCCTGACGCGCCAGAAACGGGGCAAACAGCAACAGGATCATGACCGAAAACGTTCCGCCAACAAACGACGCCGTCACCGACACCTTAAGCGCCAGCGCACCACGGCCTTGTTTGCTCATCGGATACCCTTCAATCGCGGTCGCAACCGCTGCCGGTGTCCCCGGGGTATTCAGCAGAATTGCCGGAATAGACCCGCCATACATCGCCCCGCAATAAATCCCGCCAAGCAGCATAAGCCCCATGGTCGGATCCATCGTATAGGTGAAAGGCACCAACAGGCCCACGGCCATTGTCGCTGTCAATCCGGGCATTCCTCCGATTGCCACACCGGCAACGGTGCCAATGGCAATGGTCAACAAGGCTTCGAATGAAAAGACAATTTGAATATATTCAAACATCAAACACCCCCCAGAAATTCAAGCCCTGGCAGGTTTACCGACAACAGCTGAATAAACACCAAATAGACAAAAATCAAAACCCCGACCGTGGTCAAACCAATGACAACCGGACGCCTGTAGCCCAGCAAAACCGCTACGACAGGAATAAAAATCGCCGCAGGAATAAAGAACCCGAGCGTTTCAAACGCCGCAGCAAACAACACCAGACAGATCAACAACCCGACGAACCGACCCATATTGTCGGTCAATTTCAGTTTCACCGATGGTTGTTCTTTGAAGATATTGAAACCCAGCTGTATTACCGACAAAACACCAATCGACACGGCAAGGAATTGTACATATTTGGCAGAGGTTTTCAGGGCGATCCCTGTGTAACCGGCTGTGCTGTTAAACAACAACACAGCCATTACGATGAGCAGCGCCAGAACGGCGCGATCAACATGTTTTTTGGCCATTACCAGGGCGCTTTGTCATAAACGGCTTGGGTATCTGCCTGCAGACCTTTCAGATATGCAAGGTAATCCGCACCGGACTGAGGCAGCAAAAAGATATTGCCTTTGGCGGCATTTGCCTTGAATTCATCACTGGCCATGATCGCGGTCAGCATGTCGTCCAGCTGGCCCTGAATGGCGGCATCAATACCGGCGGGGGCAACAAAACCACGGGTTGCCCGCATTTGCACATCAAAACCCTGTTCTTTGGACGTTGCCATTTCCGGCAGATGCGAATCGCGTTCTTCAGTCAGCAATGAAATAATGCGGGCATCCCCTGCTTTATGCTGTTTGATCATTTGCGACAGGTTCATAAACGCGGCATCCACATGCCCGCCCAAGACACCGGCCTTTTGTTCAGTGGACCCTTTGGTTGGCAGCAGGTTGAATTCCACACCGGCAGCGGCCTCAAAGGATTTGGCGGCCAGAAAGTCATCGGACCCGATACCATTTACGGCAACGGTCAGCGAACCCGCCTTGGCGGCGGCGGCCAGATCGACCATGTTCATGATCTTGCTGTCCTTGGGCACTGCAACAATACCCGGATCCTGTGCAACATTACCCATCACATGAAAGCTGTCCAAAGTGTATTTCGCGCGCTTGGAAACGATATGCGCCACCAACTGCGGGGTGAAATTCAGGCCGATCGTGTAACCATCCGCTTTTGCACGTGCGATGGCTTCAAAACCCTTTTGACCACCAGAACCAGGAATGTGCTTGATGACAAACTCAAAGCCTTCGTAGTTTTTCTCGGCCAGCTCTGTGAACAAACGCGCTGTCCGGTCTGTGGACCCACCCGCCTTGGATGGAACAACGATGGTAATGGCTTTGCTCGGGTACTCCCCCGCCTGTACGGCTGTTGAAAGTCCCAAAGACAGCACGATTCCCGCCAGAAGTGATTTCTTAAACATTTTAGTCTCCCTGAATTATTGTGCTGGTCAGTAAGGCGAAAATGTAACAACAAGTCAAACTTTAAGGAAACCTGGACCGTTCAAGAGTGAAAACTGGTCTTATGCGCCCCTAAACGCCTATATTACGCAGTGTCGCGATAGGTTTTACGCTCAAACGCGCTGACCTCCGCCATGAAACGCGCTGATTCTTGGCGTTTGGCCGAAACAAACATGTCTCGCAAAACCGGCGCAAAGATATCAGCCATGACAGTGCTTTGCGCAAAACCTTCGATGGCCGCATCCCATTGCCGGGGCAGCTGCGGCAGAGGTTGGGAATAGGCGTCACCGACAGTTGGCGCAGCAGGTTTATTCGCCGCATCAAGACCCGCCAGCGCCGCCCCGAGAATGGCCGCAAGCACCAGATAAGGGTTGGCATCCGCGCCGCTGACACGGTGTTCAATCCGGCGCGCCGCATCCGGTCCACCGGGAATGCGAATGGCGGTTGTGCGGTTTTCATAACCCCATGCCACCGCACCTGGCGCATGGGATTGCGGCGCGAACCGGCGATAGGAATTATAATGGGGGGCAAAGATCGCCATACTGTCCGGCATCGCACGCAGCAACCCCGCCACCGCGAATCCAAGCGTGTCCGCGCCTTCGGGCGTACCGTTGGCAAATATATTCTGGCCGTCGTTATCCAGCACCGAAAAATGCACATGCAGCCCGCTGCCGGACCGGTCCCCATAGGGCTTGGCCATAAAGCTCGCCACCAACCCGTGTTTACGCGCAACCCCGCGAATGATCCGCTTGAACAACATCGCGTCATCCGCCGCGCACAAAGGGTCCGGCACGTGGTTCAAGTTGATTTCCATCTGCCCCGAACCGTTTTCCGAAATCGCCGCATCCGCCGGAACACCCTGTTCCGCACACAGACGATACACATCGTTAAAAAACGGTTCGAAATGGTCCAGCTCGTCTACAGCCACCATGGAAAAGCTGTCCGATGCTTCACCGGTGATCTGCGAATTCGGATGCTCCGCCTTTGGGTCTGACAGGTAAAATTCCAGCTCTGTCGCCACAACAACCGTAAGTCCTCGTGCCTTGTAACGATCCACCACAGCGGCCAGTGCCTGACGTGGGTCTCCGGCAAACGGGCTGCCGTCCTCATTATGCAACACCAGCGGCACAAAGGCGCTGGGTTCCCGAGTAATATTATTCAACAACACCCCACGCGCGGTTGGTTGACAAATGCCATCACCATCGCCGCTTTCAAACACCATGGCACTGCCTTCTGGATCACAGCCCCAGATATCCACCCCCGCCAATGACACCGGCATCCGCAAGCCACCATCCAGAACCTTGGCCAAATTAGTCAGCGGCATACGTTTGCCCCGCAATTGTCCGTTCAGGTCAAAAAAACCGGCCTGCACAAACTGTACATCTGTATGGGCCGCCAGCCATTTTTCCGCCATCTGTTTCGCATCCATGGGTCACCTATTGTGTTAAACGGGGTCGCTTCTGTCTGATTGAGCCTTGCTACACAATCAATCCGCAATTTGATCAAATTATTCAACCCTTTTTACCGGCGATCGCCAAAATACAGATACTTTTCACCAAATTTGTCCTGCTTTCAAAATACCACAGAGCTGACACAATTCTAATAATACATATTTATCAATCCATTACAGAATAATCAGCCTCAATCGCCCATGCAAACTGTGTCCAAACCTTGAACAATGGCAAAAATTGTCCCCACAATGTCCCTTTGTTTCCAAATTGATGACACCATTGTTCATCATACCACAAACAACCGTAATTGTACCGAGGATAACCAGTATGGACCGCTTAACGGAAATGGAAGCTTTTGCCAGTGTCGTCGACATGGGTGGCTTTACCGATGCTGCCCGCAAAATGGGCCTGTCCAAGTCGGCAATTTCAAAACATGTTTCATCACTGGAGGCCCGCCTCGGCGCACGTCTGTTAAACCGGACCACCCGACGTGTCAGTCCGACGGAAATCGGCCTTGCCTATTACGACAAGGCCCGTCAGGTGCTTGATGATGCCAGCGAAGCCGACGCCATGGTGACCTCTATGCAATCGGCCCCTCGCGGTTCGTTGCGCCTGTCTGCAACCACCGATTTCGGCGTGAACCATATCTCCCGTGCGCTCGGAGCCTTTCTGAACCGCTATCCGGAAATCAACGTCAATCTTGTGCTGTCCAACCGGCAGGTTGATCTGATGTCCGAAGGCTTTGATCTGGCAATTCGCATTGGCGAAATGCAGGATAGCACCCTACGTGCCCGTAAACTGGCCGAAACCAACATGCGGGTGATTGGCTCGCCTGAATACTTTGCCGAATACGGCCATCCCCAGAAGATTGATGATCTCTCGCATCACAAACTGCTGCATTTTTCCAATCAATCAACCGGAAATGTCTGGAAAATGACTTCGCCAAGTGGTGAAAAGCGGTTAATTCGGGCGGGGGGTTCCCTGACCGTGAACGACGGCCAATCCTTGCTACGCGCCGCCGAGGCCGGCCTTGGTATCGCATATTTGCCCAGCTACCTGTATTCCGAAGCCGTAGACGATGGCCGTCTGGAACTGGCCATGCCCAATCTGCCGGTCGAGGTCCTGCCCGTCAGCGTGGTTTATCCACCGGGCCTGTACACCCAGCCAAAATTGCGCGCCTTTATTGATTTTCTGGTAGAGCATTTCAAATCCAAAGGACCGGAAGTCTGGTAATCTTCCCCCGCCTATTCTGAAAAAACCGCCTCGACACGGCGGTTTTTTTTACGCCCTTCTGCGGTATCATTACTGGCACGAGGCGATAAAAAACCGACCCCGTGTGCAGACAACCGGTCCGCCGCAATACCGTATTTCTGAATCAGGATATCCCGTATGGTCGCGGCCCGTTGGATCGACAACGCGACATTGGCACGCAGGGTTCCAGTCATATCGGAATGCCCGACCAACAAAACCTTCAGGGCCTTGTTCTTGGTCATTACATCCACCAAGCGTTGCAGGCTTTTCTCCGGGTCCGCCCCAAGGGTCGCGATGCCGGGTTCAAACTGCAGCCCCTCCAACACCATCGACACACGATCCGGTTTCGCTGGAATCTGCCCCTCCAGCACAGTTGTTTCGGGTTGTGGTGCGACAGCCGGAGCAAGGTTGGCAGTGTATTCCGTCATTTGCACATAAACGGATTCCGGTGATTTGCTCAGCAAAAAGGTCACATATGACGGTTCCTGTATCACCGTCTGGCGTGCGCTGATAAATCGGAAATCACGGAGATCAACCCGCATGGCCGGTTCAGATACCACATCGATTGCAAACCGGAAATCGAACCCCCCGCATTGTTCGGTTTGGCAAAAGAACAGCACCTCGTAATCAGAACTTTCCAACTGCGCCAAAATCGATTCCTGCACCTCGGCCAGTGATTGTTCCCCGCCAAAGGACCAGACCGACCGCCGGATATGCGCGGGTGCCGGCGTGAATTCCTGCCCGTTTTCGCCAAATGGCTTGGTCGCCACCAATGGTGCCAAATTCGGTTCGGTTTGGGAATAAGTTTCCTTGGCTCCGAGCGGCAATTGCAAAACGAATTCGGCCTGCGCAGGCAAACCAAACATCACGATCAGGGGGAAAAGAAGGCGTATTTTCATCGGTACAAAGAATGGTATTCCGAATTGGGGCGTTTGTCCGTGGCAGAGGAAATCCGGTTCGACATGTTAAAGAAACCCGCCACGGCAGCGATATCCCAGATTTCTGCGTCCGTAATTCCCACATCGCGCAATTTCTGGCGATCGGATTCCTCGATCCGGTGGCTGGCTTCGGTCATCAGTTCGGCAAAGTCCAGCATCGCCTTTTCGCGCGGTGACAGGGGGGCGACGCGGTAATTCATCACCAGCATTTCACCCAGTTCCGGATTGCCGGACAACTGCCGCACCGCCGCGCCGTGGGCGGTCAGGCAATAATAACATTTATTGATCGACGAAACCACCACGGCGATCATCTCGCGTTCCAGCTTGCTTAGCCCGCTATCGCCCAACATCAGGTCGTTATACATGGCGGTAAAAGCGTTCAACTTGTCAATGTTATGCGCATAGGACCGCAGGACATTCGGCACAAACCCGATTTTTTCCTCGCAGAGGTCAAAATACTTTTGCGTTGCCTCTGGCAAGGGATCAACCGGGGGCAAATCAAGCGCGGTCGGGGATTTATCGGACATGGGAAACCTCTGTGCTAGTCAGCAACACGATAGTGGTACTGCGTCGCCGTTTCCATGCCCATTTTGCGATAAAGCCGCTGCGCCGGTAAATTTTCGCTTACGGTCAGGCAGCCGAACCATTCTGCCCCATGCTGCAACGCCCACCACGCCGCACCCCGCATCATCGCTTCGGCCACACCTTGACGGCGGGCACGGGGCAGAACCTCGACCGCATGAACCAATGCAATTTTGTTGTGACAGGCCAGAAAACCGGCAGCAACCGGATGGTTTTCGTGCCGGCCCAGCAAGCAGGTTTTCGGGCCAGCAGCGCGGCGCATGACCTCCAGCCGCGGGACGAGGATACCGCCGGCCTCCCATATCTCGGCCTGTATTGGCATGGGGTCGGGGGCGAAAATTACTTTTAAATCTGGCTGGCTGTATTCCGCCAAATCGGCACAGCGCGCCATTAACACCTCGACCGGATCCTTCACACGATAGCCTTTACCCGCGAGCACATCGTCCAGTTGCGCCTGTTCACCCCGCACGATGAACAATGGTTTTTGCCCCATGGCGCGCATCGATTTTGCGGCCTGATCCACATCCTGATCCGTGGCTGGCTGTTCCGTCGATGCCGCCGAGACCCGCTGACCGCCACCGCGCCCCTCCCGCAGGGTCCAGATGCCCTGCTCATGGGTGGCAAAGGCAGGCCATGTGGCGTCTATCGCCTCGAAAACCGCGTCTTTATCAATCGTCATTGGCGTAATCCCCAAACGCCAATGCCACAGCGGCGGCCGCATCGTTCACAAGGGTTTCGTCAATGCCCCGTACAACGATATTGGTACCATATTTGCCATACATGCTGAACGGATAGGACCCGATGGACAGATCCGCAAAGTCATTGGCAATGTCGGCCAGGGCTTCTGCCACCTGACTTTCGGGCATGTCCAGCCGAATGGTGCGCGACACAACCGGCTGACCATGGGTCAACGACGGCAACAAAGCCTCGAGCATCACCACAAAAATTGCCGGCACGCCGGCCATGACATGTACGTTTTCCATGCTGAACCCCGGGGCCTTGGAAATCGCATTCACGATCAGTTTGGCCCCTTCCGGTATTCGTGCCATGCGCAAGCGGGCCTCGGTCAGGTCGGCCTCGCCTCCCGCGTAATTCGACGCCAGCAAATCGCGCGCATCTGCCCGTATGCCAATCGACACGCCAAAAGCGGCGGCGATGCTGTCGGCGGTAATATCGTCATGGGTGGGTCCGATGCCGCCACTGGTAAACACATGCGTGTATTTCGCCCGCAACGTATTTACAGCCTCCACGATTTCCGATTGCACATCGGGCACCACACGCACTTCACGCAGATCAATGCCGGCCTTGGTCAATTCCTGCGCCAGATGGTGCGTGTTGGCATCCTGCGTGCGGCCGGACAGGATTTCATCCCCGATAACAAGCATTGCAGCAGTAGGGTTAGCCATGAGTCTTGTCCTTTTGTTGTTGTAAACATACTGTCACGCTATGAAATTTGCACAACCCCTAATCCCCGCTAGACTGCTGCGTCGCTATAAACGATTTCTCGCCGATGCCGTGCTGGAAGACGGGCGCGAAATCACCGCCCATTGTGCCAATCCGGGGAGCATGGAAGGACTGAAGGAAACGGGGGAACGTATATGGCTGGAACCCAATGACAACCCCAAACGCAAGTTGCGCTATAGCTGGAAGCTGGTGGAACTGCCCGACGGGCATCTGGCCGGTATTGATACATCTGTGCCGAATGCCGTGGTCGGCGAGGCCCTGCGCGCGCGCCAGATTCCCGAACTCGCCGCCTATGACAGCATCCGCCCCGAGGTCAAATACGGCAAATCCAGCCGGATTGATTTTCTGGCCACAGGCACCAACCTTCCCGATGCCTATGTAGAAGTCAAAAACGTACATTTCCGCCGCTCCGGCGATTGGGCCGAATTCCCCGACAGCGTCACCGCCCGCGGGGCCAAACATCTGGCGGAACTGGCCGATATGGTGGCACAGGGCCACCGCGCCATCATGCTCTATCTGGTGCAACGCGATGACTGCGCCCGCTTCAAGCTGGCCACAGATTATGATCCGACCTATGCGCGCGCCTATGAAAAAGCCCGTGCCGCCGGTGTGGAAATGCTGTGCTATCGCGCCAATCTATCGACCGACGAAATCACCCTTGGCCCATGCTTGCCCGTGGACACGGCCCAACAAATTTAACCGGCCCACTGGTATTCGCCGCATTTTGGGATTATTGAACCTGCATTATTCCTCGTCCCCGGAGCATCCAAATGGATAATCAGCATCCACCCCGCCTGAACAAAGACGGCATCACCATTCACACCCCCGAAGAATACGAGGGCATGCGCAAGGCAGGTCGTTTGGCGGCAGAAGTACTGGATATGATCGGGGAACACGTGCAGGTGGGGGTGTCCACCGAAGAGCTGGATCAGCTCTGCCATGATTTCATGGTCAATGCCGGATCGGTTCCGGCAACGCTCGGGTACAAAGGTTATCCGAAATCCAGCTGTATTTCGATCAACCATGTGGTTTGCCATGGCATTCCGTCGCCGGACAAAAAACTGCGCGACGGGGATATTCTGAATATCGATGTCACCTGTATTCTGGACGGATGGTTTGGCGACAATTCGCGTATGTATGTGGCGGGAAAACTCTCGCGCAAGGCCGAGCGCCTGATTCAAGTGACCCATGATGCGTTGATGATCGGGATTGATCAGGTAAAACCGGGCAACACATTCGGCGATATCGGCGCGGCAATCCAGCGCTATGCCGAATCCAAACGCTGTTCCGTTGTGCGGGATTTCTGCGGTCACGGGTTGGGGCGTGTGTTCCATTCCCCGCCCAACGTGCTGCACTATGGTCGCTGGGGCAGCGGGCCGGTCTTGGAAGAGGGTATGTTCTTTACCATTGAACCGATGATCAATCTGGGACGGCCCGAAACCAAAGTTCTGGCCGATGACTGGACTGCTGTGACCAAGGATAAATCCCTGTCCGCCCAGTTTGAACATTCCATCGGTGTTACGGCCGACGGGTATGAAATTTTCACCCTGTCACCGGCAGACAAGTTCCACCCGACTTGGGGCTAAGGCAGCTTACGCTAAACCCGTAGGGTGTGTGGTTTCCACACCCCCTACCTGTCAACGATCATCCCCGCTGTCGTTGTCATCCTTCCCGGCGTCCAATGGGTCTTCTTGCGCGGCAATTGCGGCACCTGCAATTGCCTGTTTTTGCTGTTCCGTCAGATTTGACCCATCCCCTTCGGCCAACCGCACCGTTACTTCTTTGTGCGCAAATTTGATGCCTTCGCGGGCAAACAGATCGCGGATTTCCTGATAGACCCGTTTACGCAGCACCCATTGATCCCCCGGGCGCGCCATAAATTTCACCCGAATGATCATCGCGCTATCCTGCATTTCAATCACACCTTGCGATTTCAACGGCTGCAGGAACATTGGCCCCACGACCTCGTCCTTGAGCAATTCCTGGCCCAGCTTTTTCACCAGCTTGCGCACCTTTTCCACATCCGTGTCATAGGTCACCCGCAGCGGCAGTTTCATCATCACCCAGTCACGGGAAAAATTGGTCAAAAACTGGATTTCCCCAAAGGGCACCGTATGCAGTGGCCCCAGATGGTGGCGTAACTGAAAAGACCGCGCAGACACCCGTTCAACCGTGCCCTTGACCGTGCCGATATCGATATATTCACCTTTGCGAAACGCATCATCGAACAGATAGAACGCACCCGACAGAATATCCCGCACCAGCGTTTGCGCCCCGAAACCAATGGCCAGACCGACAACACCGGCACCGGCAAACAGCGGGGCCACGTTAATACCAAGATCGTTGAGCACAATCAGGGCTACCGTCACAAAAATCACCACCAGAATGAAGTTCCGGAACAACGGCAACAAGGTCGCCAACCGCGAAGCCCCTGCCGCGCCGCCTTCGTCACCCGGCGCAACATCCAAATCGTTGCCGCCTTCTTCTTCGATCTTTTGGTCCATCCAGATGCGTACCGAATGATACACAATATAGCCAACCAGCATCACAAATGCCACATCATAGGCCCGGCTCGCTGCCGGAACCCCCATCATGTCGATATCGATCCGCCAAATATAGGACAGCGCCCAAGCCCCTGCAAACACGGCTAAAATATTAGCCAGCCTGCGGGAAAGATCCTCAAACGTACGCATTTTATGGGCGTGAAGGGGGGGCGCAACATCGACTTCGGGTTCAGGTTCCGGGTTTGGGTCTGATCTTTGCTGTTCTTCGGCCGCTTCCTGCTCTTCACTTTGCAACGCCTGAAGACGCATATTTTCGATCAGTCTACGCCGGTTGAAACCCCATTCAATGCCATAGCCAACCAAACCGTAAACCACCAGGATCACCAACAGAATTGCATAAAATCCGGTAATCAACGACGTTTCCAACGGGATGCTCAGCACCAACCGATAGGTCATTTCACCCCAGGCCACAAAGAAATACAAAATTACTGCCGGTGCCCATGCCCGCGCGGCAAAACGCGAGGCCACGGATACTTCATAAAAGGTTTTACCATTCAAAATCGCCCGCGTAATCGCCCGCCGGTTCACCAGAACCATAATCACATTCAACAGCACCACGACAAAAGTCAGCAGTGAATTCAGAAAGGCATAAATATCATACCCCATGCCCAATTCTTCGATCCAGAAAACGAAGTTAAGCGATACAATGGCAAAGCTCGACACAAACACCAGCCAATAATACAGCTTGCGCGCGTCCTGATCGCTAAAGCAGGGGATCCGGTATTGCTCCAGAAAAGGGGCCAAAATCATCCGCCAGACAAAGGCAACGCCGCGCGCGCTAAAGTAGGTAACATAAATATAGGCCACCGTCAGACGCACAATGTTGTTGTCTGCCTTGCCAAACAAAATCCTGCCCAGCGCATACGACAGGATCACCACCATTGTCAGGCTCAACGCCGCCAACAAGGTGCGCAGCAACAAAATCGGCAGCTTTTGCGTGTACCCCACCGGATTTTCGATCTGCAATCCGATAAACCAGTCCCCGAATATGCGCCGTGCAATGCCGTGCCGGACCACCTGTTCGGAAATCAACAGTAATACAAGTGTCCAGATCAGGATCACAAAAAAGTGGGAAAAATGGCCTGAAGGGCTGGTGTAATTGGTGATATAGAGCACTTCTTCAAGCAAAGCCGGCGCACGGGAAAACCGTTCGTTCAGGCGTTCCCAGAATTCATCCATCAGGGTTTGCATCCGCATCATTCGGGATTCGCGCATGGATTTTCTGGTTTCCTGCGTTGTGTCCGAGGATTTTCCATCCTCGATAATCACAACCTTCAGGCCGGATTCCGTTGCCGTTTTCACAATCTGCGCCAGAGGGTCGGTTTGTTCTTGTGCGTTCGCAGTCATCGGGAAAATCGACACCAGCAAGGCCAGCACCAGCATACGCCAGACCTGTGCAATCCGCTGAAAACACCGTTCAGAATCTGGATTGCCACGCCGGACACAACTGCTCTGCTCTAAAACCATTTCTGTTCCTCATTTCCTCAATAGGCCCTCGTTGAGACCAGCCGCGTTGGCAATTCTGTTTGCCATCGGGAATTGGCAGCAATTTATACCCCGACAGGTTCGCCGGGAAAGGCCGCCCGCCCGGATACCCGCATTCGTGGCAAATAAACAGTCACTTGCGGTCAACACAATGTGAGCAAAGTTAGATACCTTTTTGCCGCTTGTCTAACTACTTTGGCAATACAAGCGGCCAAACCTCGCCAATCACCTTGTCGCCGATGTAAAAAAGAGTCATTACCTTATAATCAACCGGAATTGTCATGGCGAAAACCACAAACAGCCGGTATTATACAGGTTAAGGACTGCATGCATTTCTGTTGTCGATGCGTGTGATACAAGCAAGAAAGCAAAAGTTCATGCAACCAACCGGCGGAAAACCCCAACCGCGCGCGCCGCGCGTTCTGCTCTATAGCCATGATACTTTTGGCCTCGGGCACCTACGCCGTTCGCGCACCATTGCCGGTGCGCTGACCGCAGCCAATGACCAGCTTTCCGCCCTAATCCTGACCGGCTCACCTGTTGCCGGACGTTTTACCTTTCCTGAACGGGTGGACCACATCCGCCTGCCTGGCGTCACAAAAATGACCGACGGGTCTTATGTGTCCGAGGCTTTGGGCTTGGACATCGACGAAACCACCGCCCTGCGCGCGGGGTTGATCCGCACGGCTGTTGAAAAATTCGAACCCGATCTTGTGATCGTGGACAAGGAACCAACCGGCTTTCGCGGTGAGTTACTGGAAACGCTAGAATGGTTGCAGGCCAACACCCACACCAAAATCGTACTGGGCCTGCGCGATGTGCTGGACGAAAGCACCGCCCTTGCCGATGAATGGGAACGCAAGGACGCCGTTGCCGCCATGGCGCGGTTTTATAGCGAAATCTGGGTCTATGGGCTGCGCTCGATTTACAACCCGCTGCAAGGCGTGGACTACCCGCCCGCCATTGATGACCGTATGCACTGGACCGGCTATCTGCGCCGCGATAGTGCCGGACAGGCTCCCCGCGATGAAGAACCCTATATCCTGATAACGCCGGGTGGCGGTGGCGATGGTGCGATGCTGGTGGATCAGGTGCTCAAAGCCTATGAAACCGACCCGACCCTGACCCCGCGCGCCCATATCATTTATGGCCCGTTTCTGGCCGGTCAGACCCGCGTCGATTTCGAATCCCGCGTCGCCGCACTGAACGGACGGGTGGTGACGCTCGGGTTTGAATCCCGCATGGAGAGCCTGATGGCCGGTGCCATCGGCGTGATTGCCATGGGCGGCTATAACACCTTTTGCGAAATCCTGTCGTTTGACAAACCAGCAATCATCGTGCCGCGAAAAAAGCCGCGGCTTGAACAATACATTCGGGCCGCACGGGCCGAGGAACTAAAACTTGTGCGGATGCTCGATCCCGATCGCGACGGCACCAGCGCCGAAGTGATGATCGAGGCCATCCGCAACCTGCCAAGCCAGCCGCCGCCTTCGACCGGACAATTTCCCGATCTGCTGACCGGGCTGGATTTCATTGTCGAGCGGGTGGAAACCCTGCTCAAACCGGAACAGATCAAGGCAACCGCATGACATCCGAAAACCCCGCTTTGGCGATTGTGGTCAAGGGTTGGCCGCGCCTGTCCGAAACCTTTATCGCACAAGAACTCGCCGCGCTCGAACAGCGCGGGATCAAATTCGACATCTGGTCGCTACGCTTTCCTACCGACAAAAAACGCCACCCGTTGCATGATCAGATCACCGCGCGGATCCGTTATTTGCCGGAATACCTGCATCAGGAACCGTTGCGGGTCTTGCGCGCATGGTTGGCCGTGCGCCGCCTGCCCGGCTATGCCACAGCCCGCCGGATCTGGGCCGCCGATTACAAACGCGACCGGACCCGCAACCGGATCCGCCGCTTTGGTCAGGCCTGTGCCATGGCCCATGAATTGCCGGCCGAAACGCTCGGGATTTATGCCCACTTCATGCACACGCCTTCCTCGGTGGCGCGCTATGCTGCAATCATGCGCGGCCTGCCTTGGGGATTTTCCGCCCACGCCAAGGACATCTGGACCTCGCCCGAATGGGAGTTGCGCGAAAAGCTCGCCAGTGACGCGGGCGGGGCAAATTTTGGCGTCACCTGCACCGGCTTTGGGGCGCAATACCTGAAAACACTGGCCGCACGGCCTGATGATATGGAACTGCTGTATCACGGATTGGACCTGTCACGCTTTCCCGAACCGCCCACACGGGAATTTCCCTCTGACGGGCGTTTTGATATGATGTCGGTAGGCCGTTTGGTCGAGAAAAAGGGTTTTGACCGGCTGATTGATGCGCTGGCCCTGCTGCCGGATGATTTTGACTGGCACTGGACCCACATCGGCGGCGGCGACCTCAGGGACCGCCTGCGTGCACAGGCCGAGGCAAAAGACATCAACCACCGCATCACATGGCGCGGAGCCTGTGACCAGCCCGAAGTAATCAAGGAAATGCGCAAGGCCGATCTGTTCGTGCTGCCATCGCGCGTGGCCGAGGACGGCGACCGCGACGGGCTGCCCAACGTGCTAATGGAGGCCGCCTCGCAAATGTTGCCGATCCTGTCAACGCCGGTTTCTGCCATCCCCGAATTCATCGACAGCGGCACACATGGCCTGCTGGTCGAAGACGACCCCGCCAAACTGGCACAAGCCATGCTGTTAATGGCCCGCGACGGAGACAAGCGCGCGGCCATGGCCAAGGCCGCCTTGATCCGGCTGCGAGCCGATTTCGGGGTGGACAAGGGCATAGACCAGCTGACCGCACGCCTGAACGGGATGCTGGGCGAGGGCTAGAATGACAGCCATTGCCTTTTACGCGCCACTGAAACCGCCGGATCACCCGAAACCCTCTGGTGACCGGACCATGGCACGGGGGATTCTGGCCGCCTTGCAAGACCTGCCAACTGCGCCGCGTGTCGATCTGGTGTCGCGCCTGCAAACCCGCGACGGGGCAGGCGATCCCGACACCCAGCGCCGGTTACTAACCACTGCGCAGGCAGAAATCGACCGCCTGCTCGCACTGAAACCGGACTGGCGCATTTGGGTCACTTATCACAATTACTACAAGGCCCCCGACCTGATCGGCCCCGCTGTCGCCCGCGCGCTGGATATTCCCTATGTGCTGATCGAGGCCAGCCGGTCCCCCAAACGCCTGACCGGCCGCTGGGCGGATTTTGCCCGGCGGGCCGAAGCCGCCACCGATGCGGCGGATGTGGTGTTCTATATGACAGAACGCGACCGGCCCGCGCTCGCAGCGGCGCGCCCGGCGGCGCAACGGCTGGTCAATCTGAAACCATTCCTGAACCGCACCACCCTGCCCGCGCCTTGCACCGACACCGGCAACACCCTGTTGGCCGTTGGCATGTTGCGGGCGGGCGACAAACTGGACTCTTATCGTCTGCTCGCCCAGGCCCTGCCCCTGTGCAAACAGCGTTGGAAACTGCACATCGTCGGGGATGGGCCGGCCCGCGCCGAAGTAAAACAACTGTTCGCGCCCTATGGCGACAGGGTCCACTTCACCGGTCAACTGGACGCCTCACAGGTCACCGATGAAATGACCCGCGCCCGCGTATTTGTCTGGCCCGGCGTGAACGAAGCCTTTGGCATGGTCTATCTGGAAGCCCAGTCCCATGGCCTGCCGGTGGTGGCGCAAAACCGTGCCGGTGTGCGTGATGTAATCGGGCCTGCAGGGCGATTGCCGGAACCGGATAACCTTGCGGCATTTGCGCAGGCCATCGACACAATGTTGTGCGCACCACTGGCGGCAGCGACCACAAGGGACTACATAACCCAAAATCACCTGCGCGGCGCGACGACCACCCTGTTTGCCCGCGAATTACCACTGCCAAAGGAATGCCCATGACCCGTCTTGCCCTGATCCGCCACGGCCACACCGACTGGAACCGGCAGGGCCGCATTCAAGGGCGCACGGATATTCTACTGGACCCGCAAGCCGCCGCTGATCTGGCCAAGCTGGTGTTGCCCCCTGAATGGTTGGCGGCCGATCTGGTCTCCAGCCCGCTGAAACGCGCGGTACAAACGGCAGAACTGATTGGCCACCCGCCCCGAACTGTTGCCGCGTTGACAGAAATGGACTGGGGCGACTGGGAGGGCAAAAAAGGCCTTGAATTAAAGGCTGATCCCGATTCCGGTTTTCGCGATCTGGAATTCTGGGGGTGGGATTACCGCCCACCAAACGGCGAAAGCCCTACCGATGTACGTGCCCGCCTGCAAGGCTGGGTCAAAGGGCTGGACCGCGACACGGTTGCCGTCTGCCATATCGGTATTATGCGGGTGTTGCTGGCCATGGCGACCGGCTGGAACTTTGACGGCCCCGCCCCTTTCCGCATCAAACGCAACCGGTTATTTGTCATCCATATGAACAACGGGCATCTGGACAGCGGGGAAATGCGCCATGACCCCGTCCCCATCCGCCTGCTGGAGCGATAAATTATGCGCCTGATGATCCTTGTGACCCATCTGCTCGGCACTGGCCACCTGAGCCGAGCCGCCACATTGGCGCGCGGGTTTGTGGCGCGGGGGCATCGGGTTGACTTGCTGTCGGGCGGCACTCCGGTGGATAATCTGGATTATCAAGGCATCACCCTGCACCAACTGCCGCCGGTGAAATCGGACGGGGTGAATTTCACCCGCCTGCTGAACGAAAACGGTGGGCCGATTGATGAAACCTATCTGCAAAACCGCCGTCGGGCCGCCTGTGATCTGGTGGTCCGATGCGCACCGGATGCGCTGATTACCGAACTCTACCCCTTTGGCCGTCGCATCCTGCGCGATGAATTTCAGGCGGTACTGGAAACCGCGCACGCCCTGCCGCACAGACCACGGGTGCTGTGTTCGATTCGCGATATCCTTGCCCCCCCGTCCAAACCGGAAAAATCGGCCAAGACAGAGGCAATCATCACCCGCGACTATGACGCGGTTCTGGTGCATTCCGATCAATCGCTGATGCCGTTGGAAACCAGTTGGCCGGTGACATCATCCCTTGCAACCATGCTCCGCTATACCGGATTTGTTGCCCCGCCCCCGCCCACACCACATCCCGAAGGATTGGGCAGGGACGAAGTGCTGGTCACTGCCGGCGGCGGTAGTGTCGGGGCGGATCTGTTTACGATTGCTGTACAGGCCGCCAAACAGGACAGCCGCCATTGGCGTTTGTTGGTCGGGGGCAGTAATGCCACCGACGAGATCGCTCGTTTGCAGGCTTTGGCCGGTGACACACCAATTACGATTGAACCCACACGCCTCGATTTCCGCCAGATGCTCCCCCAAGCAGGTGCTGCGGTGGCCATGTGCGGCTACAACACGGCCATGGACTTGCTGCAAACCGGTACACCTGCAGTGTTCATTCCCTTTGACGCAGGGGGAGAGGTAGAACAAACGTTGCGCGCCAGACGGCTGGCCGAAAGTGACCAGTTCGCGGTGGTGACAGCGGCTCTGCTGACACCCGAAAAACTACTGAAGGCGCTGCAAACCGTGCATCGGCAAAAACCACCCGCAACGGACAGTTTTAACGGGGCCATGCAGACCGTGCAGATCGTAGAAGGAATGCGGCAATGACCGGTTGGGCGGATCTGGAACAGGAACTGGCGATCTGGCGGCAACAAGGCCTGACCCTGCCGCTCTGGTGGCGGGATGATGACGCCATTGCGCCGACGCCGGCACTGGATCAGTTGCTGCAACTGTCGGATGAAACCGGCCTGCCGGTGCATCTGGCCGTTATTCCCGAGGGAGCGATAGAGGCACTGGCGGAGCGATTGCAGGGCAGCAACGCCATTCCGGTTGTGCACGGGTTTGCCCATATCAACCACGCGCCGGAAGGCCGCAAAAAGATGGAATTCGGCACGGACCGTCCATTGGAACAAATCTGTGAAGACATTGAAACCGGCCTGCACAGACTGCAAAATTTGTTTGGCCCCGCACTCGCCCCCCTGTTCGTGCCACCCTGGAACCGGATCGCACCCGAGGTTTTACCACTGCTGCAACAGGCCGGTTATCGCGGGCTGTCCACCTTTACCCCGCGCCAACACCCCGAGGCAGTGGACGGGCTGGCGCAGATCAACACCCATATCGACCCGATTGACTGGCACAACAGCCGGTCTGCCCATCCGGCAGAAATGTTGCTGGCACAGATGCTGAAGTTATTACAGGATCGGCGGTACGCACGTACTGACAATACGGAACCGCTGGGGCTGTTGACCCACCATCTGGCGCATGACAGCGCGATATGGAATTTCACGGCCCGATTAATCATAACCCTTATGGCCGGACCGGTATCGGTCTGGTCTGCCCATTCCCTGAAAGGATCCCCCCATGAGCCGACTGGATAGCATGCTGCGCCGATTTACCGCCCAACGCGACGGGCTGAACTGGGCTGCCGAGCGGGTGGCCAAGATGCCCGGCGATGCGCTGGATATGGGGCTGGGCAATGGGCGCACCTATGATCATATGCGCGAAATCATGCCCGACCGGCGGATCTGGGTAATGGACCGGATTTTGCAATGCCACCACAGCTGTGTGCCGCCAGAGGCGGATTTCCTGATGGGGGAAGCCGAGGAGAGTTTGGCAAAACTGGCAGATATGGGAGCGCAAATCGTGCTGTCCCACTATGATTTCGGTTTCGGAGTGAAGGAAAAAGACGTAGCAGAAGCCGCCCGTTTCAGCCCATTGATTGCCAAGGTCATGGCCAAAGGCGGGGTGATTGTATCGGGTCAGCCGTTGGTCGGGTTCACGGCCTTGCAGGGGCCTGCGCATATTGCACCAGACCGGTATTATTTCTACGAGGCATAAGAAAGAGCGCTTTCCCCGAGGGGTTTAACAAAATGAAAATGGGCGTTTGTTGCTTTGGCGATGCTTATATGGCAAATTATGAATATAACAGAACACAGGGAAGCCCATGACCATTTTCAAACCAACCCGACGCCAGCTGCTGGGGGCCGCATGTTTGACCCCGATGCTGGCATTACCGGCCCATGCCACCACAAGTTTGATTGCGCCGTCACGGCCACAGCCTGCTGCCTCGCACCGGTTCAAGGTCGGACAGGCCCAGATTACTGTGCTTTCCGATGGTAATCTGAATATTCCGGTTGCCGGTCTGGGCGTAAATGCGGACCGTTCCGAGGTGCAGAAGTTTTTGACCGACCACGCGCTGTCGGCCACCAATAATTATGCCCACACCAACCATATTCTGGTTGAAATGGGCGATATAAAGCTGCTGGTGGATGTCGGATCAGGGGACCGTTTTCAAAAGTCTGCCGGACAGCTTGTGACCAATATGGAAGCCATTGGCATTGATCCTGCTGACATTACCCATGTCTTTATCACCCATGCCCACCCTGACCATGTTTGGGGCATTCGGGATGATTTTGACGAGCCGGTTTTCACCGAAGCCGAATATATCATCGGGGCCGGTGAATACGACTGGTGGATGACCGAAGACCGCGCCAATATGGTCGAGCAGAGCTTGCAGCAATTCGTGGTCGGGGCAGTGAATGCCCTGTCAACCGAAGGGCTGGAATGGACCGTGGCCAAGAACAACTATGAAATCGCGCCCGGTTTGCGGCTGATTGATACGCCCGGCCATACGCTGGGCCATATGAGCCTTGTGATTGAAAGCGAAGGCCAGTCGCTGATCGCGCTTGGGGATTGCATGTCGCATGCCTATATGAGCGTGGAACAGCCCACGTGGGTGAATGCCATCGACATGGACAAAGACGCCACCGTCAGCACCCGATTACGCCTGCTGGATATGGCGGCGACCGATGGCATGGCGGTGCTGGGCTATCATTTTCCATTTCCGGGGGTAGGCCATATCGTCAATGATACGTCGGGCGGGTATCGCTTTATCCCTGCCCTCTGGCGCTGGCAGGATGCCGGTTAAACATCTTTGGGCAGGCGCGACAAAACGGCGTCTGTGTCTGCCCCGAGCTTCGGCGAGGCTTTGTCCATCTGTAATGTCGCCTCTGAAAAGCGCATGGGTGAACGCACAGAGGGCACGCCTTCTATTTCCAGCCGCATGCCGCGGTGGATGATCTGCGGGTCGTCAAAAACCTCGGCAAGGTTATTGATCGGGCCAGCCGGCACGTTGTTGGCCTCGCACTCTTGCAGAAGAGCCGCTTTGCGGC
The DNA here is from genome assembly GCA_947311485.1 of uncultured Paracoccaceae bacterium. Lineage (GTDB taxonomy): Bacteria > Pseudomonadota > Alphaproteobacteria > Rhodobacterales > Rhodobacteraceae > Amylibacter. Next base: position 21,210 of record CAMZLM010000104.1, read on the forward strand.
GTTTCAGGGTTTCCACGGTCAGCAGTTTCGTCAGCACATCGCGGTTGGCCACCCGATCCGGATTGCGTTGAAAGCGCGGGTCCATGGCCAGATTGGGCAGGCCCAAAACGGCGCAGAAACGTTCGAATTGCCCGTCATTACCGACAGCAATAATCACATGGCCATCGGCCACTTCCATCACCTGATAGGGAACAATCGCCGGATGGGCATTGCCGCTCTGGCCCGGCGGGGTGCCGGTAGCAAGATAGCTCATCGCCTGATTGGCGGTTACGGCAGTGGCCACATCCAGCAGGGACATGTCGATATGTTGACCCTTGCCGGTGGTGGCCCGTTGGTGCAGCGCAGCCTGAATGGCGATAACACTGTACAGACCGGTAAACAGATCGGTAATCGCCACGCCGGTTTTTTGTGGCTCGCGTCCCGGTTCGCCTGTGATCGACATAAGGCCGCTCATGCCCTGCATCAGGAAATCATAGCCCGCGCGCGGTGCATAGGGGCCTGTCTGGCCAAAACCTGTGATTGAACAATAGACCAGCGCCGGATGTTCGGCCCGCAAGCTATCATAATCCAGGCCGTATTTCGCCAGGCCGCCAAGCTTGAAATTTTCGATCAACACATCCGCATCGGCAATCAATGCCTTGACCTGCGCCTGCCCTTCAGGCGTACGAAAATCAATCACCACGGATTTTTTGCCGCGATTGCAAGCGTGGTAATAGGCGGCGGAGCAGTCGCCTTCACGTTCAATAAAGGGCGGCCCCCATTTGCGGGTGTCATCGCCGTCGGGGCTTTCGATTTTGATCACTTCCGCGCCAAGATCAGCCAGCGTCTGACCAGCCCAGGGGCCGGCCAGAATACGTGCCAGTTCGATCACCTTGACGCCCGCCAAAGGGGCCTTGTTCATGGATTACCCGCCGATTTTCGCGTCCAGAATTTCCTTGAGCCCGGAATAAGCCTGATTGGGCACCTGTTCGCCGTTGATCATAAAGGTCGGCGTGCCGGAAATATCATCCGCAGTCGAGGTTTTTTGATATTCCTCAACCAGTGCCTTGGCGGTTTCCTGATCGAGCAGACAGGCCTCCATGGTATCGTCATCCATACCGGCGATTTTGCCCAGTTTTTTCAGGTTGGCCACGATGGTTGCCGGCTCGCCCCCGCCCAGCCACTCGCGTTGCTGACGCATCAGCAGATCGACAAAACCGAAGTATTTGTCCTCTCCTGCACAGCGGGCCAACATGCCGGCCCAAAGACCGAAACGATCAAAATAGACCTCGCGATAGATGAAACGGACCTTGCCGGTATCAATGTAGTCTTTCTTCAGGTCGGGAAAAACATCCTTGTGGAAATTCGCACAATGGGGGCAGGTGAAGGATGAATATTCGATCATCGTTACCGGCGCATCTTCGGCACCGAGGGCCATTTCAACCACTTTGGTCATTTCACCCTCTTTCGGGGCGGCGGTGTCCTGTGCCATTGCCGGCGCGCCAGCCATCAACAGGGCGGCACCTGCAAGGGTTTTGAATGTGTCTCTGCGGGTATGGGTCATAAGGGCCTCAAGTTTGGTATTTCGGTTTGGATAGGATATTTTCGCCAAGGGCGGCAAGGGCCTGTCGCAGGCCGGCATCGCCGACGTCGGCTACGCTTTGGGCCAATCGGGCCTTGTCCTGCGGGGGAATGGCCCGTTTGGCGGGCGGCTGTTGGAACGCGGTTTGCGGTTCGGCAAAGCCGGTCGGGGCGGTTTGTGTCAGGTGAATACGGTTGATAGCATTGTACCCGTAACATCCGTTCACCCGCTTGATGATTTGTGGCAATTGCATTTGCAGCATGGGCGCATTGGCACCGGTGCACAGCAGCGTCAGGGTCGCCCCCAGCCCCTGGCGAGAATAGCTCACCTTTACCGGCTGGGCGATACGGGCCACGGTTTCGCCGGCAATTTCGGACCAATGGGTTAACAGACGGGTTTCGGAAAATCCGCGCTTTTCGGATGCCTTGCGAATCTGGCTGCCAAGGATCCCCCCGGTCTGGGTAAACCCGCGCCGTCCCCGTTTAGAAACAGCTTTTTTAACAGATTTCTGGCTATTCGGGCGGCGCATGTTTATCCAAAGGTTAATTGTCTGTTATCTTAGCCCGCAATGTAGCAGATGCCAGAGCAGAACGAAACAGAGGCGATAAAACTTGCGTGAGACAGTGAAATCTTCGGCCTTGTTGCACTGGTACGATCGCAACGCCCGTGTTTTGCCGTGGCGCGTGGCCCCTGCCGACCGGCTGGCGGGGGTGAGGCCGGATCCCTATCATGTCTGGCTTTCGGAAATCATGTTGCAACAGACCACGGTTGTAACAGTCAAATCCTACTTTCTGCGATTTTTGCAACGATGGCCCACGATCGGTGATTTGGCGGCGGCAAAGGATGCCAACGTAATGGCCGAATGGGCTGGTCTGGGGTATTACGCCCGTGCCCGCAACCTGTTGAAATGTGCACGGGTGGTAAACGAAACGCATGCAGGGATGTTTCCAACGGCGGAGAAAGAGCTGCTGAAGCTACCGGGAATCGGACCTTATACGGCGGCGGCCATCGGGGCGATTGCCTTTGACCGGCCAACGACGGTGCTGGATGGCAATGTGGAGAGAGTGATGGCACGCCTGCATCGTGTGAGCGATCCTTTGCCCGGTGCCAAAGAAACCCTGCGGGAACATGCGGCACGCCTCACCCCCGAAAAACGTTCCGGTGATTATGCACAAGCAGTGATGGATTTGGGCGCAACGGTGTGTACGCCACGCAATCCGGTTTGCGGATTCTGCCCTTGGCGGGAGGGATGCCTTGGCCACAAAGAGGGCGATGCGCAGAGCTTTCCGCGCAAGACACCGAAAAAGACCAAACCAATCCGGTTCGGTGTGGCCTATGTTGTGATCCGCCAGGATGGGGCTGTTTTACTGGAGCGCCGCCCCGACAAAGGATTGCTGGGCGGGATGCTTGGCTGGCCCGGCAGTGACTGGGCGGAAACGCCGGTGGAGCCATGTCCGCCCGCAGATGTAAATTGGCAGGAACTGGGCGAGGAAGTGCGCCATACCTTTACCCATTTTCATCTACGTTTAACGGTTCGGGTGGCGCAGACTACGGACCAAACCCCGCTGAACAGTGGAGTGTTTTTGGAGCGTAACAATTTCCGGCCTGCGGATTTACCAACGGTGATGCGCAAGGTTTGGAGCCTAGCGCAATCCGCAATCGAAGCAGACTGAGGCGCTCGCGCGCCACCCCTTTGAGCGCTTCGCGGGGGGGCCTCCGGCGGGAATATTTAGGGAAAATGGAAATCAGAAGTATTTAATCGAATGATCCCGCGACTCTGCCCAAAAGCATAAAGGCGCGAGCCGTTCGGGTTTCGCCCATATCGAGGAGTTCGCCATCTTCGGCAGACTGTTCGAATTCGACCAATATCAAATCGAACTGACGCAGGAAATGATGCGTGGCATCGCGAAAAATCGGGTCGTTCTTCAGACGGGTTTTGGCCAACGTCAAGGCAGAACGATCCCGAATGCCACCAAGGGCCGATACAGCCAGACCGCGTTCACCCTGAGCAAACTTACGCCAAACACCCGGGAGCGGCTTATCCGGATTGAGGTCGTCCATGTAAATGCCGTCCTGTGACAGCAACGTCAGCACATCCTGTGAGGCACGCAACAATTTGCCCAGTTGGCGTTCTTCAAAAGCACGGCGTAACACACGGAAACCTTCGCGATCGTCGGCGTTATCGGGGAAATTCAGGGCTTTGATGAATTCGGCAATGCTGATTGGTACGCGCTCCGGCCCTTCGGGGGTTTGGAGGGGAAGCGCGGACTGGTTTTGGTCCTGCAGCGCGGGCTGCGGAACAGCCAAGGCCGCCGTATCGGTGCGTGTCGGCAGCGGATCGCCTGTGCTGGCACCATCGACATGGGTCATTCGGGCAAGGCGGGCCTCTGTTTGTTGGGTCAGGGCCGAGATTTGGGCCAGCTGTTGTTCCAGCTGTGAGCTATCCGCATTCGAGCGGTTTTCCAGCACGGATTTGACCTGTTCCATGGAATGGCGCAATACCGTTGCTTCGGTTCGAATAGAACGAATCGAGCGCGTCACATAGGACACAGTCCAGATCAGAACCAGTGGAAACACCACCCCGATCAGGAGGAAAACCAACCCGACCAGATCATGTGTCAGGCTTGAAAATGCCCCCGGCACAAACGCAAGATACAGGCCACACGCCAGCACCCACACCAAGGACAAGGCAATGGAAATACGCAGCTCTGCCCCCGGGTTTTCCGGTTTCAGCGCGATAGGAGGAGCGATTTTGGGCATGTGTCTTGGTCCTTATCAGACCCGGCGCGACGTTTAGATATATTTGACACTCAGCACTTCGTAAGAACGCACACCGCCGGGGGTTCGCACTTCGACACTGTCACCTTCTTCTTTGCCGATCAAGGCCCGCGCAATGGGGGATTTGATGTTAATCTTGTTGCGGGTCATGTCGGCCTCTGTTTCGCCAACAATTTGATAGGTCTTTTCTTCGTCGGTATCTTCATCGGCCAATTCAACCGTCGCCCCGAATTTGATGGATCCTGACAATTTTGTCACGTCGATCACATCCGCCAACCCGATGATACCTTCAAGTTCCTTGATCCGGCCTTCGATGTGGCTCTGCTGTTCCCGCGCCGCATGGTATTCGGCGTTTTCGGACAGATCCCCGTGTTCGCGGGCCTCCGCAATTGCTTTGATCACAGCGGGGCGATCTTTGCTTTTGAGCTGCTTTAGTTCGGCTTCAGCGGCGGTAAAGCCGGCCGGGGTCATTGGAATTTTTTCCATGGTGTACAGGTGTCCATCTCGTCAATCGAAAGCGCAGCATAAAAGTGCGGTGGCTTGCGTGCAAGGGCTGTTGCGGGTTCCCCGCTGAAAAGCGTCCATTATTCGCCAGTTTTCCGGCTACGCCACGTTTTTTACCCGCAAAGCATCGTTTTTCTTTCCATTTCGGGGCAGACCTGATTATCACATTCGGGAAACCGTGTGCAGCTGCACACAGCCACGTACAAAGGAAATGCCATGTCTAAAATCGAACGGGAATCCATGCCCTATGACGTTGTGATTGTAGGTGCCGGGCCAGCGGGCCTGTCGGCTGCCATTCGCCTGAAACAACTGGATGCGGATCTGGATGTGGTGGTTTTGGAAAAGGGTTCTGAAGTGGGCGCGCATATTCTGTCCGGTGCGGTGCTGGATCCGTCCGGTCTGGACGCGCTGATTCCAGACTGGAAAGAAAAAGGCGCACCGATCACAGTAAAGGTGAAACAGGATAATTTTCTCGTACTGGGCGAAGGTGGCGGTATCCGTGTACCGGAATTCCTGATGCCGCCTTTGCTGAGCAATCATGGCAATTACATCGTTTCCATGGGCAACGTCTGTCGCTGGATGGCGGAACAAGCCGAAGAAATGGGCGTGGAGATTTTCCCCGGCATGGCGTGTTCGGAACTGGTCTATGACGAAAACGGCGCGGTCAAAGGCGTGATTGCCGGTGAATTCGGCCTGAACCCGGACGGCACCCCCGGCCCATCGTATGAACCGGGCATGGAATTGCACGGCAAGTATATTTTCCTGAGCGAAGGCGCGCGCGGATCATTGGGCAAGGAAGTGATTGCCAAATACGATCTGGATGCCAAGTGCGATGTACCGAAATTCGGCCTCGGCATGAAAGAAATCTGGGAAGTTAAACCGGAAAACCACAACGAAGGCGAAGTCACCCACTCCATGGGCTGGCCGCTCGGGTTTAAAACCGGTGGCGGATCGTTCATGTACCATCTGGACAACAATCAGGTTTATGTCGGCTATATTGTTGATCTGAACTACAAAAACCCGCATTTGTTCCCCTATATGGAATTCCAGCGCTGGAAACATCATCCACGTATTGCCAAGGTTCTGAAAGGCGGAAAGCGCATTGCCTATGGCGCGCGGGTTGTGACCAAAGGCGGAATCCAGTCCGTGCCCAAAACCTGTTTTCCGGGCGGTGCGTTGATCGGATGTAACGCCGGCCTTGTGAACTTGCCACGCATCAAAGGCAACCATAATGCCATGCATTCGGGCCGTCAGGCCGCCGAAGCCGCATTCGAGGCAATTCGGGTCGGTCGTTCCGGTGATGAACTAACCGAATTCGACAGCGCCCTGCGCAGCGGACCGGTCGGCAAAGACCTGACACCTGTGCGCAATGTTGCGCCGTTGAATGGCAAACTGGGGCCACTGGGCGGGTTGACCCTTGGCGGGTTTGACATGTGGTTCCAGACGATTTTCAAATTCTCGCTGTTCGGCACCATCAAGCACGGCAAAAACGATGCCCAATCCACCGGCAAGGCTGCCGATCATCCGGTAATCGACTACCCACGCCCCGATGGCAAGCTCAGCTTTGATCGCCTGACCAACGTCAGCTTTTCCGCCACCAACCACGCCGAGGACGAACCTTGCCATCTGGTGCTGGCCGACCCTGACCTGCCGATCCGTGTCAACCTGCCGGAATATGCGGAACCGGCGCAGCGGTATTGCCCTGCGGGGGTTTATGAAATCATCCGCGATGACGATGGGTCCAACCCGCGGTTTCAGATCAATGCGCAAAACTGCGTGCATTGCAAAACCTGCGACATCAAAGACCCCTGCGGCAATATCACATGGAAAACACCACAAGGCGGCGAAGGGCCGAATTACCCGAATATGTAATGAAAACAACCCCGGCCCGCGTGCCGGGGTTTTGTTTTCCGGCACTCCGTTTCCGGCCAGATTTCCCGATTGTGAACAAATCCGCCATAAGCTTAGTTGTATTGCCCCCCGACGGGCGATACATTCAGCAGGAAATGACCAAAGGGAGCAGTTCCTCGTGAAAGCCAAAGCAACACGCATTCTTGGTGCGCTAGGGATCACCCTTGCGCTCGCCGCAACGCCATTTACCGCCCGTGCGGAAGGGTTGGCGGGGGCCTACCTCGCCGCCAATCAGGCCAACCGTGACAATAACTATGACGCGGCGGCGCGCTATTACACGCTGGCGCTGACCCGCGATCCCAACAGCCCGTTTTTGTTGCAAAACGCCCTGCTGACCTATGTGGCCAAGGGTGACGTAAAGCGCAGCACCGCGATTGCCCGTAAAATCGCCGACGGCCCTTTGGGCAGCCAGCTCGCCGATTTGGTGCTGTTGTCGGATGCAATCAAACAGGAAGACTACTCCAAAGCCGCAGACATCTTGCAAAAGAGCGAGCAACGTTTCAGCCCGCTTTTGTTTGAACTGCTGTCAGGTTGGGTGCAGCTGGGCCAAGGGCAAATTACCGCCACCATCGAACGGTTTGACGGCATGACCTCGCCCAAGGCCATGCAGCTGTTTGGCCAATACCACAAAGCGCTGGCGCTGGCTGTCGTAGGCGATTTTGAAACTGCCGATAAAATCCTGCAAGGCGGAGAAGACGGTAATTTACGCATCAATCGCGGCAGCCTGATTGCCCATGCGGAAATCCTGTCCCAACTGGAACGCAACGACGATGCCCTGAAAATGCTGGACAAGGCTCTGCGCGGCACAGCCGATCCGAGCGTCCTGCATTTGCGCGACCGGATCGCGAAAGGCGGCATGGTGGATTACGATTTCATCACCAACGCCCGCGAAGGGGCCGCCGAAGTGTTTTTTACCCTGTCCAGCGTGCTGAGCGGTGAACAGAATGACCGGTATTCCCTGATCTATGCCCGCCTGTCCGAATACCTGCGCCCCGGTTATTCCGAAGCCGTATTATTAACTGCGGAAATTTTGAAGGACCAAAAACAATACGATCTGGCCACCAAAACCTATGCCAGCCTGTCACCGGATGATCCGATGTACGTGAACGCCGAGCTTGGCCGTGCCGACGCGCTGGAAGCCGCCGAAAAATATGATGCCTCTATCGAGGTATTACAAAACCTTGCGCGTGGGCATGGCGATATTCCGCGTATTCACATGTCTTTGGGCGACGTCTTTCGCAGCATGGAACGCTATGAAGATGCCGCTGCGGCCTATTCCCGCGCGATTGATCTGATTCCGGAGCCTGCCAAAAATCACTGGTTCCTGTTTTACGCCCGCGGCATTGCCAACGAGCGTACCAAACACTGGGAACAGGCCGAGGCCGATTTCAAAAAGGCGCTGGAACTGTCCCCGGACCAGCCGCTTGTGTTGAACTATTACGGCTACTCTTTAGTGGAAAAACACCAGCGTCTGGAAGAGGCGCAAAAGATGATCGAAAAGGCCGTGGCCGCACGCCCGACAGATGGCTATATCACCGATTCGCTGGGCTGGATTTTCTACACAGTCGGCAAATACAAAGAGGCCGTCGCCCCAATGGAACGCGCAGTCGAACTGGTTCCGCTGGATCCGGTCATAACCGATCACCTTGGCGATGTTTACTGGAAGGTTGGTCGCAAACGCGAGGCCAATTTCCAATGGCGCCGCGCCTTGTCGTTTAAACCCGATGACAAAGTTGCCGAACGCATTCGCCGCAAGCTCGAGGTCGGACTGGATGTTGTGCTAGAAGAAGAAGCCGCGAAAGATGGCAATTAGCACAACGGCACGCGCCAAGGTCAACCTGTGTCTGCATGTCACCGGCCAGCGGCAAGACGGGTATCATTTGCTCGACAGTATTGTGATGTTTGCCGATCTGGGTGATCGGCTTACAATCCGCCCGGCAAAAACGCTGTCGCTTGAAATTGGCGGGCCGTTTGGGACCGGGCTGTCAGCAGGGTCGGATAACCTGATCCTGCGCGCCGCAAACCTGTTTCCCCCTGCCGGTGCGCAAATACAGCTGCAAAAAAACCTGCCTGTGGCCTCGGGGATTGGCGGCGGTTCGGCTGATGCGGCCGCAGTGTTGCACGGGTTATCCCGCCTCTGGCAGCTGCCATTGCCATCCTTGCAGGCTCAGCTATCCCTTGGTGCCGACGTGCCGGTCTGTGTTGCCGGAACGCCCCTGCGCATGTCCGGTATCGGAGAGGTTTTGACTCCGCTGCATACCCTGCCCGATCTACCTGCGGTATTGATCAATCCTGGGGTGGGGGTTTCCACACCACAGGTTTTCGGCCAGATGCAAAACCGGAACAATCCACCCATCACCCGCCTGCCGGAAACCGAAACGGGTGTGGCACACTGCATCGACTGGCTGGCCGCACAACGCAATGACCTGCAAACCCCTGCCATGTCCCTGGTGCCGCAAATTGCCGATGTTCTGGATGCGCTGAACGCAACCGGTGCCGCGCTGGCGCGCATGTCCGGTTCCGGTGCCACCTGTCTGGGCCTGTTTGAAACCCGCAAAAATGCGGATCAGGCCGCGCAAATTTTGCAACAAAACTGTCCCGACTGGTGGATTAAACCCACCACCTTGCAGGGGTCAAACCACGCGGGACACCACGAAATCGGCCACATCGGCCAATAGGCCGCGCAATTCGTGATCCGGCAATTTAGCCAGCGCCGTCTTGGCCTTGGCCGCCCATGCC